>JAVBUR010000027.1:0-88881 GCA_031555145.1 Tannerellaceae bacterium | reverse complement strand
TATTGCTACTTCAAGTTCTCCCCATACACGCATCAAAAGATGTGTATAGAGAGTAGCTCTTGAAGAGGGGAAACGTCGCTGCGCTCCTGAGAATGAGTTGGATGCCAAAACACACCAGCAAAAGATTCAAGTCTGGTTGGATTTGAAGCCAACTTTGAACTATTATTTTGGCCAATGTATGTCGAGTATAGGAGATGTGGAAACTCTATATCCAGTATTCGTCTGACTGTAAGCAGGATAGTGGGGATGTAATAATGCAAGGTTTTTTCAGGTCGTAAGGTAATCACAATGGAATCCTTAGGTTTGGGTATACAAAAAGCTATAAATTGTGATTTTGGTACTAAGTATTGTGATTTTGGTACTGCTGTTCTTTCGGTATAGGTTACTTTCGCGCCCACTAACCACATGGGGTAGTGGCTCTCAATTAATCATATAAACAATAACAGCATTTTCAATTTGAACATTATGGGAATCAATTTCACTAAAAGAAAAAGGCGATCGATAGGCCTGAGTTGCCTATTATTTGCGGTAAGCAGTGTCTTAATGGCGCAAACAAACAACTCGTATATTGGCACGAGCGGCGGTACCAACAACACCTACATCGGTGAAAGTGCAGAAACCAACACCACAAATATCGGCAATGAGGTAACCAATAGCAATACCGTTAATGTCGGAACAGCGTTTAACGATGCCGCTGCTACCGGTACCAATGCCATCAATATAGGCACGGCTGGTACTAAAACCTCCATTGCTACGATGGGTAAGATTACTTCCGACCAGACAAATGCACAAATTGATGCAACAGGAGATGCCGCTCTTCTAACGAGCGGCTATATTCGGAATATGAGGGATAGTGTTGCGGGAAACCACATTGATATTAAAGCTCTTAGGGTTGGCATTGATACTATTCCTGTTGGTAATAGCTCAAGGAATGGCTATAATAATAGCCCGCTTTCTGTAAAAACAGGAAAAGTATATTATGGAGATAATACCGTTGCAGGCAATGAATTAGTAAAAAAAAGCGAAATGCCGGGCAATATTGTGGCTGATTTGAATACTATACCTGTGGTTGGTGGCACAAGTTCGGCTAAAACATTAGTAAACAGTCCGATAACAACAGGTACTATTTATTATCCCAGTACTGCTGCCAATCCAACAACAAACATCGGTGCGTATGCAACAACTGATGACGGTAAAACCAAAACCAGCACTACTAGAATTGGTAATAATGCGAGATATACTTGGACTCACATCGGCGAGAAAGCTAATTCGAATATTTTTTATATTGGTGATTCCGCTACAACCAACATTACCCGCATTGGCCATGAAGCGACCCAAAAAAGTGATATTTATTTAGGTGGCTATAGAACTAAGACGACTGGCATAGGCAAAACGAGTAGTATGGATATTGGTTACAATGCAGGTATAAGCCAAACCCGGATCGGTTACGAATCTGGTAAAAACACTGTTACTATTGGCTATAATGTATACACTCAAAATACTATAGGTATAGGTGACTGGTTTTACGGTGCAGGAGCAGATGCAGCCAGCAGTATGATAATTAGCATTGGTACAAAAGTAACGAGTGCTAATAAGGATGCAATAAAAAATAATCAAATTAATATCGGTACAAAAGATTTAACTACAACGAAGATAGAAGGTCGAATACTTGGCACTGCCAACGTACTTACATTCACCGCCAACGGTACTATTGACACAAGCTATGAAGAAGTAACAGGCACAATTGTTACTTTAATTAATACCTCCGGTGAGGGAATTACTGTCAGCGACATAACTGTACCTGCAGGCAAGGCTGTAATGGCTGTGTATAGTGGTAATAAGAATAGTGGTAAATGGTATAAAATAGAAATGTAAAAGAGGATAAAGCGTGTAAGCAAGCAATAAAATGAAACAATTAAACTATATATTCGTCTTACTAACAGGCAGTTTATTGTGTAGCACTATGCTACAAGCCCAAACTGTCCGTTATGTAAAGCCGGGAGGCAGTTCGGCGGAACAAGCCCTGCAAGCCACTTCGTGGGTCGAGGCCTGTGCCGATTTGCAAGCGGTGGTCGATGCCTCTTCCGCCGGCGACAGTGTCTTTGTGGCGGAGGGTACGTATACCGGTGCTTTCCTCCTGAAAGAAGGTGTACATGTTTTTGGCGGGTTCAGCGCTTCGGCTCCCGAAGCCGGTATGGCAGACCGCAAGCCGATGCAACATAAAACCATCCTCGATGGAGCAAATGTCCAACGTGTACTCACACAAACCACCGTTTTTGCATCTCCGACCCTATGGGACGGCTTTGTGTTGCAACATGGGAACGCCCGGGCGGCTTCGTCCGAAGGAGCGATCTACAACCTCGACCAACTGAATGAATTGGCCAATGCCGGAGGTGGCGCTTTGCTATTAGCCAATAGCATGCTGCGTAATTGCCAGGTGATAAGTAATACGGCATTCGGCAGGGGTGGTGGTATTTATGCCGGCCCTGGCGCACACGTGCAAGGTTGCCTGGTCGAAAACAATACGGCTCCGGCTGCGGCAGGTGTTTACCTGGCTGGTGCGGGTAGTGTGTTGACCAACTGTACGGTGGTAAAGAACAAACAGATCAGAGCCTCTCAACCGGCTACCTTGCCGGCTATCGGTCACTTTTATTACGCCGATGGTTCATGGAGCGATACGTTTACAGCCGGGAAAGAATTGGTGGGCATCATCTGCGGCATCAATGCAAGTAACCCTTATTCGGGACTGATACTTCATACGGAGGAGGCAAGCGATCGAACCTGGGCTTTGGGTAATACCGCAGCCAGCGGTTTCGCTCCTGCAGGCTATGTGTGGCGGCAACCATCCATCGATGAATTAGCGGGTATCTATACCCATAAAGCCGTACTAAACACCCGGTTGGCGACTGCTACCGGTACCGGGTTAAGCGATGTTGACTACTGGAGTACAACCGAAGTCGGTGGAAACAGCGCCTGGCGTATTAATTTTGGCACAGGCAGTACACAACATCTTACCAAAGGCGGTGCCATCCGGGTGCGTGCCGTTACAGGTTTTTAATCATTTAATACAGTAAAGTTATGAATACAAAATATGTATGGATGATTATCCTTTTGTTGTCAGTCCATATAGCGGCCTTACGGGCACAAAATCCGTTGGTAGGCGATACCCTGCGGGGTGGCGTGATCGCCAGCTATCACCCGGCAACCGGCAATGTGCTGATACTGCACCCCGGGCAAGACCCTGATGCCTGGACGGGTGTCAATACCTGGGCGGCAACGCTTACCACTTCGGGACTTGCCTGGCGGCAACCGACACTCAACGAACTGCAATCTTTTTGCGATAACAGGACGGCTATCAATACCGGTCTGGCTACATTCGATGATGCTGTTTCGATTACCGATACGTGGGATTGGACCGGCTCGATAGACAACGATCAGGCGATCTGTTTGGCGATAGGCGATGCGAAAGTAGTCGACCCGAAGTATTTCACACTCAGCCAACGTGCGGTATCTTCTTTCAATATAGTCACCCAGCTACTTGCCGAAGAAACAGGAGGAGTGGTGGCTGCCCAAGACGCTGTGGTAAACAACAGTATTGTGTGGGGAAATACGGATAAAGACGACGCTGTGGCCGGGGTATCGGGAAATGGAACTGTACGTTATACGGCCGTAGGAACAACCGCCCCGGCAGGAACAGGCAATACGACGGTAACAGCAACCGATTTTGTCGATGCCGTCAACGGCAATTATCATCTGGAGGAAACCTCGGCACTTATTGGTGCCGGAGATGCCGGGTTAATACCGGTTGATTTTAGCAAAGATCTGGACGGATACGCCCGTACTTATAATGCCGCCATTGAAATGGGAGCGTATGCATTTGTGCCGGTCAATATTGTAGTGTCGCTTCCCGAAGGAGGTACCACACATACGTATAGCGGCAGCGCAACCGAATTTACCGTTGCTGTTACGATAAACGGTTCTCAGGCTTCACCGGAGACAGTGGTCGGTTATGCTTACCAGCAAAAACAAAGCAATGGCAGTTATACCGATTTATCGGCGGCGCCGGTATCAGTAGGCCAATACAAAGTAACAGTAACCGTAGAGGGCAAGAGCGTGTCATTCTTGTATAGTATTACCGCCAAAGCGATTACTGTGACGGCCATAGACGAGACCATTGAATATGGCAACAGTCCTGTTTTGGCATACGAAGTATCCCCTGCACTATATCCTGGCGACTGGATGAGCGGTAGTTTGTCTGTTGACAATCTGGAGCCGGGTACGCATGTGATTGAACAAAATGACCTGACTGCGGGTGATAACTATACAATTACATACGAGTCGGCGACACTGACTGTCCAACAATACACTACCGGTATGGAATGGCTAATGCCTCGCTCGGGCGATCAGTTATTGGCATATCCCAATCCAACGAAAGGAGAACTTACCATCAGTCTTAATGGAGAGATTGTCACAGATACCATCCAGCTATACAACTTTAGTGGAAGGTTGGTATTTGTCACGAAAGCAAATCCGTTTAACATTGCTCATTTACCCAAAGGCTTCTACATAGCAGTCGTAAAGGGTAAGACCGTGAAAGTAATAAAGATCAACTAAAAAGCGATACCGTCGGAGTGTTTTTGAAAATACTCCGACGGTATTGTATATGTGATTTTTGCTGTTTGAGGCTGATCGGTCCAGTTAGCAAGTACAACAAGGGCTTTGTCACCGTTGATCGTAATGCCACAGGATACGTTCCTCGCATCCAATGTTTCGCTCATCAGACCGAAAGGAATACCGGACATTTCCACCAACCAGAAATCGAGTGTATTATCGAATCCGAAACCTTCACCAATCCAGGTACGGTTTACGTAGGGCAATTGTTCTGTGCGTTTTCATATTGTTAATTGTTTGTGCCTGTTATTGGCTTCTACCAATAATCTTATCTATCGACAAAAGTAGTGAAACAAAATAAGAAAGCATTAACTTTACGCCCATAAGAAAACTAACTAGTTAATCACTCAAATCAAGAGATCATATTAATGCGTACGAACAAATTAACCTTATTGTTTCTATTCAGCTTGCTTGTAGTAGGCAATGTCTTTTCACAGCGGATCAATCCGGATATTTTATACAAGATAGTCAGCCCATCGGGCTTTGTGGTCGATAACCTGGATGCAGATACCAATGAAGCTGAACTGTTCCTTGGTAAAGACCAGAAAGGCAAAGAAGGACAGGTGTGGAAAATCACTCCGGCAGGTAATGATTCCTATCTGATTTCCAATCCATTTTGTGACAAAGGTATTGACAATGCGAATGTGTCTTCAGGTAATGGTAATCCGGTTATTCAGTGGAATGCTTCGCTGATGAATGAAAATCAACAATGGAAGTTCACCATAACAGGTACGGGTGCATATACTATTACCCAGCGCAGTAGCGGGATGGTGTTGGCATTTACCGGAGATGAAGCTGTCGGAGCCACGATCTGCCAACTGCCGAATGTGATGCAGACATGGCGGTTAGTTCCCACAACGATGAAGGCTCCGAAAGAAGAAAAAGTAAAGCGGAGTAAGAATGACTGGGAGAATGAAACAATTTTCGCTATTAATAAGGAACCTGGCCATGTTACCTATATCCCTTTCCCATCGATCGAAAGCCTTAAGGCAGATAACAGTTTCGACAAACCGTGGTTGGCACCTTCATCGTCGCTTTATCAATCGTTGAACGGGAACTGGAAATTCAATTGGGTGAAACAGCCTTCCGAACGTCCGACAGACTTTTATAAACCCGGATACAATATCTCTTCCTGGGCAGAAATACCCGTTCCTTCCAATTGGGAAATGCACGGATACGGTACTCCTATTTATACAAACATCACGTACCCGTACAAAAATAATCCCCCGTTTATTGAGCCTCAAAGAGGGTATACGAATGAAAAAGAACCGAATCCTGTAGGTTCATACCGTCGTGACTTTGACCTTCCTGCTGATTGGGACGAAAAAAACATCTTTATTCATTTTGATGGAGTCTACAGTGGTTTTTATATCTGGGTAAATGGTAAAAAGGTGGGATATAGCCAAGGTGCCAATAATGTAGCCGAGTTTGATATCACGGAATACGTCAAAACGGGGAATAATATGGTTGCCGTACAGGTGTTCCGTTGGACAGACGGCAGTTATATCGAAGACCAGGATATGTTCCGCATGAGTGGTATTCACCGGGATGTGTTCCTGTTTGCTACGCCTAAAGTGCATGTACGCGACTATCAGTTGTCGGCCGAATTCAAGGGAGATGATTTCTCTTCCGCTATGTTCAAAACCACGTCTTTTATCCGGAATTATGACAAGAAAGGATCGGCTGCTTCATCACTCCGGATTACATTATTAGATCCGCAGGGAAAAGTAGTTGTCGATATGTCGAAAGATATAACGGCATTGAAAAGCAAAGAAGAACAGGCTTTCGACTTACAGGCTTCGGTAGCAAAGCCAGCCTTATGGTCGGCCGAAAAACCGAATCTCTATACCGCTATCGTGTCTTTGAAAGACAAAGAAGGAAAGACGACTGAAGCCATGTCCTCCAAATTCGGATTCCGTAAAATCGAAATTAAGAATAAACGGGTGTATATCAACAACGAACAGGTATTCTTCAAAGGGGCTAATCGGCACGATACGCATCCGATATATGGCAAAAGCGTTCCGGTAGAATCCATGATTCAGGATGTGCAGATGATGAAACGTTACAATATGAATACGATTCGTACCAGTCACTATCCCAACCATGCCAAGATGTATGCGATCTACGATTATTATGGCCTGTATACGGTAGACGAAGCCGATATTGAAAATCATGATAACCATGCCATCAGCAATATGCCTTCGTGGTTGCCGGCCTTTAAAGACCGTCTGGAAAGAATGATACAACGCGACAGAAACCATCCGTCTGTTATTTTCTGGTCGATGGGGAACGAAGGCGGAAACGGACAGCATTTCGATGAGATAGCCCGCCTGGCCCGTTCGATGGATCCGACTCGCCTGGTTCACTATGAAGGCCGGAACGAATCAGCCGATATCGACTCACACATGTATCCCGCACTGGAACGAATGACCGCTTTCGATCAACGGGAAAGTGACAAACCCTATTTCTTATGCGAATATGCGCATGCCATGGGTAATGCCGTTGGTAATCTGGCCGAATACTGGGATTATATCGAAAACAAATCGCAACGAATGATCGGCGGTTGTATCTGGGAATGGGTCGACCACGGATTGGTGAAATTCGGCGGTCCGAAAGACCGCTTCTACTATGGCGGTGATTTTGGCGATACCCCCAACGATGGCGATTTCGTTTGCGACGGATTGACGACGCCCGACAGACGCGAAACCGCCAAACTGCTGGAAGTAAAGAAAGTATACCAATACATCAAAATCAAACCCTTATCACTCTCTATTGGGAAGATTGAAATAGAGAACAAATACGACTTCACCAACCTGAATGAATATAATATCAGTTGGGAATTAGTCAAAGACGGAGTGGTGGCTGAATCCGGATCCATTGATCCGATCAATCTTGCCCCTAATCAGAAGGCTTCCCTGCTTGTTCCTTACACTAAAAGCCTGGAAGCCGGAAGTGAATATTTCCTGAATGTATATTTTACGCTGCAAGAAAATACCTCGTGGGAAAAAGCCGGATATGCGATTGCTTCCGAACAATTCGCTCTCAACAAGAAGCCCTTATTACCAGTATTGAATACTGCTTCCATGTCAACGATCCTGGCTGAAAAGACGGCAAATGAACTGGTTATATCCGGGGATGCATTCACGATCATATTTAATATCGAAACTGGTGTTATGCAATCGTTGAAATACGGAAATACGGAAATGATCCATAACAATCAGGGATTTGAGTTGAATTGGTACCGGAGCCTGAATAACGATAAATATACCGACCAAACATACTATCCGGCCGTATATAACAAGCCGGTGTTTACTTTCCAGACAAGTGAAGACGGGAAATCTGTAATCGTAATTGTCAGTAAAACAGCGACCATCCCTTTCAAAAGACCGGTATCTATTCCCTATCTGGTGAAATATCAGATTTATGCAGACGGAACCATAGATATAGATGCCAATTTCACCGGACCGATGGTCAATGTGATCCATCGCTTAGGTTTACAACTTGTACTGCCGTCAGGTTTGGAGAACGTCAAATACTATGGACGTGGCCCGCACGAAAATTATTCAGACCGGAAACATTCCGCATTTTTCGGACGCTATGAAACAACTGTGAAAGGAATGGAAGCCGAACATTATGTACGGTCGCAAAGCATGGGTAACAGGGAAAATATCCGTTGGTTTACTCTCACCGACAACGACGGGAAAGGCCTGAAAATATCTTCTAAAGATCGTCTGAGTTTTAGCGCACTTCATTTTACCGATAATGAGTTATGGCAGGCAAAGCATGATTTCATGCTCGATGACATACGTAAACCTGAAATCTACCTCAATCTGGACTGTCTGCAGGAAGGAGTCGGAAATGCCAGTTGTGGCCCGATCACATTACCTGAGTATATGATTCCTAATGGGCAGCATATCGGATATTCGTTCAGGATTGAGGCAGTAAAATAAATAGAGTAGCAACAATAAATTCGTTAGCATATGGCAGTCATAATAGATATCGATCGCGACCGCTGCATCCAATGCGGGAAATGTGTCAGGGTATGTCCCGTAAGTATTTTTGTGCAGGCGCCTGAGAGTAAAGGGATAGAAATACAGCATGTGGATAGTTGCCTTGTCTGCGGGCATTGTGTGGGGGTGTGTCCGGAGGATGCGGTAGTACATTCGGCGTTTCCGGCAGAAACGGTGCATCCTGTAGATGCCGCGCAGTTGCCCACACCGGAACAGATGATGCTCCTGTGCAAGTCGCGCCGGTCGAACCGGGCTTTTTCGGCGCGACCCATTCCTGAAGAGTATCTGACAATGATACTGGAAGCCGCCCACCGGGCTCCGACAGGAAGCAATATGCAGGAAGTAAAGTTTGTCTTGATTACCCAACCGGAGAAGATAAAGCAAGTGACAGCCTTTACCATGGGCGTGTTTAGCGGTCTGTTGAAGAAGTTGAACTGCCCGTTGTTACGACCTATCGTGAAACGGATGATCCCGGAACTGTACAAGTATGTGCCGGCTTTTGAACGGATGCAGAGAGATTATTATCAGAACGGGGAAGACGTCATCTTGCGCAAAGCTACGGCTGTCATTCTGATATATACACCCCAAAGTGCCCGGATGGGAGTGCTGGATGCGAACCTGGCCTATCAGAACGGCTCGTTGATGGCCGAATGTTTGGGAGTGAGTCAGTTTTATACCGGATTTGTGCAGAATGCCGTCCAACAGCAAAAAGGAAAACTGGAACAACTCTTGGGTATTGATGGTGTGATCCATGCCGGGATGGCTTTGGGGATACCCTCCTTCCGTTATCCGAAATACATTGATCGCAAGGAGATAGAAGTAGTGAGATTGTAACTTTTTTTGAACTTATACCTGTCTTTTTTGGTTTTTTAAAAGGATCGCTTAGAGTACTAATTATTAAAAACTAACAGTATGAATTTTCTTTGGTTTATTATCATCGGTATTGCTGCGGGATTTATCGCAGGGAAAATCACTAAAGGTAGCGGATTCGGCCTCTTTGCCAACCTGCTGATAGGTATTATCGGGAGTGTATTGGGTGGTTGGATTTTCGGACTATTGGGTATTGCCGCCTATGGTTTGATAGGAAGTTTGGTTACAGCTACTATCGGAGCTATTGTTTTGCTGTGGGTGGTATCGCTTCTATTCGGAAAAAAGAAATGAGAGGTATATAGGCTTACATCTCTTTCTTATAAAGTGTATAGCCTGAAAAAGTGCTATCCGGGTTTGACATATCCGCACGGCATCTTTTCAGGCTATATGTTTCTAAGCTGGCCTTCCTTTAGAAGAAATAAGCGACTGAGGCCTTGAAGTTACGATTGCAGATGGAAGAGAGTCCGGTTTCTTTTTTGATCTCGCTCCAGCGTGGCGCATTAACAAGATCGATCAGCCCGAGATCATAGCCGATAGTGACCTGGAATTTGTTGACCTGGATACCTCCCATGGCGGTCAGCCCTACATCGAATCGTCTGAATATTCCACTATCGCCAAAGAAATCATCCTCACTGGCGATACCAAAACCCAGATACGGGCCGACTCCCAAGAGGATATCCAAGCCCTGTCCGGTTGCAATCTTAGTCCCTGCGTATATGGGTAATTGCAGGTAGTGCAGGTTAGTGCTTTCATAGTCGGAGACACTGCTCCCCGACATACTTACACTGGCTAAAAACTTAGCACCTTGCAACGAATACAACAGTTCGGGTTGTACGAAAAAATGGTCAGTGATATTGATCTGAGACACGAACCCCAAATGGAAGCCCGGTTTGTACTTGGTTGAAACAGTAGTACCGGCCGAGCCTTCTTCTGTTACAGAAATATCACCAAACCCGGTTACGTTGGACGCATTAAAACCGCCCTTTACTCCGAAAAGAGTGTTTAATTGGGCATTTGAACTAAAAATTGAGAAAAAACAAAAAACACTAACTAATAGCGTTTTGGTAAGTAATAAATGTCTTTGCATAAGGTAAATAAGTTTAATAATTTCTATTCTTTGGTTGGATTTTCGAATCCTACATATTTATGATGAACAAATATAGGTGAAAGTATTTAGGGATCATGTGCAAATATGACTTTATTTTAGGGGTTTACGGCATCCATTCCACTACACCCTCTACGGGATGTTCCTTTAGCCAGCCGGTAAAGGTTGTGTAATCGCGTACTCCGTCGCGGATCACCGCCTGGTAATAGGCGATACCGGGGATCTTCTCCGTATCGGGCGTATCGTATTTGAGTTGAAGGATCGCTTGACGGGTTTCGGGGGTGAGGACTTCGCTGATACGGTCGGTTACTTTCTCCATATAACCGTCGTACCGGGAACCTTTCTGCAGGTGAATCATATCGATTTGCCACACCTCATTGTCGGCATCCAGATACCAGGCATGCCATTCAAGACAGGCCTCTTCGGTATCGAGCAGATTGACATATTCCATGCGTTGGATACGGGGATGGGCTGCCAACTGCGCTATGGCGGCAAAGCTGTCGGCTATCCGGACAGGATCGGAGTAGATATGAAAGTCGATATCCCTGTGTTTCATCAACAGGCCACTTTTAAGCGAACCGACCAGGTTGATCTTTGCCCCGATCGATTCCCATAGATGAATGATGCCGATAGTTTCAATAATCTCTCGTGCTCGTTGTTGGTTACGGGCGGCCAGTTCGGTGATGGGTGTCATTTAATGCATACAATTGGTGATCGGGAGACAAAGATAACCGTTTTTTGCGTTTACCTTTTCGAAAGTGCCGGATACATGCCGAGCATCGTGGAATTTTCTGCCTGTTTAACCATAAAGTCGGCTACGTCCATACGAGAGATATGCCCGATATGCATATCTTTATAAAGGTTCGTTTCCACCCGGTATTTTTCCGATAAAGCGTGATATGTCAATGTGCCGGGGCGGACAAACTCCCATCGAAGCGATGATTGGGATAGCTTCTCTTCCATTTCTGTTTTATTGATATACACTTCGTTCAGGATATATTTAAATACCTGTCGATTCCAGAAGGTAAGGTATTCTCGGCTGTCGCCTGCCCCAAAACCAGTGAGGAGGATGACCGGTACGGTGATGGGGCGTTTCTTATGGAGTTTGAGTAGCGTATCTGCAAAGTCGGTGTACAGTGTAGTCGCACGGGTGTCGAATCCTCGTCCCAATGTGACCAGGATCGCATCGGTGCCGGCAATGGCATGTTCGAGGTCTATATCGCTGGTGGCGTCTCCCTGAAAAGGATGAAGATTGATATGGGGTGTCAGTGAAAGACGCGAGCGTGACAGGGTGGTGACATGATGTCCGCGTGCCAATGCCCGTTTAACGGCACAGAGGCCTACGCCTTTGGAGGCGCCTATAATGCATATACTCATAAAATTAGTCTTTTAAGTTCGTTCATACGTAATAATTCAATTGTTTTACCTGTAGCCCGGATAAGTCCTTCCCGGATCATTTTATTGATCTCTTTGGAGAGAGCCGGACGGGTAACACAGAGATAATCGGCCAGTTGTACCTGATTATGTTCCACTTTTACCACGGTCGTTTCAACTGTGGTAAGCCGGTCGAACAGGTACACGACAAACCGCTTGCGGATATTCTTCTGCGAAAGAGCCCGCAGGCGGATGGCCGTACATTTATTGCAACTTGAGGAGATACATAAAAAGCGTTTAAGTATCTCCGGATGTTCGCTGATCAACTGGAAGGCGGAGTCTTTGGTTGCCATAAGGTATATTCCGTCTTCTAATGCCGTAAAGGAGGCCGGATGCCTACCGTCGGCTCTGAACAAGTGAGGGGTGCCAAATGCACGGGGCGCTTCAATGTATTCAATGAGCACATCATTACCCATCGCATCGATGATGTCCACACGCAACCTCCCCTTCAGGAGGATGTTTAGGTGTTTGCATAATGAATCCTGTCGCACGACCACTTCGTTCTTTGCAATCGAATAGATGGCATAGTCGAGTTTTTCCGTGAGTGAAAGCTGTACATTCCGGGGTAAATCACGGAACAGGGGGATTCGATGTAGCAGCTCTTCGTGTTCGGGCGTAAACAGTATTGGCGTCATTGAAAATACATTGTTATACAAACATAACAAAATTTTATCAAATATCGTTTTGTTTTGCCCGGAATTCGTCTATGCTTGTCTATCGCTCATGGATGGGTACATAGGTCTCTTCCTGTTGAACATTCATATAAGCCGGACGGATGATGCGACGGCCGGCAAAGTGTAATTCCTCGTTACGGTGTGCTGTCCAGCCTACGATACGAGCCATGGCAAAGAGCGGCGTATATATTTCCTCAGGCAGGCCGATCATTTCGTACACGAATCCGGAGTAGAAATCGACATTGCTCGACACCGTTTTTCCATTGTTCTTTACCCGGGCGAAGGTGGCGACAGCGCGTTCTTCGAGCAGTTCAAGGAATTCGAATTCATCCGAACGTCCTTTTTCTTTGGCCAGTTCGCGAGCCAGTTCGCGTAACAACAAGGCGCGTGGGTCGGAGATGGTATAGACGGCATGGCCGATACCGTAGATAAGGCCGGTATGGTCGTATGCCTCTTTGTGTAGCATGCGGGTGAAATAAGCGTCTATCTCGTCAACGTTTTTCCAGTCGGCAACATTCTCTTTCAGGTGTTTGAACATATCGCAAACCTGGATATTGGCGCCTCCATGCAGCGGACCTTTTAACGAGCCGATACCGGCCGCAATCGATGAATAAATGTCGGTCATACTGGAGGAAGTGACGCGTACGGTAAAGGTGGAATTGTTACCCCCTCCGTGCTCGGCCTGGAGAATAAGCAGGAGGTCTAGTGTCCGTGCTTCCAGCGACGTAAAGTGGCGTTTCAACATGAAGAGGAAATTTTCAGCCAGCGTATAATCGGGATTCGGATGCCGGATATGCAGCGAACGATCCTGGGTATGATGGCGCAGCACATTGTAGGCATAGGCGATGATGGTGGGGAAACGGGAGATCAGCTTGATAGACTGCTGCATCAGGTTTTCCCGTGAGAGATCGTCGGGGTTTTTGTCGAAGATATACATTTCGAGCACACTGCGAGCCAGGATATTCATAATGTTGTTTCCCCGGAGACGGATGATACTGAGGGTCGATTCGTGGCTGAGCGGCATGTTTTCGTACAACAGTTCACGGAATTGTTCGAGTTCTTCCTTGTCCGGCAGATTACCGGATAATAACAAGTAGGCCACTTCTTCAAAACCGAATCGTTTTTCTTGCATCACTCCATGCACCAGGTCGTCGATATTGTATCCACGATAGAATAGTTTACCAGGGATAGGTTTCAGCTTACCTTCTGTGCGTTCATAACCTACCACGTTGCCTATTTTGGTGATCCCGACAAGCACGCCGGAACCGTCTTCGTTGCGCAGCCCGCGTTTGACACCGTGTTGTTTGAACAAGGCGTTGTCTATCCGGGCTGTCTGCTTGATGGTATCTGCCAGTTTATAGATCAGATATTGTTTGTCGATACTCATAATGTGTTTTATTTAGATTGTAGTTGACCGATTAAGTAAGTTGGCAGATAGTCTGCGTCACTTCTTTGAGGAAGGCTGAAGTTGTCAATGGTACGCCGTCGGGCATGAACCGCGCCAGATCGTCTGTCGCTTTTCCGCTTTCAACGCATTTTTCAAGCGCTCTGGTGATCAGGTTAGCCGCTTCGTCCCATCCGATATATTCGAGTAGCATGGCGGCGGAGAGCAGGAGGGAGGTAGGGTTGGCTTTGTTAGTGCCTGCAATATCAGGTGCTGTGCCATGCGTGGCCTCGAATACGGCATGCCCGGTCTCATAGTTGATATTTGCACCGGGTGCAATTCCCACACCTCCTACCATGGCTGCCAATTGATCGGAGATATAGTCGCCGTTCAAATTGGGAGCGGCTATGACGGAGTAATCCTCGGGTTTCAATAGCGAATTTTGAAGGAAAGCATCAGTGATGATATCTTTTATGATCACTTTTCTTTCTTTCATAGCTATCACCAGGGCATCGGCTGCGGCTTGTTTCCCCTGGTTCTTCTGTATATTTATATAGTGCTGCATAGAGAAAATGGAATGGCTGAATTCCTTTTCGGCCACTTCATATCCCCAGCGTTTGAACCCGCCTTCGGTGAATTTCATGATATTTCCTTTATGTACCAGCGTGACGGAGGGTAACCCATATTCGACAGCGTAACGGATGGCAGCCCGTACAAGCCGTTTACTGCCTTCTTCCGAGATCGGTTTGACGCCGAATGCCGAGCTTTCAGGAAACCGTATCTGGGTGACAAACATCTCTTCCCGGAGGAACCGGAGGAACTGTTCGGCTTCGGGCGTGCCTTTGTCCCACTCGATTCCGGCATAGATGTCTTCGGTATTTTCACGGAAAATCGTCATATTTACTTTGCCGGGTGCTTTCAGGGGAGAGGGTACACCCGGAAACCACCGGACCGGCCGTAGGCAGGTGTAGAGATCGAGCTCTTGACGCAAGGCCACATTCAACGATCGGATTCCTTCTCCTACAGGTGTACTGAGCGGTCCTTTGAGACCTACAAGGAAATTCTTGAATGCAAGCAATGTGCTTTTGGGTAACCATTCGCCCATCTTCATATAAGCCGTTTCGCCGGCATATACTTCCATCCAGCGGATATGTCTTTTCCCATGCCAGGTTCGATGTATAGCTTCGTCCACAGTCGCAAGTACAAGTGGGGTTATCTCTGCGCCCACACCATCACCGGCGATAAAGGGAATAATTATGTCATTCGGAACCTGTAGTTTTTTGTTTGTAAAAGTAATCTTAGCCATTGTAGGGGTGTTTAGCATAGTAATTCAGCGCGGAACCGGCTCGGAACCACTCAATTTGTGTTTTATTGTATGAATGAGAGACTTCGAACGATACATCCGTTCCGTCGGTGTGTCGAACATGAAGCAGCAGGGGAACGCCCGGTGTGAAAGTGGACAGACCGGTGAGACTAATCAGGTCGTCTTCCCATATCAGGTCGTAATCTGCGGGACGAACGAATGTGAGAGCCAGCATCCCTTGTTTTTTCAGGTTGGTTTCGTGGATGCGGGCGAACGATTTGGCCAGGATCACACGTACGTTGAGGTAACGCGGTTCCATGGCTGCGTGTTCGCGCGACGATCCTTCGCCATAATTGTCTTCGGCTATTACGATGGAGTAACAATCGCCCTCTTTATACTTCTTTGCGATGGTTGATACAGGCTCATACTGCCCGGTCCATTGGTTTTTGACCCTATTCGTTTTTCCATTGAATGCGTTGACTGCGCCCATCAACAGGTTGCATGAGATATTCTCCAGGTGCCCCCTGAACCGTAGCCAGGAACCAGCCATGGAGATATGGTCGGTCGTACACTTCCCTTTTGCTTTCAGCAGCAGGAACATATTGATCCGGTCGTTTCCATTCCACGGAGTAAACGGTTTGAGGCGCTGCAAGCGATCGGAATGAGGATCGATCATCACCCGCTCCGTTTGTCCGGTAGGTGCGATATACCCTTTGTCTTTTTGTGAGAATCCGGCTGGTGGCAGGTCATTACCTGTGGGCGGATCCAGCATGAGCCATGTGCCGTCTTTGGTTTGTAACTTGTCGGTCAATGGATTGAAGGTAAGCCGTCCGGCAATTGTCAGCGCCAGGGTTAGTTCGGGTGAGGCGACGAATGTATGTGTATTCGGATTGCCGTCTGTTCGTTTGGCAAAGTTACGGTTGTAGGAGGTGACTATACTGTTCGGGCGTTCATTGTCGTCAGTCACCCGTTTCCATTGCCCGATACAAGGACCGCAGGCGTTGGCCATTCGCAGGGCGCCTATTGCTTCAAAAGCGTTAATGATCCCGTCGCGTTCCGCCGTTTGCAGGATTTGCTCCGATCCGGGATTAAGGAATAGGCGGGCGGAAACCGGAATGTGTTTGGTGATTACCTGCCGGGCAATGGATGCCGTACGGTCGAGGTCCTGGTAGGAAGAGTTTGTACAGGAACCGATCAGGCCTGCTTCCACGCTTTCAGGATATCCGTTTTTTCGTACTTTTTCAGCGAAAGCGGAGATAGGACTGGCAGCGTCGGGGGTGAAAGGGCCATTGATATATGGCTCAAGGGAGGAGAGGTCTATTTCGATTACCTGGTCGTAATAGCGTTCAGGCTGTTTGAGTACTTCTTTATCGGGTCGAAGATAAGGGGCAATATTGTCGGCCAGTTGTACCACCGCTTCTCTTCCGGTGGCACACATGTAACGACGTATTTCATCGTCATAAGGAAATACGGAAGTCGTAGCGCCTACTTCAGCGCCCATGTTACAAATCGTTGCTTTACCGGTAGCCGACAGGGTTTCCGCACCCGGACCGAAATACTCAATAATATGGTTGGTGCCCCCTTTGACTGTCAGCATACCTGCCAGTTTGAGAATGACATCTTTAGGAGATACCCATCCGGATAGCTGTCCGGTAAGTCGTACACCGATCAGCCGGGGCATCTTCAACTCCCAGGGCATTTCGATCATGACATCCACGGCATCGGCTCCACCGACTCCGATCGCGATCATACCCAGACCTCCGGCATTGGGTGTGTGCGAATCTGTTCCGATCATCATGCCGCCCGGGAACGCATAGTTTTCCAATACGACCTGGTGGATGATTCCGGCTCCCGGTTTCCAAAAAGTAATACCGTATGTATCGCATACACTTTGAAGGAAGTCATACACTTCCCGATTGGAAGTCAGCGCTTCGGCCATGTCTTCCTGTTCACCTTTGTAGGCGCGGATGAGGTGGTCGCAGTGAACGGATGTGAGTACGGCTGTTTGATCTCGTCCGGCATTCATGAATTGGAGGAGTGCCATTTGTGCCGTGGCATCCTGCATCGCTACCCGATCCGGACGGAAGTTGGCGTATGCTTCTCCCCGGCGGTACACTTGTGTCTCCTGCTCATTGAAAAGGTGAGCATACAAAATTTTCTCCGCCAGGGTCATCGGTCGCCGGAGAATGCTTTTTCTGACAAAATTTACCCTACAGACCAATTCTCCATAACAGAGCATGATGGCTTTTAAATCATTATCCATATTTCTTTGGCGTTATAGCCCAAAGAAACGGATAATAATTCGAAACAAGTGTAAGGAATATTACAGTAGTGGGAATTTCTCCTTATGTCAGGAATACTTCCGGCATTTGCAGTACCGGAGTAATGGCTGCGATCTTTTGCGCTACATTAAATCCCGACGGGCACTGTACCTGGCAACTCTCACATTGTGTGCAAGCGTCTGTTCGCAGGTTCAATGACGTTAATGTTTCCTTCGCATTGGAGGCACATTTATGTCCGAATGCATACATGTAAGCCCGCATGATATCCGGGATAGGCAACCCTTCGGGGCACTGCCCTTTGCAGGTATTGCATTGCTGGCAGAAAGTCATTTCTTCCTGGCTCAATGCCGCCAGATATTGCTTTTCTTCTGCCGTGATCTCCGGTTCAAGGGCGGCAGCGACACATTCGTCGAGGTGGTTATAGTTCGTTAACCCCGGGATCACTGCTGTGATATGCTTGTTTTGCCAGGCCCATTTGAGACAGGCGCGTCCATTGATTTGTTTCACCCCTTGTGCATCCTCAACGCCTCCGGCCATGGTTTTCATACCGATCAAACCGATGCCGGCACGGGCGGCACGTTCAATGGCGGCTTCGTTGGCTTCCAGGTCCTTCATTTTAAAGTTGTACGAAAGTAGAAGCACTTCGTATATACCCATATCAATGGCAGCATTGAATACATCGGGATTGCCTGTGTGAAAAGACAGACCGATGAACTGCGCCTTTCCTTCCGCCTTGGCTTTTTGGAGAGCCGTCGTAACACGCGAATCCCTTACGTTTTCTACCGTGCGAATATCGTGTAGGTAGAGCAGATCCACCTGATCTACACGCAACCGCTTCAGGCTGCTCTCCAGTTTCTGTTCGAAGTCTGTTTCAAAGTCGTCACGTAGCGGGTAGGGGAACATGATCTTGGTGGCGATGAAACGTGAGTCACGCGATTTGCCGTCGAACATATTGCCGAGCAGTTCCTCATTACGGCCGTTCTGGTAGTTATTGGCGGTGTCGAAATGGCGAATACCGGCATTATAGGCTGCCCGCAGCACATTGCCGCTGTCGGGGCGATCTACTCCCATACCCAGGATAGGCAGCATGATCCCCGTCTTACCCAGTTGACGCATCGGAATTTGGGGAGATTCGGCCGTTGTCGTGGGTGCAGTAACGGAAGCATTTGCTTCCGGAATAAAGACGGCTCCGGCTCCGGCAGCCGAGAGACGGATGAAATCGCGCCGGTTGATTCGTTTGTTTGCCATATGTGCGTGACTTTGTTCGTTGGTACCAGATGAATTGATGACCCAAACATACAAAAAGATTGTTATATTATAGTAATGTGGCGCTGTGTATTTACAGATTGTAGCATTCTGGTGCCATATGCGAATAAATTGAAACCACCGGAATGAAAATCGCATATTTATGCAGTCTTTCTTGTTGTGCTGTTATTATGCGCGTAAATTTGCAGTGTGAGATTCAAAAAGTAATATAATATACGATATGTGTGACGAAAAGACAAAATATATTTCCTTTGCTAAAATGCATGGAGCCGGTAACGATTACATCTATGTAGATGCTACACGTCATCCGCTGGAACATCCCGAAGAATGGGCTGTCCGATGGAGCGCTCCCCACACGGGAATCGGATCCGACGGGCTGGTGTTGATTGAACCGTCCCAGGTCGCCGATTTTCGTATGTGCATCTTCAATGCCGACGGTTCGGAGGCTATGATGTGTGGTAATGCTTCCCGATGCATTGGTAAATATGTATATGAACATGGTCTGACGGATAAAAAAGAAATTGCGCTCGAAACGCTGTCTGGTATTAAAATAATAAGGTTGACGGTTGAAGGTAAAAAGGTTGTTAAGGTTACCGTCAATATGGGTAATCCGGTGGTTGCCGAATCGGTGCTGCCGGTAAAAGCAGGAGGTCAGGAGTTGACCGGTATCGTGGTCTCAATGGGGAACCCCCATCTGGTTCTTTTTACACAGGCTGTAGATCAGCTGGATGTGTCCGGATTGGGGGCTGAACTGGAGTACCATCCTGCTTTCCCAAACCGGACAAACGTGGAGTTTGCTCAAGTGCTGTCCGACGGCAGTATCCGCATGCGGGTGTGGGAGCGGGGCTCCGGTATCACGCAAGCCTGCGGGACGGGCGCTTGTGCCACCGCTGTAGCTGCGGCAGTCTCAGGAGCGGCAGGCCGACACACGACCGTTTGTATGGATGGTGGTACCTTGGGGATCGCCTGGGACGAACAAACCGGCGACGTCTGGATGACCGGCGATGCCGTGGAAGTATTTGAGGGCCGTATCAGCCTGGAATCATAAACGCGAATAAACTACAAAACGAGATCAAACAATGGCATTAGTAAATGAACATCATCTGAAACTGGAAGGCAACTACCTGTTTTCGGATATAGCTAAAAAAGTCAACGCTTACAAGGTGACACACTCCAAGTCCCGGATCATCCGGATGGGGATCGGCGATGTGACACAGCCGTTGGCGCCCGCCGTAATCAAAGCCATGCATAAGGCGGTGGACGACCTTGCCAGCCGGGAGCGCTTCCATGGCTACGGACCCGAACAAGGCTATCCTTTCCTGGTGGATGCGATCATCCGGAACGACTTCGCTTCCCGCGGCATATCCATCGATCCCAGTGAAGTATTCATCAGCGACGGCGCTAAAAGCGATACCGGCAATATCGGCGATATCCTGCGACACGACAATAGTGTAGGCGTAACCGATCCCGTCTATCCCGTCTACATCGATACGAACGTAATGAGTGGCCGAGCCGGTTTTCTCGAAGATGGCAAATGGACAGATATCGTCTATATCCCCTGTACGGAAGCAAACGGTTTCATCCCTGAACTTCCCAACCGCCGGGTAGACATCCTCTATCTCTGCTATCCTAACAACCCGACCGGCACCACCTTATCAAAGAAAGAATTGAAGAAATGGGTGAACTATGCCCTGGCCAACGATACCCTCATCCTCTTTGATGCTGCGTATGAAGCCTATATACAGGATCCCGATATCCCGCATTCCATCTATGAGATTAAGGGTGCCAAGAAGGTCGCCATCGAATTCCGCAGTTTCTCCAAGACGGCCGGCTTCACCGGCGTGCGCTGTGGCTATGTCGTCGTGCCGAAAGAACTGACCGGCTTCACACTCGATGGACGCCAGGCTTCCCTCTACAAACTATGGAACCGGCGACAGACTACCAAGTTCAATGGCGCCAGTTACATCACCCAGCGTGGAGCCGAAGCCGTCTATTCGCCCGAAGGAAAAGTGCAGGTAAGGTCCACGATCGACTACTACATGGCGAACGCCCGTATCATCAAAGACTCCCTGCTGCAATGCGGTCTGCGTGCCTATGGCGGAGATAACGCCCCCTATATCTGGGTAAAAGCCCCGAATGGACTCTCTTCCTGGAAATTCTTCGACCGCCTCTTGTATGAAATGAACGTGGTAACCACCCCCGGTGTCGGCTTCGGCCCCAGTGGTGAAGGCTTCATCCGCTTCTCCGCCTTCGGCGACCGCAACGAAACCCTCGAAGCCATGGAACGAATCAAAAAAGGTCTATAACACTAAATACATAACATCATGTCTCTAATCATTCCCCAAACGTATAGCCAGAAGCTCGTCTCCGAGTCGACCGAACAGGCTATCCAGCTGCTGAAAGCAAGTTTTCAGGAAAAGCTGACCAAACAATTAAAACTACGTCGTGTCACCGCACCCCTCTTTGTCCTCTCGGGGACCGGTATCAACGACGACCTCAACGGCGTAGAGCGCGCTGTTAAGTTCCCCGTCCGCTTCATGGGCGAATGCCAGGCCGAAGTGGTCCATTCGCTTGCCAAATGGAAACGGATGAAACTGGGTGCCTACCGCATCCCTGCCGGTTACGGCCTTTATACCGATATGAACGCCATCCGCAGCGACGAAGACCTGGACAACCTGCACTCACTCTATGTCGATCAATGGGACTGGGAAAAGACAATCAAGCCCGAAAATTACAACCTTGATTTTCTGAAGAAAACCGTCCGCCAGCTCTATGTGATCCTTAAAGAGATCGAGAACCTGGTGTACGAAACCTACCCCCACATCACTCCGTCGCTCCCGCAGGACATCACCTTTATCCATTCGGAAGAGTTGCTAGAGATGTATCCCGACCTCTCTCCCCGTGAACGGGAAAACAAAGCCGCAGCCAAGTTTGGCGCCGTATTTATCATCGGTATCGGTTATCCGCTGTCGAATGGTGAAAAGCATGACGGTCGCGCTCCGGACTACGACGACTGGAGTACCCTCAACGCCGATGGCTTCCATGGCCTGAACGGCGACATCATTCTCTGGAACGAAGTGCTGGAGATCGCCTTTGAGCTCTCCTCCATGGGAATCCGCGTCAACAAGGATGCCATGCTGCACCAACTGGAACTTAGCGGCTGTCCCGAACGTAAAGACTTGACTTTCCACAAAGCCTTGTTGGAAGATAAACTGCCCCTTTCCATCGGTGGCGGTATCGGTCAAAGCCGCCTCTGCATGTATTTCCTCAAAAAAGCCCATATCGGTGAAGTGCAAGCCTCCATCTGGCCCGAAGACCAGATCGAACTTTGCCGCCAACATAACATTCACCTATTATAGTTAGTTTGTAGTGATTGGTTTTAGTTGATTCTGAAGGAGCGTTCCGGTCTGTGGGGCGCTCCTTTCTTTTTTATCCCCAGTGGTTTATAGGTCGGAACGATCCGGTCGGGAGGAAATAAACGGTAAAATTTCTTTCATCTTATGGGCAAAAATACTTGCCATACGTTGTTGGATGTATGAATCCTCCCCTCGTAGCGGATGCCAGCCATATTTGACGCCGTTTACTACCTGTTGGTCGTTTGAATACAGAAGGCTGAATTGCTCGTTGGTTACAGGGTGAGGCTGGTTTTTTGAAAACCCAATGTTGGCATCGAATTCGACAAGCGGAAGCCCCCATTTCTCGGCTAATTTACGTACAGAGGTATTATAAATCACCCGGCCATCGTGCCAATTCGTACACAATACGATAATGGCAGGCTTACCCATAGGCGTATTGTAGTATTTGGAGGTAGAGTCGTGCTTTAACTCATAGCATTCTGTGATATACCGCTTTATCACATAATCGAAAGCGGCCGCATAGTTACTTCTATCAAATGGGGTATTGTAGTCTCCGTAATTTTCTTTGAGTTGGGAAGGATCGACCACATCCCTATCGTGTACCTGCATAATGACCAATGCATCCAGATGCTCAAACTCCTCTTTGGAATACAAACTCCCGTCAATCATGCGATTGGCCGTATTCGCAATCGCCTCGGCGCCGACTGCCCGGTTTATCGGATTGGCATGCAGTATTTTACAGCCCATTTCAAACCAGGTATTAGCAGGCGATGCAAAAGAAGCGCCAGTCAATAGGATGTTGTAATCGTAATCTTTCTGGGCAAAGACAGCGTTAAACGATAAAAGACAGAGGCCGATAAAAATGTAGATCCGTTTCATACAATAGTAAAAGTGAAAAGCATATGCGCTTAGCATTGATATAAGAATTGAAGCGCAAATATACGAACAATATTGTAAAAGGCGATTTTATTGCAAATGTAATTATTATATTTGCAATAAAATGATGGGAATATGAAAACGATAGCTCCTATGAACCCTTTTGTAGTCGGCAGATACGTCTCTGATGCCTACTTTTGCGATCGTGAACGTGAAACGGAATTCCTGATCAAGCAGATAGAGAATGGCCGGAATGTCGCGTTGATTTCCCCTCGTCGTCTGGGGAAAACCGGACTGATTCAGCATTGTTTCCATCAGAAACAAATAAGCAAAAAGTACTATACATTCTATGTAGATCTCTACGCTACTGCTTCTTTGTCGGAATTTGTGTACCTGTTGGGTAAGTCTATTTATGATGAACTCAAACCCCGCAAGACTGTATGGAGCGGACGATTTTTTCAGGCTATTAGTTCCTTGCGTGCAGGGTTGAAGTTAGATCCCATCACAGGTGCACCGGTTTTAGATATCGGGCTGGGAGATATAAAGGCACCGCAAACCGCCCTCAATGAGATTTTGAAATACCTGGAATCGGCAGACAAGCCTTGTCTTGTAGCTATTAACGAGTTTCAGCAAATTGACGGTTATGAAGAAAAAAACGTGGATGCCTTGTTACGTGCCCGTATTCAGCACTGCCACCAAACGTTGTTTATCTTCGCCGGCAGCAAACGTCATTTGATGAATACGATGTTTAACTCCTCCTCAAGACCTTTTTATCAGAATGCTATCAGTATGGGATTGGATCCGATACCAATGGATACATATGCCGGCTTTGCAGCCCGGTTGTTCGAGGAGTGGGGAAAGCATATTGACAAAGCTGTCATTGAGCACGTTTACCAACAATTTGATGGTTGTACCTGGTTTGTCCAGATGATGATGAATGAGTTGTTTGCACTGACTCCGGACGGAGATTATTGTAGTATGGATAATTATGAATTGGCCCATACAAACATTATTCAAGCACGAGAGAGCAGTTATAAAGACTTGCTTTCCACCCTATCCCCCAAGCAAAAACAAGTGCTTCAGGCAATTGCTAAAGAAGGAAAGGCACAAGGAATCACTTCTGCTGCTTTCATTAAGAAATACAATCTGTCATCCTCCAGTTCCGTACAAGCTGCGGTCAAAGCACTGTTGAAAAACGACCTGGTCACGCAAGAGGAAGATGCCTGCCGGGTCTGTGATTACTTCTTCGCGGATTGGCTGGCGAGGGTGTATTGAAGTGTCCATTAAAGCCACTCTGTAGCTCTAACCATCCAACCTTCCATCAGGCTTGTAACTGACTGTCGGTGAACGGTCGAAGTGGTGGATAGTTTGCCTCAAACCATCCACCAACTATCCACCTCCATTTTTGTTGTCTATTTTATCTCCGGTAATTACCCGGCGTCGGCTCGTACATCACAGCGTTGCCGTAACCGACGCAACGCAGTTTGCCGGCGTCGGTCAGTTCTTTGATCCGGCGTATACCGGTGGAGCGGGTGAATCCACACAAACGGCAGAATTCACGGGCGGTGATGTAGGGATGATCCATGAAGTGCCCGGTCAGCAGCCCGTCGATCTCAATCTCCGAATACTGTAACGAATGGTTCTTGTCGCGTGCTTTTGCCAAATCTACGCTGCGGAACCGGTCTTTCCATTCCACATCGGGACGGAAGACGATATTCTTGATCTTCACCGACTCAGCGCGTATCTCGCGGGGTGAGTCTACGGGCGGGCAACTGAGCGATAGACTGAAGTAACCCAGTCCTTCGAGATGTACCCGTCGGCCCGACGAAAGTTCAAACTCCATCGCCCTGGCCAGCGCATCAAGCGCCGCCTTTACATCAGCAGTCGATAAGGCAGTCCATTCCTTGATCAGTTCGGCCAGGTTCTGCGTACTTGTAGTGCCGGTGGTCTTCACGCGGGCATGCAGTTTCGGCTTTTGGTCGCTCCCCCAGGGAGCCGGATTGGCATAAAAGTCGTACTCTAATGGCATAATAATTAAGATTTTAACAGTAAAACAATATGTAATTAATTCGCAATACGTTTACCTTCCCTGCCTGTAGAACTATTGTCAACATCAGGCAGATCTATCGTCAACATAAGTAAGGCCTTTTTCAGACATAAATATGCTCTTTTCGTCTCACGAATATGGAATCTTCGTCTCGCATTCGTGAAACTTCCGTCTCGCATTCGTGAAATCTTTGTTCCACAAATATGAGGCAAAGATTCCATACCCGTGAGATGATAATTCCAATTTCGTAGAATAACCATCTCAGTAATGTGAGACGGAAAAAGCATCAGCACAAAAGTAATAAATCTACGGCATGTTGACAACAAAATATGCGGTAGTTGACGATAGTTACTTTGGCCCTCGATCAGATTTGCAAAACCGAACTTTCAGATTATATATTCGCAGCCTGATCTTAAAACTCAAAAAAATGAAGAATCTCATGCTGAAAGCAATTCGTGTGTATGAACGTCTTCGGACACAGTGGTTTATCCGTAAAATGAAAGGGGAGGAGGCAGTGCAGCCACCGGTGGCTATTGAGCTGGTACAGCCGGTTGTCGGGCCGCAGCCAAAACCGGAACGGAGGGGGCAGTCAGTCGTCAGTCGTACGGTGACGGAGGCTGATCCATCAACTACAGCCCCTTCTTCGGTACAAACGTTGATGAAGGAACTGGAGCAATTTTTCGAAATGGCTTACGAATTTCGTTTCAATGCTATCAGTGAAACAAATGAGTATCGGCGAAAAGGTAGCGCGATGCCCTTTCGCCTACTGGGCGAACGGGAGGAAAATACGATCTGCATTGAAGCACACCAACAGGGCATTGCGTGTTGGGACAGGGATGTGCGGCGGTATGTGCGGTCATTACTGATTCCGTCATACCACCCGATACATCAGTATATGGATGGCCTGCCCGTGTGGGACGGACAGGATCGGGTGGAGGCGTTGGCGCGGCGCGTTTCCGACGAGCCGTTGTGGGTCAGTGGTTTTCATATTTGGCTGCGTGCCCTCACGGCGCAATGGATGGAAATGGATCACCTGCACGGAAACAGTGTAGCCCCGGTATTGATTAGCCGTCGGCAGGGACGTCACAAGTCTACTTTCTGTAAACTGCTGATGCCCGACGCCTTGCAGATGTATTACACCGACCATTACGACCTCAACGCCCAGGGCGGCGCTGTGCAGAAACTCGCCTCCTTCGGTCTTATCAACCTCGACGAGATGGACAAGTATTCCGACAAAAAGATGACCACCCTCAAGAACATCATGCAAATGCCCTCTATCAACATCCGCAAAGCCTACAAGAAGAACTACGCCGAGTTGCCCCGCATCGCCTCCTTCATCGGCACCAGCAACCAAACGAGTCTCCTGACCGATCCGACCGGAAGCCGCCGCTTCCTCTGCATCGAAGTAAAGTCGAAAATCGACGTTTCTACCATCGACCACACCCAGCTATACGCCCAACTCAAAGCTGAACTCCTTGCCGGCCAGCCTTATTGGTTTACGACTGACGAAGAATCCGCTCTCCTTCTCCACAACGCTCCCTACCAGAAGATTGGCATGGAACACGAACTTTTCCAATCCCTCTACCGCATCCCGGAAGTTGGCGAGGAAGCTCAATGGATTCCTGCCTTCAAACTCTATGAACGCCTGCGCTCTACCCATTCCTCCATTATGCGCGGCGTTACCACCACCCAATTCGGACGTATGCTGGTCTCGATGGGGGTCGAGAAAAAGAAAGGGAAGCAGTGTAATTTGTATCGACTGATGGAGGTGGAGATAGAAAAGGCCAGCTGAAAAAACGCAATTACCGGGTGGATAGTAGGTGGATAGTTTGGGAGGAACTATCCACCCGCTATCTTGCAGGAAGAGAGTAAGATAAAGGGAGGGTGGAGGGTTGGATAGTATGAGTGGAAGAGTAGTTTTGTTATGGTAATGTTTTGTAGATTTGTTTGTTGTATAGTCATAAAAATCAATACCTTTGTAGGATTACAGATTATATGTTTATTTTAGTAGAATCCTTTAAGTATGCCCGAATATTATTCCGACTTAGCTGATATAATGGAACAAGTAGTTGCCTTTTCCGAAGAAAGAGATTGGGCGCAGTTTCATAATGGTAAAGATTTGGCACTTGCGCTGTCAATAGAGGCCTCTGAACTGAATGAGGCTTTTTTGTGGAAAAAGGCAGAGGATGTGTCTGTTGATAGAATTAAAGAAGAATTGGCCGATATCTTTAATTATGCATTTCTGCTGGCTCATAAATATGACTTGGATATTAAGACTATAATGATAGATAAAATACGGAAGAATTCAGAAAAATACCCTGTAGGAAAGGCTAAAGGAAACGCAAAGAAATACAATGAATTATGATCGTGTATTCTTCAACTAAGCATGGTTTTATCGAGGACGTTTTTAATGGGGTGATTGCGGATCGGATCGATACTGCTTTTTATACACATTTAGGTCGTCATACATCGCCCAATGAAAAATTTTCCTGGAAGAATTCCATGATGTATATGCATAATGTACTGAACACAGAGGCTATACCAGATGATTCAGGTATAGCTATAGAATATCAGGTTCCTTTAACCTCTAAAAGGATAGACTTTATTATTACCGGACAGGATAGTGAATGGAAAGATAAAGTAATCATCATAGAACTGAAACAGTGGGAAAATGCTCAACTGACAGAAAAGGATGGTCTTGTTAGAACGCGTTTTCAACAAGGAGAAAGTGAAACTGCCCATCCATCGTATCAGGCATGGTCGTATGCTGCAATCATTTATGATTATAATGAAACGGTGCGCAATGAGCATATTACTATTGAACCTTGCGCCTATTTACATAACTATTCTCCGGATCATGTGATTACGCATCCTTTTTATCAGAAATATATAGAGCGAGCTCCTGTTTTTCTTAAATCCGATGCCGGTAAGTTAAGAGAGTTCATCAGACAACATGTAAAGTATGCGAGTAAAAAGGATGTACTGTATGTTATTGAGAATGGTAAAATAGCACCATCTAAACAACTGGCAGATGCGCTTGCATCCATGTTAAAGGGTAATCAGGAGTTTATCTTATTGGATGAGCAAAAGGTCGTTTATGAAACAGCACTTGCCATGTCTGCTCGTATCGGGCAGGGCAAAAAGCAAGTGTTGATTGTGGAAGGAGGCCCTGGTACGGGTAAAAGTGTTGTGGCGATTAATCTGTTGATTGAATATACGAAGAGACGACTAGTGGCACGTTATGTCTCAAAAAATGCGGCTCCGCGCGAAGTATATGCAAATAAGTTGGCCGGTACAATCCCGGTAAGTCGAATTAAGGCTCTTTTTGGAGGGAGTGGCAGTTTTTATGAGAAGAAAGATTATCCATTTGATGTCTTAATAGCTGATGAGGCCCATCGACTGAATTTTAAAAGTGGTCTTTATCAGAATCTGGGGGAGAACCAGGTGTTGGAAATAATCGCCGCTTCTAAAATGGCTATTTTCTTTGTGGACGATAACCAGAAGATTCATATTAGTGATATCGGGTCGAAGCAGTCTATCGAGAACTGGGCAAAAAGCTGTGGTGCGCTTGTTCAGCATCTGAAACTTAGTTCGCAATTTCGGTGTAATGGTTCTGATGGTTATTTGAGTTGGCTGGACAATACATTGCAGATACGTGAAACTGCTAATATTAGTCTTTCTCAGGAAGACTTTGATTTCAGAGTATTTTCAGACCCGAATGAACTACGTAGAGAGATTGAGAAGAAAAACAAGCTGAATAATAAATCGAGGATGGTCGCTGGTTATTGTTGGGATTGGGCCAGTAGTAAGAACTCCTCTGCATACGATGTGGTCATTGATGAATTCGACTTCAAGATGCGCTGGAATCTGAAAGAAGACGGAAGTAAGTGGATTATTGCTCCGGAATCGATCAATGAAATTGGCTGTATACATACTTGTCAAGGATTGGAATTGGATTATGTCGGGGTGGTAGTCGGTAATGATATAAGATATAGTGACGGTGATGTTATTACCGATGTTACTGAGCGATCAGCTAATGACAAATCAGTAAGAGGAATCATAGGCATGATGAGAAACGACCCGGACAAGGCAAAACAGCAAACGGATCAGATTATAAAGAACACCTATCGAACACTGATGACGAGAGGAATGAAGGGCTGTTATGTATATTTCTGCGATATGGCATTGGCAGACCATTTCAGAAGTCAGTTGAAATCTGTTGAAAATGAAGTGGCATCAGAATATATATCGAAGGATGTTCGAGTTGAACCAGAAGTTAATGATGATGTAAAATACGTGGATTTTCTTCCTTACTATTCAATCAAGGCGGCATGTGGAAAGTTTGGAGAAGGGCAAGTTGTCGATGAATTAGGTTGGGTAAAAGTTGAAGGCATAGGACGGCTGAATCGAAATATGTTTGTCGTCAAAGCTTTTGGGCATTCCATGGAACCTCTAATCAACGATGGTGATCTGTGTGTGTTTCGAAATAATGTAGCTGGGAGCCGAAATGGGAAAATTGTTCTTGTCCAACATCATAACTACTATGATCCGGATAATGGTGGTAGTTATTCTATCAAACAGTACGTCAGTGAGAAATCTTATGATCGCGAAACCGAAGAATGGTTGCATGAACGCATTTCACTGAAACCAAAAAATAAGGACTACGACCCGATTGTCTTGGAAGAAGAAACGGATGAGTTTATGGTGATAGGGGAGTATTTGGGAAAGGTGGAGGGTTGAGGTGTTGATTAATTCGTATCTTATAATCTAGAAGAAATGCCATATCCAATAGAAAAAAAATTAGTCATAGCCGTAGCCTCAAGCGCTTTGTTTGATCTGACGGAGTCGGATAGTATCTTTAAGGCCAAAGGTGAGCAGGCTTATAAAGATTACCAAAAGAAGCATGTGGACAGGACGTTTGAGAAAGGGGTAGCTTTCCCTTTTGTGAGTCGTTTACTGCGGTTGAATGATTCGTTTCCGGAAGAACAGCCGGTAGAAGTGGTTTTGATGTCGCGCAATAGTCCGGAAACTGGTATGAGGGCGTTTAACTCCATCAAGCAGTATGGACTGAATATTACACGGGCGGGTTTTTCTTCGGGTTCGCCTCATTTTCAGTATCTGCCGGCATTTAATGTTTCATTGTTCCTTTCTGCCAATGAAGATGATGTGAAAAGTGCCCTTGAAAGTGGTATTGCTGCCGGGAAGGTGCTGAATACCAAAGCAGTGGACGATGAGGGTGATGCGGAACTACGGATCGCCTTCGACTTTGATGGGGTGCTGGCCGATGATGAGGCTGAAAAGGTCTATAAGGAGACAGGCCTTGCAACCTATCATCAATACGAAACCGAACATGCGGCAGAACCTTTACATTCGGGGCCTGTCATAGAATTGCTGAAAAAGATATCCTATTATCAGAAACTGGAACAACGGAAACTGAAAGATGATCCGACCTATACCCGCATCCTGAAAACCGCTATTGTCACCGCCCGTAATGCGCCTGCACATGAACGGATGATCAATACCCTCAATCATTGGAAAGTAGACGTGGACGAGGCTTTCTTCCTGGGTGGAATAGATAAAGCCCGTGTGCTGAATATCATGAAACCCCATATCTTCTTCGATGATCAACTGGTGCACCTGGATCATATCGACAAGATCCCGGCGGTACATATTCCTTTTGGGATTGCAAACAGGGAATAGTTTCTGATGGGAAAAATTCTAATCAAAATACGGGAAAGTGTTGAGGATTCCATATCTTTGGAGTGGTGAAAATGATGCCTAACGATAAAATGCAACCAGCTAACAGCCAATTTGTCCTGTATCAGGACGATAATGGGGTTACTAACATTAATGTCCGTTTTGACGGCCAGGATGTTTGGCTTTCGCAGCAGCAAATAGCTATGCTGTTTGATACGACGCAACAAAATGTAAGTCTGCATATTAACAGTATTTTAGAAGACAGCGAATTGCAAAAAGACGCAACTCACAAGGATTTCTTGTTAGTTCGTCAGGAGGGTAACCGGTCGGTGAAAAGACAGATTGAACACTACAATTTGGATATGATTATCGCTATTGGATATCGGGTGAAATCACAAGTGGCAACACGTTTCAGGCAATGGGCTACACAACGACTGCATGAATATATCCAAAAAGGATTTACGATGGACGATGAGCGCCTCAAAGGGAATGGGAATCGCTATTTTCGTGAGTTACTGCAACGAGTCAGGGACATTCGTTCGAGTGAACGTAATTTGTATCAACAAGTAACGGATATTTACACCACATCTGTGGATTATGATCTACAGGCAGATATGACCCGCCAGTTTTTTGCTACTGTGCAAAATAAGATGCACTATGCCGCTCACCAACATACAGCAGCAGAAGTAATCTATCATAGAGTAGATGCCGATAAACCAATGGTAGGTATGACCAACTTTAAAGGGAATTATATAACGCGTGATGATGTCAAAATTGCAAAGAACTATCTGTCTGAGAAAGAATTGCAGGTGTTGAATCTATTGGTGTCTCAATATCTTGATTTCGCCGAATTGCAAGCTGTCGAGCAACATGCAATGACAATGCAGCAATGGATAGGGAAGCTGGACGAGATCCTTTCTGTTGGCAATCGCTCTTTACTTCTCAATGCAGGAACAGTTTCGCATAAACAAGCGATCGAAAAGGCAACACAAGAGTTTGAAACGTATCGCCGTAAAGAAATGCTACAATACGAGAGTGATTTTGACAGGGCGATTAGAGAACTGAAATCTCAGGCAGATGATAATAATTGCAATGCAACCAACTAAAAACAGAAAGCAATGCCCTACCCAATCGAGCAAAAATTAGTCATAGCCGTAGCCTCAAGCGCTTTGTTTAATGTTTCATTGTTCCTTTTTGCCAATGAAGATGATGTGAAAAGTGCCCTTGAAAGTGGTATTGCCGCCGGGATGTCGTAGATGCTGAATATCATGAAACCCCATATCTTCTTCGATGATCAACTGGTACACCTGGATCAGATCGACAAGATCCCGGCTGTACATATTCCTTTTGGGATTGCAAACAGGGAATAGTGTTTTTCTTCCGTATACAATGCAGAAACATGGGCTGTTAGCCTTTCCGGAATATACGATCAGACCTTTCTCGCCTATTCCAGGAACAGGAAGCTGAGTTTAAATTCAAAAAGCACCCAGCTTACTCTGATAAAGCGGTCTTAAAATTACTTTTTAGCGACGAAACATTCAAATATGGCTTGCATTACAAGTACGCCCTCGGTGTCTCGCAGAGGCTGTTTCACACAGGTGATAGTATGGTGATACCGGATTTATCAGTTACTAAAGATAATATTTTGGCTTGTTTGAGGCGTTGTTTGTTTGGAAATTACCTACATTTGCCTACATATCAAAGACTTCCACGCTCAACAAAGCACGTCCTTTTTGATTTAACGCCTCAGAATATCATCCTTTTCTGTAAGGCGGATACCCGTAAAAACACTATATTTGCCCGGGTTTTATGCCTGTCGGAAGAGCCTGAAATCCTTTGTTGCAACTGATCCTTATCATAAGATTGCTCCCATTGAAGGCGGCCGGTTCAATAAAATCCGTTATTTCGCAGGCTTTTCCTATGGTTTTTCGCGTCATTATCAATTAGATATATACTACCTGCGTGAAGATTACCAGCATCGATCACTCGTCAATAATATCTTGGCTATAGACTGGAATTATTCTTTTTGACGCAGGATTCACTTCTGGTAGTTGGCGCTTTAGGCAGACGAATATGCTCTACAACATACTTAACGTATTTTTGCAATTCTGTGTATGTACTTCATCTAACGCTTCTTATATTTGAATGGGATTTGGAAAGTAATTTCAAATATGGAAAACGTGCCTCCGAATATGGAAAAAGTAGACGATAATTATAAGGTACCCAACCTCGAAAAAGGAATTGCGGTGCTTGAATATCTGTCGCTATGTCCGGAAGGAAAGTCATTGCAGGACATTAAGAACGATCTTGATATCTCGCAAACCACGGCGTATCGTATTCTGAATACCCTTGTTCGTCTGGAGTACCTATATTATAAGGAAGATGCTAAGCGCTATCGCTTATCGCTGAAGATGCTTAATCTGGGGTTTCGTTCGCTGAACGAGCATAACCTGCTGGAAACTGTCGTTCCCCATCTGCGCGATTTGCGCGACCAGGTGAAGGAAACAGCCTGCTTCGGTGTGCTGGGCGACGAGAAAGGAATCTTTATCGAACAGGCACAGGGGCACCATGCTTTCCGCTTTATGCTCTCGCCCGGGAAACCGTTCGAACTGCACTGCTCCGCGCCGGGCAAGGCAATCATGGCCTATCTGCCTAATACGGTTCGCGACCGTTACCTTTCGTACATGACTTTTCCGCAGTTCAATGAGCGCACCATCACGACACAGGAGGCCTACCTTGAAGAATTGGAGAAAGTACGCCGTTATGGCTTTGCTCTCGACAACGAGGAAGAACTGAACGGTGTGATCTGTATCGGTGCACCTTTGTTCAACTATACCGGGTATCCTTGCGGCGCTATTTGGATCTCGGGTCCGAAAGACCGGTTGTTGCGTGAGGTGGTGATTTCTTCAGCACAATGTATAATGAAAGTAGCCCGCCAAATATCTTCAGAGATGGGGCATAGTTCCGGGCAATAAAGAGACTATATTGAATACCATGAGAATACTAAAATGCATGATTAAAAACTTTCTGACGGCGTGTTTGCTCTGCTGTAGCTTTTCGGCTATGGCAGAACATACGCCTTTCTTTACCACCGATGTGGTAGTGAACGGAAAGGGAGAAATGCTGATGACACAAAAAGGCTTGAAGCGGGTAGACTTGTTCGCTGCCGACGGACAGACATTGCTTCGCTCCTTTCCGATGGACGAAATGCCAACCGGTATCCTGCTTGGAGATGATGTGGCGTATATCACCACGTTTGAGACGATCGGCCGCCTGAATATCCTTTCCCTGGAAACGGGTAGGGTAGAGGCTTCCATTGTGACCGGTTCCGGTGCCTGTTATCCAATGTTTGGCCCGGACAAGAAACTCATCTATGTCTGTAACCAGTTTGCCGGTACGATATCAGAAGTTGATCCGGTCATGCGAAAAGTAGTACGCACCGTCCATGTATTGCGTGAACCGAAGTGCGCCGTGTTCAGTAAAGATGGTAATTACCTGTACGTATCCAACTACCTGCCTGCCCAACGTGCTGATTTGGATGTGGTAGCCAGTTGCGTGTCGGTGATTGAAATGAAAGGATTTACCAAGGTGAAAGACATCCAGTTGGCTAACGGCAGCAATGCCCTGCGCGGCATGTGTATCACGCCCGACGGTAAATATATATATGTATCGCACAATTTGGGGCGTTTTACCGTTCCCACCTCCCAACTGCAACAGGGCTGGATGAATACCAGCGCTTTCAGTGTGATCGATACCGAAACGCAGACCTATCAGGGTGCTGTATTGGTAGACGAACCCGACAAAGGTGCAGCCGGTATTTGGAGCATTACTTGTACGGACGAATCCATCTTCATCTCCCACTCGGGTACGCACGAGATCAGTGTGATCGATCATCCCGCCATGCGCGAAAAATTTGTAAAGTATCCTAATAAGGCTGTCCTCGACTACGATCTCACCTTCTTGTATGGTATCCGCCAGCGTATCCCCTTGCAGGGAAATGGCCCCCGGCGAATGATTATGGCAGGCGATAAACTGATTATTCCTACCTATTTTGCCGACATCCTGAATGTGATGGATATTCATACGTTCGATCTGACGGCTGTCAATATGAACCCTGGACGCACAGAAACGCCGGAACAAAAAGGCGAAAAGTACTACAACGACGCCGCCCATTGTTTCCAGAACTGGCAAAGCTGTAACGGTTGCCATCCCGGCGATGCCCGTATGGACGGTATGAACTGGGACCTGATGAACGATGGTGTGGGTAACTCGAAGAACTGTAAGAGCATGCTCTTTAGTCATGTCACCCCGCCGAGTATGATCTCCGGTATACGTGCTTCTGCCGAGTTGGCTGTAGACAAAGGCTTCCGTCTGATCCAATTTTACGAACCCGACCAGGAACTGCTCGATTGCGTCAACGCTTACCTCAAAGCCCTCACGCCCGTGCCCAGCCCTTACCTGGTGGATGGCGAACTTTCCGAAAAAGCAAAGGAAGGCCGTAAAGTCTTCGATCGCCTCAAATGTGGTGACTGTCACAGTGGCCCCTATTATACCGACATGAAAATGCACCGTATCGGTCAGGATATCGAATTTGAAAAAGGATGGGATACACCTACCCTGCGTGAAGTGTGGCGTACAGCTCCTTATCTGTTCGACGGACGGGCAGCTACCATGCAGGATGTATTTGAAGTACATAAACACGGCATCGACAAGAAGGTATCCAAAGCCGACATTGAAGCCCTGACCGAATATGTAAACTCTCTATAACAAGGAAACGAATGAACTATTGCGACAACATAAAATATCATTTGCTGGAAGCGACAAAGGCTTCTTTCCCGGAAATGGTGGATCAGTTGATCAACCAGTTGCCGGAGAACGAAGTGGTGTTGCGACTGGCTTTCTTTGGAACACCATCCACAAACGAAGAGTACCTGGTACGGAAAGAAATCCTTTCGGTAAAGATTCGCGAACGCTATGGCGAAAAAGAACCGACATTAAGCTATGTATCCCAGCCACCGCTCAATGCACCGCTGATCCTGGAAGTACACAGCTATGTGCCTACGGTAGAAGACTCCATTTTGTTCCGGCAGCATGAAGGAATACCCTATGTGATACTGGAGAACCCGTCGGCCCGTTTCCTCTTTGCCGGAGGATTCCAGGAAGATGTGATTGAGCACACGGTGGAACAACAATCCGTAGCGGTCTTCCGCCTGGTGGATGGCTTGCTGAAAAAGGAAGGTTTCCCGGCGAACACCATAATCCGCCAGTGGAACTATATCGAACAGATCACCCGTTTCGACGGTGAAGACCAGCACTACCAGTCTTTCAATAATGCCCGGAGTGACTTTTACGCAACAACCGATTGGACAAATGGATACCCTGCTGCGACAGGCATCGGTGCGAACCTGGGTGGTATTCTGATCGACCTTGATGCCGTAGTTTTTACCGCGCCGGATGCTTATGCCAAGCCGATCGATAATAAGTTGCAGGTTGCTGCCCACGCCTATTCCGACCAGGTACTGGAAGTGGCTCGAAAGAAAAAAACAACACCTAAGTTTGAACGCGCCAAAAGCATGACGTTTGCCGGTCGCCGCTTGGTATATATCTCCGGTACTGCTGCCATCCGTGGCGAAGAAAGCCTGAAAGGGGTAGGGTTGGAGCGCCAGTTGCATATTACCATGGAAAATATCGCCCAGCTCACCGGCGACGCTCGCCCCGTAATCTTGCGCGTCTATCTGAAAGATAAAGCCGACTACGCCGAAGCCGCCCGTCTGATGGATGGGTATAATCTGGGAATCCCGGTGTCGTATATGTGGGCCGACGTGTGCCGCGACGAGCTCCTGATCGAGATCGAAGGAATAGCAGTGAATTAAAAATGAAATAGAAGTAAAACACAAATTAAGAAGATTATGAAGACAAATGTACTTGTGAAGTCTATGTCACTGGGGTTGCTGGTTGTTTCCCTGGTTGCCTGTAATGCGAAAACGGCCGACAAAACAGCCGATGCTTGCTGCGCTGATGCTGCGAAATGTGAAAACAGTAATAATAAGAAAGAAATGAAATTTCAGAAAAAGTACACGAACGCCGACTTCTACACAGACGGTAAGTTCAATGAAGATGTAGCCAAGAAGGCTTATTTGGAAATGTTTGAGTTCTATGGCGTTCCCTACACTCCGCTGATGGAAAAGGATATGTGGGTCGCTGAATTCGGATTGGGCGATTTTGAAAATGTAGGTATGGCCGGTATCTTCTGGGTGAACGATGCTGAACATAACTATTTCGCACATGCCATCTATCTGTTGCCGGGGCAGATGATCCCCGAACATGCACACGTGAAGACGGCCTATCCTGCCAAGTTCGAATCGTGGATGGTAACCAAAGGCTGGTGCTACAACTTTTCCGAAATCGGTGATGCTACCCCGAATGCTCCGGCTATCCCCGCAGGTCATGGCCCGGTGAAAAGCAAATGCTTTGTGGTACAGCAGGTAGGTGAAGTAGTTCACCTGAAGAAATCAGAATCATTCCACTTCCTGATGGCCGGACCGGAAGGCGCTATCGTGGACGAGTGGGCAAGCTATCATGATGGAGCCGGATTGCGCTTTACCAATCCGAAAGCTTCTTTATAATTCCAGGATTATCATTAATCATTGTTAATCTGAAAGAACATGAAGTACTCAATTGTAGCATCACTTTTGGTTGCGTTGTCGTTGACTGTTTCTGCACAAAAGAAGCAGCCAGCCCCTGCAACCTGGATTGATGCCATTGTCAAACAAAAAACGGAATTGCGTGAGTCTATGGCGAAATCGCTGGCACAGCCGGTGGAGTCGGCCTGGATGAAAGCCAAGCAGCCGGCTGCCCCGATATCAGCGAACCTGAAGGGACTGAATAAACTGGTGTTGATCACCTCTTCAGGCCCGGATGGAAATGACTGGGACTGGGGTACGTGGGCCAATGCCCGTCTGATCAAAGCCGATGGAACGTCTGTCTGGTTGAACGAACTGGAACCGTCCTATTGGCGAGCCGGGGGAGGAGCTGTTCTTCGCAAGAATTCGGACCTGAATGGTAATCCGATGACGATTGGAGGCAAGAGCTATGAGCAAACGGTGATCTGCCATGCCGATGGAGTAATGGTCTTTGATATCAATAACCAATATGAACGCTTTGAAGCCGAAGTTGGTATTTGTGATGTGTCGCTTGTCGGGAGTGTTTATTTCCGTATTCAGGGGATTTACCCGCGGGAAGAAGCCGCGAAACTGTTGAAGACTTATCCGAAAGAAATAGGCGTTTTTGCCGCTTATGTGGATGCTATGGAAAATTGGCTGGCTACTCCCGATGCTTCGGCAGAAAGAAAAGCGGTTGAACAAATAGCCTCTCAGTTCGAAAACAAAGCTTATTTTACCAAAGCAGTCGAACAGATTGCTACTGAAAAAGATGTAAATAAACAGATTCGTGCTTACCTGGAATTATTTGAAAAAGCGTCACGTGTGTCCACGATCCAAAGCGATTTGGCTTGGTTAAACATGGAAGCTATCCGCTTGGCTTTTGCTGATATGTCGAAAATCAAAGGATTCGATGTGGCAACATACCAACCGGTGTTGAATGAATTGGAACAGCAGGTGAAGAAAGGCTTTGCCGATATGTATACGGGTGAAGAAGCCGCTTTGGCAAACGCCGAAAAGGCATTGCAGAATAAGCGTACGATCTTATTGGCCAATCCGTTCCTGGATGGCGATAAGATTGTAGCCGCCCGCTATACCCTGGGTGAAAACGCCCGTAAGGCAATGGCTCCCCAATTGGGAACACAGGCGAATAACTGGAGTAACCAGGAGTCTGCCCGTCGTTCCGGCTTTAATGCGGAGATTGTTGAGTTGAGTAACTTGCGTGGTCCGGTACAGATGCGTACGGTATATGAAGCTGAAAATACGGCTTCTATTGCCGACCTTAAGCTGCATTGGGACGGCAAACGCGTCATGTTCACCTCGCTGATGCCCGACAAACGTTGGAACCTGTTTGAAGTAAATCTGGACGGAACAGAGGCCCATCCGATGATGGACATGTTGGAACCTGATCTGGAATTTTATGATGGTACTTGGCTGCCCGACGGACGGATCATCGCCAACTCCAATATTGGTTATCAGGGTGTACCCTGCGTAAGCGGTGATGACCCCGTAGGTAATATGGTACTCTATAACCCGAAGGATAAAAACATGCGCCGCCTTACGTTCGACCAGGATGCCAACTGGAATCCGGTGATCATGAACAATGGCCGCGTGATGTATACCCGTTGGGAATATACCGACCTTACGCACTACTATTCCCGCATGATCATGCATATGAATCCCGATGCGACGGAAAATAAAGCGCTCTTCGGTAGTGGGGCCATGTTCCCGAACAGTACGTTCGACGTACAACCGTTACCGGGACATGCATCGGCTTTTGTGGGAATCATTTCCGGTCACCACGGTATTGCCCGTTCCGGCCGTCTGATCATCTTCGATCCGACCAAAGCCCGTAAGGGAGTTGCCGGTATGGTACAGGAAATCCCGTATCGCAACCGTCCGATCGTTGAATTGGTAAAAGACGAACTGGTCAACGACGTATGGCCACAGTTTATCAAACCGACCCCGATCAATGACAAGTACTACCTCGTAGCGGCTAAACTTGATCCGCAGGATTTGTGGGGATTGTATCTGGTGGACGTATTTGATAACGTAACTTGTCTGCAGAAAATCGAAGGTGAAGGCTATATCAGCCCTATCCTTGTTCGCAAGACCACTACACCGCCCTCTATTCCTGACCGCGTGAACCTGAACGATAAGGAAGCTACCGTATTTATCCAGGATATCTACGAAGGCGAAGGCCTGCGTGGTGTACCCCGCGGAACGGTGAAAGAATTGCGTCTGCACGCTTATGAATATGCGTACGTGAAAACAGTTTCCGACCACAACTGGCAAGGTATCCAGAGCGGTTGGGACATCAAGCGCCTCCTCGGTACAGTGCCCGTTGAAGAAGACGGATCCGTTATCTTTAAGGTGCCGGCTAACACACCGATATCCATCCAACCGCTTGACGAGAACGGAGCCGCCATCCAGTGGATGCGTAGCTGGTTCACCGGACAGCCGGGTGAAGTGGTGTCTTGCGTAGGTTGTCACGAAGATCAGAACCAGATCGCCATCCCGAAACGTGTAATCGCTTCGCAGAAAGCACCGGTGAAACTGACGCTTCCCGAAGGTGGTGTTCGTTCGTTTACGTTCGACCTGGAAATGCAGCCCATCCTCGACCGCGCCTGTATCGCTTGCCATAATGGTGAAGGAAAAGCGTTCGACCTGCGTGGCGGTACGAAAGACAAACGCGGATACGGTACGGCTTACCTCAACATCCATCCCTACATCCACCGTCAGGGACCGGAAGCTGATATGCCTGTACTCCAACCGTATGAATACCATGCCAATACCAGTGAATTGGTACGTATCCTGAAGAAAGGCCACTTCAATGTGCAGTTAACTGACACTGAGTGGAAGACCCTTTACAACTGGATCGACTACAATGCACCGGATAAAGGTTTCTTCAATGCCAATAAGATCGAGAACTTCCCCTATAAAGGATATGACCAGATCGCTCGCCGTATTGAATTGACCAATAAATATGGTAATGGTGCCGGTGTAGATTGGCAGAAGGAAATCGAAGATTATGCCGCCTACCTCAAAGGTAAAGGCGAAATCACTCCCGAACGTCCCGCACAGAAAGCTCCCGAAAAGGTGAAAGAAGTAACCCTTAAAGGTTGGCCGATGACTGCCGACGACATCAAGGAGATGCTGGCCAAGGAAACAGAGACCCGTAAGGAAGTAACGCTCGCTCCGGGTATCAAGATGACATTCGTACGCGTACCCGCCGGTCAGTTCGTAATGGGTAGTACCCAGGGCGAAGCCGACGTACGTCCCGTATCGAAGGTAAAGATCGCTAAGTCGTTCTGGATGGCTGAAGTAGAAGTGACCAACGAACAGTATGGTGTACTTTGTCCTGAACACGATAGCCGTTATGTAGACCAGTTGTGGAAAGACCACACTCGTCCCGGCTACGAAGCCAACTTGTCGTATCAGCCTGTGATCCGTGTGAGCTACGAAGATGCGATGGATTGGTGTCAGAAACTGAGCGAAAAGACCGGCCTTAAGATCACCCTCCCCACCGAAGCACAGTGGGAATGGGCTTGCCGCGCCGGTAGCGACGAACCTTTCTGGTACGGTAATATGAATGCTGACTTCGGTAAGATGGAAAACCTGGCTGATGCCACCACCACCAACTTCGCCGTGAGCGGTATCGACCCGCAGCCGATGTCTCATAACGCCTTCTGGTATCCGTACTACAGTTATCTACCTAAAGCAGAAGCTGTTAACGATGGCTACATGATCCAGACAGACTCGAAGAAGTTTGAAAAGAACGCCTTTGGTTTGTACAGCATGCACGGTAACATCGCCGAATGGACTCGTTCCGACTACGTATCTTACCCGTATACCGAGAAGTCTAAAGTAACTTCCGAGTATAAGGTGGCCCGTGGCGGTTCCTGGACCGAACGTCCGAAGTTCTCTACCGCATACGCCCGCAAGGCTTATTACCCCTGGCAGCGCGTATTCAACGTAGGCTTCCGTGTTGTGATTGAAGACTAATTTTAATGATAAGTGATTAACGATTAATGATTAATGATTAATGGAAAAGTGGGCGCCCCTTGTGGGTGCCTCCATTAATCGTTAATCACTAATCATTAATCATTAATTTGATTCTATGAAACTCGAGCGAATCCTTTCCTCCTACCTGACGACCATCATCCTGCTGGTCATCTACGCCGTCGGTCTGGCACTGGCTACTTTCCTTGAAAAGTACCATGGTACGGAAGCCGCTAAGGCGATGATTTACTATTCGCCCGTATTCATCCTGTTACAATTCCTGCTGATCGTAAACTTCCTTGCTGCCGTATACCATCACGGACTGATCCGGCAACACAAGTGGGGTATGATCCTGTTGCACGCTTCTTTTGTTATTATCCTCGCAGGCGCCATGACCTCTCATCTTTTTAGCGAAGAAGGCATCCTGCACATCCGCGAAGGCGAGACGACCGATCGTATGGCCATACGCACTTCGAAAGAAACAACCTTTCACACGCTCCCCTTCCAGGTGGAACTGGTGAAGTTTACCCTGACCCGTTATCCCGGTTCCTCCAGTCCCTCTTCCTATGAGAGCGAACTGTTAGTCCATGTAGACGGGCAAACCCGGCATGAACGGGTGTATATGAATAATGTCCTCGACATCAAAGGCTACCGCCTCTTTCAGGCTTCGTATGATAAAGATGAGCAGGGCACCGTCCTCTCCGTCAACAAAGACGTGGCCGGACGTACCATCACCTATGCCGGATACCTGTTGATGGCCTTGGGCTTTATCTTCGGCCTCTTCGATAAACACGGACGTTTCCGTTTCCTCAGCCGGCGGTTGAAGGAATTGCGGAAAGCGGCCACCGTCTTGTTTGTTTTACTTTCCTCTCTTACCATAAACGCTGTTTCGCCTGCCGCTTCGCCCGTACTGGATGCGATCGAACGGTATGCCGTACCTGCCACACACGCCGCAAACTTCGGCGCACTACCCATTCAGTTATCCAACGGCCGCATGGTGCCGGTCAACACCTTTTCATCAGAAATACTACGTAAACTGCATAAGTCGCCCACTATCGGTACGCTCAACTCGGATCAGTTCCTGATCAGCCTGTTGGCGTTGCCCGATATGTGGATGCGCGTCCCCTTTATCTCCCTCCCGAACGAAGATATTGCCTCCTTTTATAGCCTGTCTAAAGATGAGTGTGCTTATGTTGAAGTGTTCGATGAACAAGGCGAGTATAAATTACAGGCACGGCTTGAAGAAGCCTACCATCGGATGCCCGCCCAACGCACGAAGTTCGACAAAGACCTTTTTAAACTGGACGAACAGGTCAATATCCTGCACCAGTTGTTCAACCACCAGATGCTGAACCTTTTCCCTGATGCCAATGACCCTAACCATACCTGGTATGCGCCGGGCGATGACCTGTCGGTATTTACCGGACAGGATTCGCTGTTCGTCTCCCGCATTATGGAATGGTATATCGGCGAAGTACAGGCATCGATGCAAAGCAGTAACTGGGCAAAACCTGATGAAGTCATCGGCATGATCCACACCTATCAGAATGCAAAAAACAAAACGCTCGATATCAGCCCCAAACGCATCGAAACCGAATTGAAATACAATCGTATGGATGTGTTCCGTTGGTGTAAGATCGGTTACCTGAGTCTTGGTGGCCTGCTGCTTATCCTGGCTTTTACCGGTATGTTCAATGAACGGAAGTGGATGAAGTATACTGTCTGGTTGCTTGGAATCTGTGTGCTGATTGTCTTCCATTTCCATATGCTCGGTATGGGGATGCGCTGGTATATCGCCGGTTATGCTCCGTGGAGTAATTCGTACGAAACAATGGTCTATGTGGCCTGGGCTACGGTGTTTGCCGGTCTGCTATTTGTACGCAAAAGCACGATCACATTTGCATTGGCTACGCTCTTTAGTGGTATCATCCTCTTTGTCTCCGGATTAAGCTGGATGGATCCGCAAATCAACCCGCTGGTGCCGGTACTGAAATCACCCTGGCTTATGTTCCACGTTTCGGTGATCATGGCCGCTTATGGCTTCTTTGGTATCTGCTGTCTGATCGGGCTGACCAACCTGGGAATGATCTCCTTTACTTCACCTAAAAATGAAACAATGCTGTATGCCCGGATGCGTGAACTGAGTATCGTCAACGAAATGGCAATGATCGTCGGTCTGGCGCTGATGACGATCGGAACCTTCCTCGGTGCCGTCTGGGCCAATGAATCATGGGGCCGTTACTGGGGATGGGACCCGAAAGAAACCTGGGCGCTGATCACCGTGGTTGTGTACGCCATCACCCTGCACCTGCGTCTGGTGAAGAAGTGGGATAATCCCTGGCTGTTCAACCTTATGGCTGTCCTTTCCTTCGCCACCGTATTGATGACCTATTTCGGCGTCAACTACTTCCTGAGTGGGATGCACTCCTACGGACAGAACGACGACGTAAGTGGTATCTTTACCTATTTATATATAGCTGCCGGAGTCATCGTCGCACTGGCTGTCTATTCCCGAATGAAATATCATAAACAATCATAATTATTCACTTTAAACCGTAAGATCATGAGAACATTACATCACATCGGTATCATTACCAACGAGAAGAAAGAAGGCGCTATGTACAATGAAGGCCTGAGTGTTTGGTTGACAGACATCAGCAAGAGCCCGAACAACATCGAGTGGCTGAAGTTCGAACCGGGGAGCTGCATGCCCGAACTGGTGCAGACAGAGACTCACCTGGCTTATGTAGTGCCCGATATCCACGCCGAACTGGAAGGAAAGAAAGTGATTTTCCCGATCACAGTATGTGACGAGCACCTCACGATCGCTTTCATCGAAGAAGAAGGAATCGCTGTAGAAATTATGGAAATAAAATAAACTGAACTAATAACAATACACAAAAGGAGGACAAAACTATGTCAGAAGTAAAGACAAAATTTATCAACGACCCGATGGAGGTAACTCCCGAACTGTTGGAAGGATACACATTGGCTTACCCGAACCAGGTGAAACTGGGCGGTGAAAACATTATCGTACGCGCTAATCCGAAAAGTGAAGACAAAGTAGCCATCGTAACCCTGGGTGGTTCCGGTCATGAGCCCGCATTGAGCGGCTTCGTAGGTGAAGGTATGTTAGACTGCTCCGTAGTAGGCGATATCTTCGCAGCACCGGGTGCACAGCGTTTGTTCCAGGGATTGCAACTGATGAAGCGTGAAGCCGGTATCCTGTTGGTGGTACTGAATCACGCAGGCGACATCATGAGCGCCAACATGGCCATGCAGTTGGCCGCCCGTGCCGGTATCTCTGTAAAGAGTATCATGACACATGATGATATCAGCTCAGGGTTGGATACACCCGACGACGACCGTCGCGGTCTGGCCGGTTGCGTGCCCCTGATCAAGATCATTGGTGCCGCTGCTGAAGAAGGCAAATCAATCGACGAACTGATCGAGATCGGCGAACGCTTCAATAATAACATCGCTACATTGGCTGTTGCCATGGGTAAATGTACTCATCCGCAGAACAATGCCACCATCAGCGACCTGCCCGAAGGCATTATGGAGATCGGTATGGGTCAACATGGCGAAGGCGGTGGCGGTCAACGCCCGTTGGTCTCTGCTGACGAAACAGCCACCCTGATGGTAGACCAGCTTTGCAAGAAACTTCAACCGAAAGCCGGCGACAAGATGATGCTCATCATCAACGGTGTAGGTGCTACCACACTGATGGAGCTCAATATCGTATTCCGCCAGGCTTATAAGGTACTCGAAGGCCGCGGCATGAAAGTCGCTTCTTCACGCGTACAGGAAATCCTGACCGTACAGGAACAACACGGCTTCCAGATGATGCTTGCCATCCTCGACGACGACCATGTGGTATATCTCAACGATAAACAAGCGAATGCCCCTTATTGGACAACGATCGGTAAATAACATGACACAACTGACTAGAGAGGCCTTTAAGGCCATGCTGAACAACGCCCTCACGCGCATCAAAGCGCGTGAGGACGAGTTCTCAAAGCTCGACGCTGTAATCGGCGACGGCGACCACGGCACGGCTATCGTTACCGCTTTCAGCGCCATCACACGTATGGCTGCTGCCGGTACGGAATTCAAAACCATGCTGGGTGATATGGGTATGGGCGTAATGCTCGAAGTAAGCGGTTCCACCAGTACGCTGTTGGGCGCTTTCTTCCTGGGAATGAGCGACCATACCGCAGGAACCGAACTGGATGCCGCCGCCGTTAAGGCCATGTTTGCCGGTGGTTTGGCTAACGTAAAGCAACAGACCAAAGCACAGAAAGGTGATAAGACAATGATGGACGCCCTTATTCCCGCCGTGGAAGCAATGGACGCCTGTACATCCGACGATATCGCCGTTATCCTCCAGGCAGGTGCTGATGCAGCCCAACAGGGAGCCGAAGCAACCGTACCGATGAAGGCTAACTTTGGTCGCGCCCGCAATTATGGCGAACGCTCTATCGGTTATGCCGACAGCGGTGCCACTTCCTGGGCGTGTATGTTCGCTTCTTTCGCCGAAGCACTGAAATAGTAAGGCTGATAACGTAAACAAATAACGCTGAAATAAGTTTATTATAATATAAGTATAGAATATGGCAGATTTAGATGACCTGAGAGAAGGCGCCAACTTCGGTGTAGGCGTACAAACAAATAATGATTCCTTCCACGTGAAGGGAGCCGCCCACCAACCCTGGGGAATGAAAGACCGCTTGTCGCGTATCTTCAATCCGAAGACAGGCCGTTCGGTGATGCTGGCTTTCGACCACGGTTTTATCATGGGACCGACGTCGGGCGTAGAACGCATCGACCTCAATATCGTGCCCCTGATTGAGTATGCCGACTGCCTCATGTGCACCCGTGGCATCCTGCGCTCCACTATCCCGCCCAGTACGAACAAACCCATCTGTCTTCGTTCCGATGCCGGCACGTCGATCCTGACGGAATTGAACGACAACGTGGTGATCGATATCGAAGACGCGATTCGGATGAACGTATCGGCTATGGCTGTGATGTTGGCAATCGGTGATTCTGCATACGAAGCCAAGACAATTGCCAACCTTTACAAGGCCGTTGACATGGGTAGCCGTTACAATATCCCCGTGATGGGTGTAACTGCCGTTGGCAAACAAATGGCGCGCGATGCCCGTTACTTTGGCCTTGCTTCCCGCATCTGTGCCGAGAATGGTGCCGCCATCGTGAAGACCTACTACTGCGAAGGCTTCGAGAACGTTGTGGCAGCCTGCCCCGTTCCTGTAGTGATCGCCGGTGGAAAGAAACTCCCCGAAAAGGAAGCCCTCGAACTCTGCTACAACGCTATCAATGAAGGTGCTGCCGGTGTTGATATGGGTCGTAACGTGTTCCAGAGCACATCGCCCGCTGCCATGATCCAGGCCGTCCATGCCGTTGTGCACGAAGGCCTTACTCCGGCACAGGGCTACGAACTCTTCCAGGACTTGTCAAAGTAAACCTTGGAAAACTGTACCGCTTGCACTTCCCCCTCTCAAGAGGGAAGCGCAAGCGGTACATTTCTTATAATTAGTACAATATAAATTATTATCCATGAAAAAGTCAATTCTCTTCAGCCTTGCAGTAGCAGGCCTTTTCTCCTTCTCTTCCTGTACTGAAAAACCCGCAAAGTCCGAACAATTGCTTCTGGCCGGTTCCGGTTGGAACAAAATTGCGATGATCGATAAAGATACAAAAGCCATCCAATGGGAACTTCCTCTCGAAAAAGGTTGGGAATGTAACTCCTTAGGCGTTACTGCCGACGGCAACATCCTCTTCGCCTATTCGAAAGGTGCCAAGCTGATAACCCGCGACAAACAAGACGTATGGAACATCCCAGCACCCGAAGGTGCTGAAATGCAGACCGCCCGTGTCCTGCCCAACGGAAATTTCCTGTTGGCATGGTGTGGTCACCCGGCAACTATCCTTGAAGTAGATAAGGTTGGCACGATCATCAGCCGTACCGAGTTTGAAACCGGTATCGAAGTACCCCACGCACAGTTCCGCCAGGTGGTGAAGAACCCGGCCGGTAACTATATGGTGCCCCTGTTTGCCACTTCCGAAGTACGCGAGATTGCCCCTTCGGGCGAAACCGTGAAGAGTGTGATCGTAGAAGGTACCCCTTTCAGCACAGCATTGCTGCCGAATGGTAACTGGCTCGTAGCTGGTGGCGACGGCCATTGTGTACTCGAACTCAATTTCAAAACAAGTGAAGTTGTCCGCGTCATCCATCAGGCCGATATCACCGGTGCCCCGCTGGCCTTCGTAGCCGAGCTGCTCCCGACAGCCACCGGTGGCATGTACATCTGCAACTGGCAGGGACATGGTGCCGACCTGGCTCCCCAAGTAGTTGAGATAGATAAAGATAACAACATGGTATGGTCGATTGAAGATACTACCACATTCGGTATGATCTCGGCGATCTGTCTTGTTCCCTGATCTGTATTTACGAAATAAAACAACGAAGACCACATGAAACTACACCTGATCGATATTCTGATCATCGTGCTCTACCTGATCGCCATGGTAGTAATCGGCCTTATGCTGAAAAAGCGGGCGTCGAAGAACCTCGATGCGTATTTCCTCGGCGGGAAAACCCTGCCGTTCTATATGCTGGGGCTGTCCAATGCCTCTGGTATGTTTGATATATCCGGCACCATGTGGATGGTGTACCTGGCTTTTGTCTACGGATTGAAGAGCATGTGGGTACCCTGGCTGTGGCCGGTGTTCAACCAAATATTCCTGATGATCTACCTCTCCATCTGGCTGCGTCGATCTAATGTGCTGACGGGCGCCGAGTGGATACGTACCCGCTTCGGATTCGGAAAGGGAGCGACCCTGTCGCACACCATCGTCATACTCTATGCTGTGATCGGTGTACTGGGCTTCCTCAGCTACGGCTTTATCGGTATCGGTAAGTTCATGGAGATTTTCTTCCCCTGGGAGATCGTGTCGCAATTCGTACCGTTTGATGTGGCACCTGAATATGTGCCTCATCTTTACGGTATCTTCTTTACGACTATTGCCACCTTCTATGTGATCATGGGGGGAATGTTGAGTATTGTGTGGACAGACGTGGTGCAGTTTGCGATCATGACCGTGGCCGGTATTGTGATTGCAGTTATTGCCATGATGAAGGTTAGTCCCGATATGTTGGCTGCCCACGTGCCGGAGGGATGGGATTCGCCCTTCTTTGGTTGGACGCTTGATCTCGACTGGAGTACGCTGCTACCATCCGTCATGGATAAGATAGCGGCCGACCAGTACAGCCTCTTTGCCATCTTTGTGATGATGATGCTCTTCAAGGGTATCTTCCTCAGTATGGCCGGTCCTGCCCCCAACTACGATATGCAGAAGATCCTTGCCTGTAAGAGTCCGAAGGAAGCCGCGTTGATGAGCGGATCCGTGCCTGTGATCCTGTTGATCCCGCGCTACCTAATGATTATGGGATTTGCTGTACTGGCCATTGTCTTTTTCAGTGAAGATTTCAATGCGATGGGAGCGGGGGTCGACTTCGAGACGATCCTGCCGCGTGCTATCAGTGAGTTTGTTCCTGTCGGTCTGGCCGGGCTTTTACTCGCCGGGCTGCTGGCGGCATTTATGTCTACTTTCGCCTCTACGGTCAATGCGGCGCCTGCCTATATTGTGAACGATGTCTATCTGAAATACATCAATCCGAAGGCTACGCCGAAGATGCAGATACGCGCCAGCTATCTCGTGTCGGTGTTGGTGGTGCTGTTTAGCACTATGATCGGCTTCTGGGTAGAGAATATCAACTCGGTGCTTCAATGGATCGTGTCGGCGTTGTATGGTGGATATATTGCAGCCAACATGCTGAAATGGCACTGGTGGCGGTTTAACGGACACGGTTACTTCTGGGGCATGCTGGTGGGAATCATGGCGGCGATGGTTGTGCCACAGTTCTTCCCAGATACGTTGCCGCTGTATTACTTCCCTGTGCTGATGGGGGTATCGTTCATTGGCTGTATCGTTGGCACATTGCTCACGGCGCCGACCGACGACGAAACACTGATCAATTTCTACGTCCGCGTCCGTCCTTGGGGTTTCTGGGGGCCGATCGCCGATAAGGCCGTTGCCCGTTATCCGCAGGTGAAACGCAATACACACTTCAGGCGCGATATGTTCAACGTTGGTATCGGTATTGTATGGCAGTGTTGCCTCACCCTTATTCCGATGTATATCGTCATTAAGGAAGGCATGCCGCTCTTCACTACCGTACTCATCCTCGGTATCACTACCCTGATTCTGAAAAAAAACTGGTATGACAAGATGAATACGGAAGAAAAAGACTACGATGCCCTGATGAAAGACATTCAGTTAGAAGAAAAGAAATAACTTTGCGGCATAATTCATAACGATTAACAAATATGAGCAAATTAACGATCCAGGGCGCTCCACTGCCCGATATGCCTTGGGAAGATCGCCCGGAAGGAAGCAAGCAGGTGCTGTGGCGCTATTCAAAGAATCCGGTGATTCCGCGTAACCTCACTGCTACATCTAACAGTATATTCAACAGTGCCGTCGTTCCCTTCAAGGGAGGTTATGCCGGTGTGTTCCGCTGCGACGACACCAATCGTCGTATGCGTCTGCACGTAGGCTTCAGCGCCGATGGCATCAACTGGAATATATCCGACGAGAAGCTTGAGTTCACCTGCGGTGATCCCGAGATTGGCAATTGGGTATATGGCTACGACCCGCGCGTGTGCTGGATTGACGACCGCTACTACATCACCTGGTGTAACGGCTATCATGGCCCGACCATCGGCGTGGCATATACGTACGACTTCGAAACTTTCCATCAGTTGGAGAACGCTTACCTGCCCTTCAACCGTAACGGTGTGATGTTCCCCCGCAAGATCAACGGCCGCTTCGCCATGCTAAACCGCCCGAGCGACAACGGCCATACACCCTTCGGTGATATCTTCTATAGCGAATCACCCGATATGTGCTTCTGGGGACGTCACCGCCATGTGATGGCTCCGTCTAAGTTTGAAGATAGCGCCTGGCAGTGCCTCAAGATAGGAGCAGGGCCGATCCCCATCGAAACCTCCGAAGGCTGGTTGCTGATCTACCACGGTGTACTCCAGTCATGCAATGGCTTTGTGTACAGCTTCAGTTCGGCTCTCCTCGATATCGACGAACCCTGGAAAGTAAAGTTCCGTTCCGGTCCGTATCTTATCTCGCCGCAGGAACTGTACGAATGTGTGGGCGATGTTCCCAACGTCACCTTCCCCTGTGCCGCCCTCCACGATCCCGAAACCCGTCGCATTGCCATCTACTACGGCTGTGCCGACACGGTTACCGGACTCGTCTTCGGCTACATCGACGAGATCATCGACTTTACGAAGAAGAATTCGATTGTATAAACCGACAACAGTTTAGATTTGCGATTAATAGTAAAGGGCACTCCTCGTGGGTGCCCTTTTTGTATCCTCTCCTTCCGGCTTTACCCAACGTCTTTATATTGATTCAGGTTAAATTATATTAAATTCAACACTAATGCGTACGTCGTATTAAAATACTCCATACATTTGACACATATGTCAGACTATGATGACAGACTGATGTGACAGACAGTAAAGGCAAAACAAATAATAACATTTATATCACGATGAGTACAGACGAAACATTGGACATGGAATCCCGCATACTCGAAGCCGCCAAGCGGGTATTCGTACGCAAGGGATTTGAAGCAACCACCATGAGCGACGTGGCTGCCGAAGCCGGGATTGGGCGGACGGCCTTGCATTATTATTACCGCACCAAGCAGATGTTGTTTGATGCGATTCTGGGACGGTTGATGGATGTGTTACTACCGAATATAGAACGTATAATGAAGAGTGAAGGCACGATGCTGGACAAGTTTCCGCAAATTATCGACCAATATGTGGAGATCCTGCGAAATAACCTGTCCCTGCCACTATTCATCATCAATGAACTGAACCGTGATCCGGGGCATGTCTATCAGACAGTACTGAAAGATCCACAACGTATTCAGCCTATCCTACTGATGCGTGTTCAGATAGAGGAGGAGATGGAAAAAGGGATCATACGAAAATATCCGTTAATAGATATTATGTCGTCTGTTGTCGGCCAGCTTATTTTCCCCTTGTTGGTACGCAACCCGTTGAGCCTGGTCTTCATGGGTGGTGATATGGAACTGTATATGGAGGCATATATGCAACGGAAAGAACTGGTGAAGTATAACCTGCTGCGGATGTTGACGCCTGATGGCGCTATAATGAAAAGTGAAACCAATTAATATAGGATAGTTATGCAGAAAGATTGTTTGATAAACCGCTGCTTGTCGGGCACCGTATGCCTGTTGCTGTGCATGGCAACATCGGTCGCCTCCGCCCAGGAAACCGTTACATTGAAACAATGTTATGAATGGGCGCGCACCAACTACCCCCAGGTGAAACGCTTCGGCCTGATAGCCGATGCCGAGCAATACAACCTCTCGAACGCCGGTAAAGGTTGGCTACCGCAGGTATCGGTCAACGCCAAGGCAACCTACCAGAGCGACGTGACCAAACTACCGTTCGATGGCGACAAGATCAGCGCCCTCATCCCGGGGTTTGATATCCCCATCTTAAGCAAAGACCAATACCAGGTCGCAGCCGAAGTAACCCAGACTATCTGGGATGGTGGCACCATCCGCTCCACCCGTGACGTAACCCGTGCCGAAGCAACTGCCTCCCGCGAACAACTCGAAAGCGACCTCTACGCCCTCAACGACCGCGTGAACCAACTCTACTTCGGCTGCCTGCTGCAAGACGAACTCCTCCGTCAGAATACCCTGTTGCAGAAAGAACTACAGGTAAACATCGACCGCATATCCGGCATGATCGACAACGGCGTAGCTAACCAATCTGACCGCGAAAGCATGCAGGTCGAACTCCTCAACGCCCGTCAGCGGGAAATTGAACTCCGTGCCTCGCGTACAGCCTACAGCACCATGCTGGGTGCGCTGACCGGCCATCCGATGACGCAGGCCGTCTTGGATCAACCCATCGTACCGGGCACCTCCCTTTCGCCCGTGATCAACCGTCCCGAACTGCGTGCCCTCGATGCACAGTATGCCTCGATGGAAGCACAAAACAAGCTGGTCACCTCCGGCCTCATGCCCCGCTTCCATGCCTTTGTGCAAGGCGGTTATGGTAAACCGGGACTGAACATGCTGGAAGACAGCTTCGAACCCTTCTACATCGCCGGCGTCCGCATGTCGTGGAACCTCGGCAAGCTCTACACCCTGAAGAACGACCGCCGCAAGATCGAAACCAGCCAACGCAACATCGACGTGCAGCGCGAAACCTTCCTCTTCAACACTCAGTTACAACAGATGCAGCAAAACACCGAGATACAGAAGATGAACGACCTCGTCCGTTCCGATGACGACATCATCCGCCTGCGTACCAGCATCAAGCAAGCCTCAGAGGTAAAGCTCACCAACGGTGTAATCTCTGTCACCGACCTTATCCGCGACATCAATGCCGAAGATATGGCGAAGCAGTCGGCTGCCACCCACCGCATCCAGCACCTCATGGCCGTATATAACTATATGTATACCACCAACAACGACTAAGCGAGCATAAACATCTATCAATTAACAATAACATAATAGTATAAATAAAAGAATCCATATGATACACACAAGACATTTCATCGCCCTCCTTCTCTTGGCAGGATTGACAGCCTGCAACGGCGGCAAGAACGACTTCGACGCCACCGGCGTATTTGAAGCCACCGAAGTCCTGGTTTCCTCCGAAGCCAACGGTCGGATCATGGAACTGGCCCTCACCGAAGGCGACCGCCTCGAAGCCGGTGCCACCGTCGGCTATGTCGACAGCATCCAGCTCTACCTGAAAAAGATGCAACTCCAGTCGAGTCTTCGCTCCGTCGATATCCGCAAGCCGGACATCCGCAAACAGATCGCCGCACTCGAACAACAGATCGCCACCGCCCGTACCGAACAGCAGCGTATGGAGAACCTCGTTCGTGCCAATGCCGGCAACCAGAAGCAGGTAGACGATATCGTCAACAACATCAAATACCTGCAGAAGCAACTCGACGCCCAGTACTCGTCGCTCAATAAGACGACCGGTGGCGCCGATGCTGACGCCCAGGGCATCGAATACCAGATCATGCAGCTCGACGACCAACTCGCCAAGTGCCGCATCACCACCCCCCAGTCGGGTACCGTCTTGGTAAAGTATGCAGAACCCGGTGAAGTAACCGCCGCCGGCAAGCCCCTCTACAAGATCGCCGATGTCGACGTCCTCTTCCTTCGTGCCTATATCACCGTCGATCAACTGTCGCAACTTAAGCTCGGCCAGTCCGTCCGTATCTTTGCCGACTACGGCACCGACCGTCGCGAATACCCCGGCACCATCTCCTGGATATCCGACAAGTCCGAATTCACCCCCAAAGGCATCCAAACGAAAGACGAACGCGCCAATCTCGTCTACGCCGTCAAGATCGCCGTCCGCAACGACGGCTACCTGAAGATCGGCCAATACGGGGAGACGAAGTTCGGGGAATAATGACAGATAGTGTATAAGTGCATGTAAGAGTATTTAAATAATAGAGTATATATGAGTATCTCTCAAATACTCTTATATACACATAATAAAAAGGAGTCTTATGATCAATAACATACAAATCAACAACATCGTCAAGGCATACGGCGAAGTACAGGCGTTGAAAGGCATCAATCTGGAGATACAGCCCGGCGAGCTGTTCGGCCTGATCGGCCCCGATGGGGCGGGGAAGACCTCCCTCTTCCGCATCCTGACTACCCTGATCCTGGCCGACGGCGGCACCGCTTCCGTCTGCGGACTGGATGTGGTGAAGGACTACCGTACTATCCGTACGATCGTCGGCTATATGCCCGGTCGCTTCTCCCTCTATCAAGACCTGACGATTGCGGAGAACCTGCAATTCTTTGCCACTGTATTTAACACCACGGTAGAGGCCAATTACGACCTCATCCACGATATCTACGTCCAGATCGAGCCCTTCCGTAACCGCCGTGCCGGCAAGTTGTCCGGCGGAATGAAGCAGAAACTCGCCCTCTGCTGCGCCCTGATCCACAAGCCGGAGGTATTATTCCTCGACGAGCCCACCACCGGCGTCGACCCCGTTTCGCGTACCGAGTTTTGGGATATGCTCGACCGCCTGAAGCAACAGGGTATCACGATCCTTGTCTCCACCCCCTATATGGACGAAGCCTCCCGCTGCGACCGTATTGCCCTCATGCGTGAAGGCAACTGCCTGAAGATCGACACCCCCGCCGCCATCTGCCGCGCCTACGACAAACCCCTCTGGGGCATCCGTTCGGCCTCCATGTACCGCCTGCTGGCCGACCTCCGTACCTTCGAACCCGCCTTCTCCTGCTACTCCTTCGGTGATACCATGCACCTCGCCCTGAAGTCGGAAGCCCTCCGCCAGCAGGGAGAAGAAAGACTGAAAGCCGAACTCCTCGACTTCCTGCACGGCAAAGGACATACAGAGGTAGACATCACCGCCATCGAAGCGGGTATCGAAGACTGTTTTATGGCGCTCTGATCAGGAAAAATAATGATTAACGATTAATGATTAGTGATGAATGTAATTGAAACAAACCAGTTAACGAAACGCTTCGGCACCTTTACCGCCGTCGACCATATCAGTTTCGAGGTAGGAGAGGGGGAGATCTTCGGTTTCCTCGGAGCCAACGGCGCCGGCAAGACCACCGCCATGCGTATGCTCTGCGGCCTGTCCGTTCCCACCTCGGGCGAGGCACGCGTTGCCGGCTACGACGTCTATCGTGAAACGGAGCAGATCAAACGCCATATCGGCTATATGAGCCAGAAGTTCTCCCTCTACGGCGACCTCAAGGTGTGGGAAAACATCCGCCTCTTCGGCGGCATCTACGGCCTGCCCGCCAAACAGTTGAAGACGAAGACCGACGAACTCCTCCACACCCTCGGCCTCGAAAGCGAACGCAACACCATCGTCGACTCGCTGCCGTTGGGCTGGAAGCAGAAGCTTTCCTTCTCAGTCGCCATCATCCACGAACCCCGTATCGTCTTCCTCGACGAGCCGACCGGCGGTGTCGACCCCGTCACCCGTCGCCAGTTCTGGGAACTGATCTACGAAGCCTCCGCCCGCGGCATTACCGTCTTCGTCACCACCCACTATATGGACGAGGCCGAATATTGCAACCGAGTCTCCATCATGGTCGACGGCCGTATCGACGCCCTCGATACCCCCGTCGCCCTCAAGCAGACGTATAACGCAACGAATATGAACCAGGTCTTCACGGCGCTTGCCCGCAAGGCCACCAGAGGAGAATAACGACGTATGAAACAATTTGCCTCCTTCCTCCGCAAAGAATTCTATCACATCTTCCGCGACTCGCGAACGATGATGATCCTCTTGGCTATGCCCATCATCCTGATTATCCTCTTCGGCTATGCTATCACGACGGAGATCAAACGCGTCCCCATCACCATCCTCGACCACAGCCGCGATGAGGTAACGATGAAGATGACCGAACGCCTCGCCGCCAGCGAATACTTCGATCTCTCCGGTATGTCGGTCGATTATGATGACGTACAAGACTACTTCCGGCAAGGTAAGGCGCGCATCGCCGTTGTCTTCCCTGCCCAGTACGCTTCCACCCCCGGCGCCACCGTCCAGGTACTGGCCGACGCCACCGACCCGAACGAAGCCACGCAGCTTACCACCTACGTATCCGCCATCATCCAGTCCGAACTGATCAGTGCCCGGCAGAACACCGAGCAACTATCAGCCGCTTCACAGTCGCTCGTCATCACCCCCGTCGTCCACCTGCTCTACAACCCGCAGATGAAAGGCGCTTACAACTTCGTCCCCGGTGTGATGGGCCTGATCCTGATGCTGATTTGCGCCATGATGACCTCCGTCGGTATCGTTCGCGAAAAGGAAACCGGCACGATGGAGATCCTCCTCGTCTCTCCCATGAAACCCGTCTATATCATCCTGGCCAAGGCTGTACCCTACCTGCTACTGAGTATGGTGAATATCGCCACCATCCTCCTGTTGTCCTACTTCCTGCTGGAGGTGCCTATCAACGGGAGCCTGCTGTTACTCGTCTTCGTCTCCATCCTCTACTCACTGGTGGCGCTCTGCCTGGGACTATTGATATCGACCCTGACAAATACCCAGCAGGCCGCCATGCTGATCAGCGGTATGGTTTTGATGCTCCCCATTATGTTGCTTAGCGGAATGATGTTCCCCACGGAAAATATGCCGCTCATCCTCCAATGGGTCTCCTATATCGTTCCTGCCAAATATTATATCATCGCCGTGAAGGACATCATGATCAAAGGACTCGGCTTCGCCGCCATCTGGCAGGAAGTCTCGATCCTGCTGTTTATGGTCGTCTTCCTGGTAATTGTGAGTGTCAAACGCTTTAATGTCCGCTTATCCTGATACCGTCATGCTGAAATACCTGTTAGAAAAAGAGTTTAAACGGATCCGCCGGGACAAAGTCCTGCCGAAGATCATCTTTATCATGCCGCTGCTGCAATTGATTATTCTGCCGTTTGCCGCCAATTTCGAGATGCGCAACATCAACCTGGCTGTGGTGGATCATGACCACTCGGTTGTTTCTACCCAATTGACAGAGAAGGTATTGTCATCCGGTTATTTCCGGCTGACGGCTGTGGCCGATTCGTATGATGCCGCCATGCAGTCGATCGAAACAGATAAGGCAGACTTGCTGTTGGAGATCCCTACTGACTTCGAAAAACAGTTGGGCCGCGAAGGCAAAGCCGACGTCCTCATCGCCGCCAACGCCGTCAACGGTACCAAAGGCGGCATGGGAAGCAGCTACCTCACCCAGATCATCCAGCAATTCAACCAAGAACAGGGTATGGTGATCACTGCCGCCGCCCCACTTGTTACCTCCACCAACCTCTTCAACCCGCATCTCAACTACAAGAACTACATGGTGCCGGGTATCCTGGTCTTCCTCATCACCATCGTCAGTGGATTCCTCTCCGCCCTCAATATCGTCAGCGAGAAAGAATCCGGCACGATCGAACAGATCAACGTTACGCCCGTACCCAAAGCACTCTTCCTGCTGTCGAAACTAATCCCCTTCTGGGTGATCGGCTTTATCCTGCTCACCATCGGAGCCATTGTCTCCTGGGCCATCTATGGCCTGCTTCCGGTAGGCAGCTTCGGGACGATCTACCTCTTTGCCGCCGTTTACCTGATTGCATTTACCGGTTTCGGTCTGGCCGTCTCCTCCGTCTCCTCCACCCAGCAACAGGCCATGTTCACCTCCTTCTTCTTTATCATCATCTTCGCCCTGCTAAGCGGCCTGTTCACTCCGATCAGCAGCATGCCCGAATGGGCGCAGAAGGTAACGTTACTGAACCCCGTCCGCTACTTCGTCGAAGTCATGCGCATGGTCTACCTCAAAGGCAGTACCCTGGCCGACCTCACCAGCCAGTTCCTTACCGTCTGCCTCTTTGCCGTCTGCTTCAACGTCCTGGCCATCGTAAGCTACCGGAAGAATGGATGATCTTTTATCGTAGGCAACTGCAGCGTGAACGCTAACGGCTGTAAACACGCTGGCGAATATCCATCGGGGGCGCTACCAATACGGTCCTCCGACCAATCCATCTTTGGCAAATTTTTCAAAAAGCACCAAGGCATCTCCCCGCGGGGCTATCGCCGGTCGTAAGAGTGAGTACTGGTTACATAAGTAGTGAATAAGGTATGAATACGGGGATAATAGGTGTTACTGTAGTAGATCCTACTTGTATCTTACTTGTATCCTACTTATATTCTACTTATAATATCCTTTTTAAATATAGATAAAGTATACATTTTTAACACTATCATTAACTACTTGCAACGAAGAATCTATGAAGAATCCTACTACCTATCCAAAACCCATAGCGAAAGAATGTATAAGGCATAGCGAAGGCATCCAAAACTTTCAGCATATGAAGTGAAAGGTGAGTAGGTTGTTGAGGGTTAGGGATATGGGCTCTCTATGGTATTAGGAGATGATTGTTTGCAGAAGTGCTGGACGGGATATGTGTTGAAGATTTACAATGGTTGCTGAAATTTGCACTATCTTTGCCTGTGGAAATGGTTAAAATGACCTGCCTTTAGCTACGAAAACGGTATTGTAATGGATACGATCTCAGAAATAAAAACATTCAATCAACTTTTTACCGACTATCACGGTTTGTTTGTCCGCTTTGCTACTACCTATATACAAGATAAAGCCGCTGCAGAGGATATCACTATGGAAGGTATTCTGTATTATTGGGAAAACCGACATTCGTTGTCGGCAGATTCGAATATACCGGCCTATATCCTTGAAACGATCAAACATAAATGTCTTAATTACTTGCGGCATCTCCGGATACAGGAAGATGTGGAGCAACATATGTACAATCATCAGATGCGTGTTAACAACCTGCGTATTATTACCCTCGAGGCCTGTGATCCACAGGAAATGTTTAGTGTCGAAGTACAACAACTGATAGATGACGCATTGGCCACTATGCCGGATAAGACCCGTCGTATATTCATCATGAGCCGTTATGAGAATAAAACGTATAGCGAAATAGCTGCTATTTGCTCCTTGTCAGTCAAAAGTGTGGAAGTGCACATCTCCAAAGGGCTGAAAATTATGAAGGTAAAACTGAAAGACTACATGGGGTTTATATTGTTCATATAAAAAAACCGTTTTTTCGTTAGGGTATTTATCTTTACAAGTGCTTACTATATATGTAACAGGAAAAACACGTTAATCAAAGGAATATGAGAAAACAGTTTTGTACCTTTTTATTACTATTGTGGATGGGGTGTATATCTGCCTCAACTACTAATTATTGGGTGATTAATTCGTCGGGTGGAATCACCTGGCAGATAGACGGGAGGTTGCCGCATGAGGACCATATCGAAATGAGTGGGCAACAGGTCTCTACCGTTTTACGTTACGGGGTGGATGTCAGCGGCGCTTTTAAGCTGAATCGTAGCATGGTTTGGCCGATGTTGCGCACCATTCCCAATAATACTCATGCCAGCCTGATGCGCCGGTTTGCCTGGAAAGTCACCGATATGGTAGAAGTAAACGGACAATCGCTGATGAATGAAAAAGTGCAATCGATCACCTTGAATGGAACGATGGAGGTGGAAAGTCGTTTTGAATTTCCCCGCCAGGGAGCATTGACACTTACCCGTATCCTGTTCCCATCCGTTACGCAACCGGCCTTTTGTGAAAAGTACGTGATCCGTAATATGGGGGAAACGGTGCTGTCGGTAGAGATACCTTCATCGTCTGCTGTGATCGAAACGGATGCAGCTAAAGGAGTGGATGGCAGCTACCGGTTGGTGTCTACCATCCATGGACAGACCGCCCGGTCACTGAAACCGGGTGAAGAGTTGACGTTTAGTGCTTTCTTTGCCGGATATAAGTCCGGTGAGGATGAATCGGTACTGGATATTAACGCCGAGTTACAGATGCGTAGGTTGTTGATTGCTGATATTCGTGATAAGTTGATCTTGGATACACCCGATCCGGTTATTAATACTATGTTTGCATTCGCCAAGATCCGCGGAGCCGAGAGCATTTATAAGACGAGCAGTGGATTTATGCACGGCCCGGGAGGTGAATCATATTATGCCGCCATCTGGGCAAATGACCAGGCGGAATATATTAACCCTTTCTTCCCCTTCCTGGGGTATGAGGTAGGTAACCGTTCGGCCTTGAATTCTTATGAACATTTTGCCCGATTCATAAATACGGAATATAAACCGATCCCCAGTTCTATCATAGCCGAAGGCCTTGATATCTGGAATGGTGCGGGTGACCGGGGAGACGGGGCTATGATTGCATACGGTGCTGCCCGTTATGCCCTGGCACGTGGTGATAAGGCGGAGGCAGAACAACTATGGCCGCTGATTGAATGGACATTGGAATACTGTCGGCGAAAGCTAAATGAGGCTGGTGTGGTCGCCTCAGATGCTGACGAATTGGAAGGTCGTTTTCCGGCAGGGAAAGCCAATCTCTGTACTTCCTCCTTATATTATGACGCGTTGCGCTCAGCAGTCTACCTGGGGAAAGACCTGGGTAAACCATCTGCACAACTATCCGGCTATACACAACAGGCCGATGCCTTGAAGAAGAATATTGACCGCTATTTCGGTGCTATGGTCGAAGGCTTCAATACCTACCAGTATTATGAAGGGAACGATATATTGCGTTCCTGGATCTGCATGCCGCTCACAGTGGGTATTTATGACCGGAAAGAGGCGACTATCCAAGCCTTGTTTTCTCCCCGTTTGTGGACGGAGAACGGTTTGTTGACACAAGCCGGTAGTGAAACTTTCTGGGATCGTTCTACACTCTATGCTTTGCGGGGCGTGTATGCTTGTGGCGAGACAGCGAAGGCTACTGATTACCTCTCATTCTACTCCAACCGGCGTCTGTTGGGTGAACATGTTCCCTATGCCATTGAAGCCTGGCCGGAGGGAAGCCAACGCCATCTGTCGGCCGAAAGCGGATTGTATGGGCGGATCATCACTGAAGGGCTGTTTGGTATCCGTCCTACCGGCCTACATTCGTTTGACTTTATACCTCGTCTCCCTGCCGAATGGGATTATATGAACCTACGGAAAATATGTGCGTTCAATAAAGAATTTGATATCGAAGTGAAACGTATCGGTAGCAAACTACAGGTGACTGTTGTTACAGGCGGGAATACGATTAGTAAACGGATATACAATGAAAGAGATAATATGCGTATACAAGCTATTCTGTTATAATGGATAAAGACATCCTACAGCGGTTTTTTGAAGGGACAGCCTCTTTTCAAGAGGAAGAGGCTGTCTGTAACTGGGCAGAAAATTCTGCTGAAAATTGCAGGGAAATGATCCGGGAACGCAAGCATTTTGATGTTTTGTTGTTCCACAAAACCAGTAGTGAAAGAACTGTTGTAAAGTGTCCATTATGGTCTCCGGTATGGAAGGAGTGGCTGAAAGTGGCTGCTATGGTGGCTGTTGTGATTGTCTCTGCTGTATATGTCTATATGTCATTGAAACCTGAAGAACAGCTTGCTATGAATCGGGTTATTGTCCCGTCTGGCCAGCGGGTTAACCTGATACTGTCTGATGGATCGTCTGTATGGTTAAATGCCTGCTCTGAACTAGTGTATCCGACCGTTTTTGGGCGGGATGAACGTCAGGTAAACCTGAAAGGGGAAGGGTATTTTGATGTAAGCAGCGATGCTGAATGTCCCTTTGTCGTACAAGCGGGTGAACATAAGATCAGGGTGCTTGGCACAACGTTCAATGTGAAGGTAAATGAGGTCGATGGCACTTTTTCTGCGGCATTAATGGAAGGTTCCATCCGGTTGACAAATACCCTGAATCCACAAGAGGAGGTCGTGCTGTTACCCAATCAGAGAGCCGAATGGAAAACCGGCCGTTTGGTAGTAGATACTGTTTCCCATTGGGATGATTATCGCTGGAAAGAGGGGTTGATTTGTTTTGAGAATATCCTGTTTGTCGACTTGATGAAGCGGTTTGAAAAAGTATATGATATCCGGATTATTGTCCGGAATGAACAACTGGATACCTACCGATGCAGTGGTAAATGTCGTGTGAGCGATGGCATAGACTTTATTTTACAGGTGCTTCAGAAAAATGCCCGGTTTAACTTCTCACGGAATGAGGATCATACGATCCTGTATATTGACTGACTGTTTCATAAAACCTGACTGTGTAAATGTAATGCCTATGAGAAAATACTGAAAATACAACTGACGAATGATTAAGACGATGGACGTGAGTCGTTCATCTCATGAGAATACACTACAATTTTATTAATCTTTAATATCACAAAGTTATGTACAAAATACCTTTGTCTATGAACTATTTCCCTAAACAGACCTGGTACATACGCTTCCGGAGGGTCGTAAAAACTACATTTGTGCTGTTGTTTATGCTTGCTTTTTGCCTGCATGCGGAAGACGGGATATCACAAAAAATCACGTTAAATGGTGATAATATCCCATTAAAAGACTACCTGAATGCCATTGAGGAGCAAACAGACTTTTTGTTTATCTATGATACGGGAGTGGATGTAAGTAAACAGTTGTCCATATGTATGGAGACTGAATCTGTAAAAGAGGTACTCGAGCATATCGTCCGTCCCCTGGGGTTGGACTATATGCAGAAAGGCGCGTATATCGTTTTGTCGAAGCATATCGCAACGACGATATCACCTGTAGTTACCCAACAACGGAAAACGATCACAGGGGTTGTTACAGATGAATCCGGTGAAACGGTCATTGGCGCCAATGTGATTGAGAAAGGCACCACAAATGGTGCTATTACGAATATGGATGGACGATTTACGTTGGAGGTTGCTGCAAGTGCAACGATCCAGGTATCGTATATCGGCTATAATATGCAAGAAATCAAAGTGGGAACCCAATCGGCCTTCGTAATCCGGATGGTAGAAAATACTTTGGCCTTGAGCGAAGTGGTGGTGGTTGGCTACGGTATACAACGAAAAGTGACCACCACCGGTGCGGTAGTCAAACTGGAAGGCGACGAGATCAATAAAATGACCGTCGTTAATGCAACGAAGGCATTGCAGGGATTGACGCCGGGGATTACGATCATAGACCGTGGCGGCGCTCCGGGTAGCGACGATCCGGATATTTTCCTGCGTGGTGTGGGTACTACCGGTAATGCTAAACCATTGGTGTTGGTTGATGGTATCGAAATGTCGTTAAGCCAGATCCCATCGTCGGAGATAGAGAATATATCCGTGCTGAAAGATGCTGCTTCAGCTTCTATCTATGGATCGCGTGCGGCACACGGCGTTATCCTGGTCACAACCAAACGAGGACAGGAAGGCAAGGTGAGACTGTCTTACGATGGCGCAATCGGATTCCAGGATAGAGCCGTAAAAGCAGAGCAGGTATCTGCACGTGAATACATGATGATGGTCAACGAATCATTGGTCAATGCCGGTAGTGTCCCCAAATATACGGAAAATGATATTGTGACTACCGAGAAAGGAAATGACCCGTATCATCACTCCTATACCAGTTGGCCGGATGAGGTGTACAACATCAACTATATCACACAACATACACTAAACCTGAACGGTGGGAGTGAAAGTGGTCGCTTCCTGGTGTCTTTCGATTACCTGGACCAGCCGGGTATGACGAAAAACACAGAGTTTCAGCGTTACAGTTATCGTGTCAACACGGATATGAATGTGGGTAAGATGCTGAAAGTGAGTAGTGATGTGACCTATCGACATATCGACCGCCTCTGGCCGGAAGGCTTGGGCGATGCACAATACCGCGCCTGGAGTATGCAGCCCAGCGTACCCGAAAAGTATGAGAATGGTGACTATATCCTAGACAAGCAGAACCACAATCCGATGTCGTATATGGATCTTGATGTCGTTGGAAAAAACGAATACAACCGGGATCTGTTCTATGGTCAGGTAAAAGCCGACTTTGAACCAATCAAAGACTTGGTATTTACCGGTATGGCTTCATTGAACGGTTCGTGGAGCAGAGAAAAAATCCACTACAAGAACCATAAATACTATAATGAAGAAGGTATGCTGATCACCCAACGAAATAATCCCAACAGTGTGAAAGACTCACGCAATAATGATTATCAACTGACCTTGCGTTTTCTTGCTAACTATAAAAGGAACATAGCTGACGACCATGATATAGCCCTTTTGTATGGGATGGAACAGATATCCTATCGTAATTACTATTCCATGGCTCAGCGTAAAGATTTGATATCGGATGCCTTGCCTGATATATCGTTGGGATCAGCCGGTAGCCAGTTCGCCGAAGGAAGCCCTTCCCAATGGGGAATTAACTCCTATTTCGGACGTATTAACTATGGATTTAGAGACAAATATCTGTTTGAAGCCAATGTTCGTGCGGACGGTTCGTCGCGCTTTGCTAAAGGGCATAAGTGGGGCGTATTCCCGTCGTTCTCTGCCGCCTGGCGTATTTCGGAAGAGGGATTCATGAAGGGTGTGTCTTTTGTGGATAACCTCAAGTTACGGGTCTCTTGGGGACAAACCGGTAACGAACGGATCAGTACCTTTATGTATGTACCCCGGTATAGTACGGCCAATGTGGTCATGGACGGCAGTCTGGTATCGGCCGTATATCAGCAAAAGATGGCTAATCCGGGTGTGACTTGGGAAACGGTCGAACAGACAAACATCGGTTTAGATTTTTCGTTCCTCAACAATACCCTGTATGGTGAATTGGACTGGTATACCAAAGATACAAAGGACATTTTGCTCACCCTGGGTATTCCGAAATTCATCGGTCTGGATCCTCCTGAACAGAATGCAGGTGTGGTTCGTAACACGGGTGTTGAAGTGATGATTGGTTTCCGTAAGAAGTTTGGCGAAGTATCATTTAATACGTCGATTAACGTAGCTTACAATAAGAACGAATGGATAGATCGAGGTGGCGACGATAAAAATATCAGTGGCTACACGATCCAGACTCTCGGTTCTCCGCTGAATGCGTTCTATATCTACCAGGCCGACGGTTTGATCGCCAATGAACAAGAACTGGCCGGTTACAAAGCCAAGCACAAATTAGACCCGCGTGGTATGTCCTCCTTGCACGCGGGTGATGTGAAGCTGGTTGATACAAATGGCGATGGGACGATCAATCCTGATGACCGCCAGGTGTTTACATCCAATATTCCGAAGTTTACCTATGGTTGGAATATCAGTGTCGACTACAAAGGTATCGACTTGAGCCTGTTGCTACAGGGGTCAAGTGGAGCTAATCGAATGATGTATGGCGAATGGATCGAAGGCCCTTGTTATGAAGCTTTCACCGGTCTTCACTACCTAGATAGGTGGACGGAAGATCATCAGAATGGTAATGCCAGTATGCCACGTTTGGAAGCAGGTAACAACCGCAACGCGTCTACCTACAACTCCTTCTTCCTACAGAAAGTGAACTATCTGCGTCTGAAGAACGTGCAATTGGGTTACACACTTCCGGCTCACCTCATAAATCTGGTCGGGGCTTCCAAACTAAGAGTCTATGTGTCTGGATCGAATCTGCTTACATTTAGCAGCCTTGATCAGGGACTTGACCCGGAAGGGCAGAGCGACAGGTTGACAGCTTTTCCGCCGCTGCGGATCATTAATTTCGGGGTGAATATTGTCTTTTAATCCAAACAAGAACTGAATATCATGAAAATAAATAAGAAACTATGGATATATGGGGCACTGGCTTGGACGCTTTGCCTGAGTGGTTGTGATAGCAATATCAATCTCGAATCAGAGGGGATCATCACTGTAGACGGATACTTTACTTCGGCTGAAGATTATGAGAAGGCATTAACGGGATTGTATGCCCGGTTGAATGTGAATAATAATGACCTGTGGCTGGATGCAGTGACAGACAATGGCTTGGTTACCCACAGTTGGAATAAAGGATACGACCTGGGGCGGGGCATCGGAAATACTGCTTCTTCTTTTCCTTCCGATAAATGGAATAGCGGCTATGTGTCTGTGCAACGGGCTAATGGCGTAATCAGCAATATCGACAAATACGAATGGCCGGGCGGCGAGAGTGATGCCGACCGCAACCGGGTGTTGGGTGAAGCCCGTACCTTGCGTGCATACTTCTACTTGGATTTGGTATCGGTCTTCGGGCATATTATGTTCTATACCGAAAATCCGACATCGGTTGTGGATGGTGAATCCGTTAAACAGGTAGAAGACCCGAAAGAAGTATTTGATTTCATCTTGGATGACCTGAATAAGGCGATTGCTGGTTTGCCGGATAAACCAACCAACAAGTCGAAAATGGGTAAGGATGCCGCCCGTTTATTACGTGCCCGTGCTGCCGCTTTTGCTGCGGGTTACCTGAAAGATAATACGTATTTCCAAACCACGCTAAGCGAAACATCCCTACTATTGGCCTCTGCCCCACAACTGGCGGCTTATGATCAGTTGTTTGTCTCTGGTTGTGAGGAACTGGACGAGGTCATTCTGGTAAGAAGTTACTCCCTGGATGCGAAAAACAACTGGGGTGACTGGTACAATCAATCCATCGGTGGTTACTGTGTGACTACTCCGGTAAAAGCGTTAGCCGATGCATTTGAATATATCGAACCGCGGGATGAAGCAAGGCCTTATCAGCATAAAGATCCACGCTTCTATCAAACCATCTATGCGCCGGGCATGGAATTAAGGGGTAAATATTTTAATTCCATACCGAATAATGTAGTGGTAAAAGACGGTAAAACCTATTTTGATCCGGCAAAAGACTATGGAACCCTGCAGGATAAGGATATTAATGTAGGCGATGTACTGGGTGAAGGTGGCGGTGGCGAGTGGAACAAGACGCAGACCGGTCTATCTTGGAAAAAGTATTATCAAGAGCCGGAAACATGGACAACTTACAACTCATTCGTCATCTTTCGTTATGCCGAAGCGTACCTGCTCCGTGCTGAAGCTCTGGTGGAAACCGGTGGTAGTGTGGATGAAGCAAAGAAGTTAGTCAAGGTTGTCCGAGACAGAGCTGGTAATACGAATGATATTGATCAAATGGTCGTTGAACAGTATCATGGAAGCCTACGCGACTTGGTTCGTAACGAACGGAGGGTGGAACTGGCACAGGAAGGCCTTCGTTTCTACGATATCCGTCGTTGGAATATCCTGCTGGATGTGATGAACAAACCCGTTGAAGGGATTGAATACCGCGATTACTCCAGTGGTATCCCTACTCGTAAGGTCAACAAACCCGCTGATCGGGTGGTATATACCGAAAAAGACTTCTACTGGCCTATCCCACAAGCTGAAATTGATCTAAACAAAGGTCGTATTAAACAGAACAGCGATTGGTGAGGGTCTCATTTTTTGCTAAAAAGCGACTCTGAACAGAGCCGCTTTTTAGCAATTTTTTTAACGCTAAGAGATCCCTCACAGGGATACTTCCTGGATGGAGCCTAACCCATTCATTTGTTATTTATGCGAAACGCTTAAAATATCAGAGTAGTAACATATCATTTTCGTCGAAAGTAACAAAAGGATTGTACGCTACTTCCCAATAATAACCGTCCGGGTCAGCGAAATAGGCGTGGTAACCGCCCCAAAATACTTTCTGAGGTTCTTTCGTGATGGTTGCTCCTGCTTTGCGGACCAACTCAATGGTATCATGCACTTCCTGTTCGCTTTTTACATTGTACGCCAACGTTATCCCACCGAAACCGTTCGCTATCTCCGGCGGATTTGTGTCACTAATATCCTGCGCCAGTAAATCCAATGGATACAACTCGAATTTTGTCCCCGAAGTATTGAAAAAGATCACTTTTGGACAGTCATCTGTTTCTTTTGTTTGGAAGCCTAAATCTTCACGATAAAACTTTACCGACTTTTGCATATCCCTTACTCCGAGAGCAATAATGTTAATTCTATTCATTTTACAATCCATTTTATATCCTTATCGGATGGTTTATATTTTTCAATTCATATGCTTAGCTTTTCCGCTTCACCCACTCCTCCTTCCGGTACTCGGAAGGCGACAGGCCCATGATCTTGGTAAACAGCCGCGAGAAGTAGGCCGGTTCGTCAAAACCCAGCCGAGTGGAAATATCGCTGATCTTAAGATCCGTCAGCTCAATATACTGGCAAGCCTTCTGCATCTTCAGCCGGATGAAATAATTGATGGGCGAAACCCCCGTCTCTTTTCGAAACAAGAGCGAGAAGTGGGAGGGCGAATACTTGAAGTAGGTAGCCAGTTGTTCCAGCGTCAGGTTCTGCCGGATGTTTTCTTCCATATAATGAATTACCTTCGACGTGAACGACGACTCCTTCCCCGGTACCCGGTTAATCGACCGGTAAGGCTCCAGGTAGATAAACGACGCCAGGAACTGATACAGGCAGAGCGACGCATACGCCATATATTCCTTACTATACCCCATGGAAAAGCAATTGTATATCTCCTCAAACAACCGGATACGATCTTCCAGCCGCGAATGCTCTTCCGGTTGGATCCGTTTCGGGTTCGGGTAGGAGGGGAGGAAGTTCGGCGCCAGACTGCCCTGGAAATGCAACCAATAGATAGTCCAAGGATTGTCGTTTTCCGCCCCGAAGGCATAAGGCGTATCCGGCGGAATGATAATATACTCGTTCGCCTGTACGGTATAGGTATTCCCATTCACCCTGTACCAGCCCTGTCCGTCGGTACAATACACCAACATAGCGTAGTCACACCCCTTATCTTTCTGTATATAATGATATTTCACACAGGGGAAGAACCCGATCTTCCGCAGATACAGACTGCCGATCAACGGATCGCGGCTGTATCCGGCCAGCAATTCTTCCGGCAATGAAACGAATCGCTCGCCACGGAAGCCTTCTTTCAGTTTGACCATCTTATAAAATAATAAGAAAGTATAAGTAAATCGAAACAAAGGTACGCTATGTTTTCATATACAGTGCTTACATTTGCATAAAAAAGGATGCGCTCCGGCTATTTGGGGAAAGCCCGATTATACCCGGCTTTGCGTATCTTTGTATAATAATCAGCAGAAAACAACAGTATGACTAAACAGTATCTCCTTTCCGGCCTCTTTGCAGCTTTGCTTACAGCCTGTGCCGCTCCCTCGCCCGAACGCCAACTGGCCGACACCATCCGTCGTGACAGCACCCTGCAGAGAGTCGACAGCATGGCGCGCGCCGTGATCCGCCAGGGATTCAACGCCGGAAGTGGCTACTCGCAAATCTGGGCACGCGATATGAACACCTTTATCGAAGTCGCCTGCGAAGAAAGCCCGCAGACCGACATCCGCAACGCGATCCTCCTCTTCTTCGCCCTCCAGCAGCCCAACGACGAAATGATCGATGGCTATGTACTGAAAGAAGACTTCACCTGGCACGACGATACACCCTATTATTCGGATGCCGCCCCCCGCCACGTCGCCTTCAAGAACACCGTCGAGACTGACCAGGAAACCTCCCTCATCCAGATCGTAGGCAAATACATCCGCAAGACCGGCGACACCTCTATCCTTGCCGAAGAAGTGGCCGGCCGCACCGTTCTCAGCCGTATGGACGCCATGGTCGACTACCTCCTGCGCGAACGCTATAACGAGACCTACGGCCTGCTTTTCGGTGCCATGACCGCCGACTGGGGCGACGTGCAACCCAACGACGACTTCGGTTGTGACATGAACGACCTCTCCGTCCGCGCCATCGACGTATACGACAACGCCATGTTCCTCATCGCCCTCGACTACCTCCTCGAGATGACCGACGACGCCGCCCTCACCACCAAATACACCACCCTTCGCACCGATATCGCCCGTAACGCCCGCGCCCACCTCTGGGACGTGCAACGTCAGAAGTTCATTCCCCATCTCTATATCGACCCCTCGCCCATACCCGACGGCTTTGACGAGATCGAAGTTTACTACCACGGCGGCACCGCCATCGCCATCGAAGCCGGGCTCCTGTCGGTCGACGAGATCCGCACCGTCAATGCCCGCATGGTCGAGAACGTACGCCTCTCCGGCATGCCCAGCATCGGCCTCACCATTTACCCGCCCTATCCCGACGGTTTCTTTACCGGCGGCATGTCCAACCCCTACGTCTATCAGAACGGCGGCGACTGGACCTGGTTCGGCGGCCGAATGATCCAGCAACTTATCCGCAATGGCCTCGTGGCTGAAGCCTATACCGAGGTTCGCCCCATGATCGACCGGGTGATACAGAATCAGGGCTTTTTCGAATGGTATGGCATGGGAGGTATTCCCAGCGGATCAGGCCATTTCAAAGGTTCGGCCGGCGTGCTGGCTAAAGCCATCCAATTGTTCGACGAATGGGCGGAAACCCATCTGTAATAACGACCCACTCAACGTATACGCACATAATGAGAAAAAGCAATTACGATAAACAACCCGCCACCCTGGTCCAAGGCGACCTGTGGAAAGGCTGGGACGCCATCCGGCAGGAAACCGCCCGTCACTGTACCGCGACCGGAAAGAACCCCTGTGTCCTCGTCGTAGAATGTTACCAGGGCGTACACCACGCCGAACTATGGGCCGAACTACAGGCCTTACAGCCTGCGTTAGCCATTGACACGCAGACCCTGTTCAAACCTGTCAAAGCCATTACGGCCATGACCTACCCCTACGTCACCGACGACCGCCTATACGGCTACCATTCGCACTTCACTTACGCCGACTTCCTCGATGCCGACCACGTTGAAGCCGCCCGTCGACAGATCAGCCAGGCCGAAGGCCTCGTCCTCGTCTACGGTCACGGAGCAGCCCTCGTCGCCCCTGAAGCCGACGTCATCCTCTACGCTGATATGGCCCGTTGGGAGATACAGATGCGTTCCCGCCGGCAGGAAATCAATGGTCTGGGTGTCGACAACCATGCCGAAGCCCCTTCTCTGCATTACAAACGCGGCTACTTCGTCGACTGGCTCGTGTGCGACAGCCTGAAGAAACAACTCCTTCCCGTCGCCCATTACTGGCTTGACACCCATACCCCCGGTGAACCCCGGATGATTACCGGCGACACCCTGCGCCAGGGCTTACATGATACCGCCCGCCGTCCTTTCCGTGTCGTCCCCTTCTTCGACCCCGCCCCTTGGGGTGGTCAGTGGATGAAGGAAGTATGCGACCTCGACCGCTCGGCGTCCAACTACGGCTGGTGCTTCGACTGCGTACCGGAAGAGAATAGCCTCTACTTCCGTCTGCACGACGAACTGTTTGAGATGCCCGCCAACAACCTCGTCTTCTTCCGCTCACACGACCTGCTCGGCGATCCCGTCGAAGCCCGCTTCGGACAAGACTTTCCCATCCGCTTCGACTTTCTCGATACCATGGGCGGCGGTAACCTCAGCTTGCAGGTACACCCCAATACCCAGTATATCCGCGACATCTTTGGCATGCAATACACGCAAGACGAAAGCTATTACCTGCTCGATGCCGACGAAGGCGCCACTGTCTACCTCGGGCTCAAGACAGGTGTCGACTCCGACGAGATGATTGCCGCCCTCACCGCCTCTCAGGAGACAGGCATCCCCTTCGATACCGAAAAGTACGTCAATAAATGGCCTGCCCACCGCCACGACCACTTCCTCATCCCTGGCGGCACTATCCACTGCTCGGGTTCCGGAGCCATGGTGTTGGAGATCAGTGCCACCCCCAGTATCTTTACTTTTAAGCTCTGGGACTGGGGACGACTCGGCCTCGACGGTCAGCCCCGCCCGATCAATATCGGTCACGGCTCCCATGTGATCCGCTGGGAACGCCAGACAGAATGGGTGCGCGAGCAACTCGTCAACCGTATCGAGACCGTCGAAGAAGGCGAAGGCTGGCGTGAAGAACGCACCGGCCTGCACGAGAATGAGTTTATCGAAACCCGTCGCCACTGGTTCACCGAAAAAACGACCCACCATACCGACGGCGGCGTACAAGTCCTGAACGTCATCAAAGGCGACGAACTGATCATCGAAAGCCCCACGGACGCCTTTGGAGCTTTTGTCGTGCACTACGCCGAGACGTTTATCATCCCGGCCTCCGTTGGCGAATACACCATCCGCCCCCATGGCCAGTCCGTAGGACATTACTGTGGTACCATCAAAGCATACGTCCGCTTCAGGCAGTAAACCCATACCACAACAAGCATAAATCAATTAGTACCGCATGGAAACATATACACACACCGATCCGCGGATCGTCCTTACACTCGACGCCGGAGGTACCAACCTTGTTTTCGCCGCTATACGGGGAGGAGAGGAGATCGTACCTCCCGTCACCCTCCCTTCGGTCGTTGACGACCTCAATGCCTGCCTCACCCTTCTTCTCAAAGGCTTCGAACAGGTACGCCAAAGCCTGCCGGAACCACCGGCAGCCATCAGCTTCGCCTTTCCCGGGCCGGCCGACTACTGTGCGGGCATCATCGGCGACCTGCCCAACTTTCCCGCCTTCCGGGGAGGCGTAGCCTTAGGTCCGTTCCTTGAAGCCCACTTCGGACTACCGGTGTATATCAACAACGACGGTAACCTTTTTGCCTATGGCGAAGCTCTGGCCGGACGGCTGCCCGAGATCAACCGCCAACTCGAAGCCGCCGGTAGCACCAAGCGTTACCGCAACCTGATCGGAGTCACCCTCGGCACCGGCTTTGGCGGTGGCATCGTGATCAACGGTGAATTACTGTTTGGCGATAACCAGACCGGCGGTTACCTCTGGTGCCAGCGCAACCACCTGCATCCGGACTTCATCGCCGAAGAAAGCGTCAGTATCCGTGCCGTCAAACGTGTCTATGCCGAATGCTCGGGAGATACCACTGACTATACCCCCGCCGATATTTACCACATAGCCGAAGGTAGCCGGCAAGGTGACCGGCTGGCTGCCCTGTTGTCCTTTTCCCAACTGGGCAAGGCGGCCGGAGGGGTGCTTTCTGCCGCCCTTGCGTTGGTCGATGGCCTTGTCGTCATAGGTGGCGGCCTCACCGGCGCTTCCCAATATATCCTTCCCGCCCTGATGGAAGAATTGAACCAACAGACAGGCATGATGGGCGGCAGCCGTTTCAACCGCCTGCCCATGAAACCCTACAACCTCGAAGACAGCGAAGAACTGGCTGCCTTCCTGCAATCCTCTTCCTATCCCGTCGCCATACCCGGTACCGACCGGCAGGTCGATTACGACCCATTCCGCCGTACCGGTATCGCCATCTCCTATCTCGGCGCCAGCCGCTCCATTGCACTGGGCGCCTACTGGTTCGCCCTGAAACAACTGGATAAACAGTATGAACAACTCAATAAATAATATAAAAAACCGGACAAATAAGTAACAAACAATGAAGACCTTTACACATCTACTACTTGGACTACTGGCCATAGGTGCTTGTACCTCCTGTACATCGCCCCAGACCGGCAGCCGGAAAGAAGAACTGTCGCAGTTTGTCGATCCCCGCATCGGTACCGCCCACTGCCGTTGGTTTCATTTTGCCCCCGGAGCCATGCCCTTCGGACTGGCCAAACCCGGCCCCTCCACCAACGGGCATATCGGCAATAAGTCGGGATGGGAGGCAACCGGCTACGACTACCGGGATACATCCATCGAAGGCTTCCCCTGCCTGCATGAGTTTCAGGTAGGCGGCATTGTGCTCATGCCCACCTCTGGCGCCTTGCAAACCATACCCGGCCTGCCCACCGACAGTCCCGGTACAGGCTATCGCTCCCGCTTCAACCGGGAGACGGAAGTCGCTACCGCCGGCTACTACTCCGTCGTCCTCGAAGATTATGGTATCCGGGCCGAACTGACGGCAACCCCCCGGGTTGCCTTCCAACGTTTCTCCTTCCCGCAGGGTGCCGACAATCACCTTCTGTTCGATATCGGCCACCGCCAGGGCGAAAGTGGCCCGGTACGCGATGCCTTTGTTTCCTATACCGGCGACGGACGGGTGGAAGGTTGGGTGATCACCGAGCCCGAATACGTACGCAAATACCAGCCCGGCGCACAAGTCCCCCTGTACTTCTCTGCCGTATTGGATCGGCAACCCGATAGCATCGGCGCCTTCAACGGCGAACAGGTACAAGCCGACAGCCGTGAAGCAACCGGCATAGGAGCCGGATTATATCTGACATTCAACAGCCCCGACACCCTTCAGGTAACCGCTAAAATAGGTCTTTCGTATACCTCCGTCGAAAATGCCCGCCTCAACCTAGATACGGAAGCCTCCGACCTCTCGTTCGACGAGGCCCGTGCGCTCTCGCACCAGGCCTGGGAAGACTATCTGGGTCGGATACGCGTGGAAACAGATAAGCGCGACGACAAAGTAAAGTTCTACACCGGCCTCTATCATGCTCTGTTGGGCCGTGGACTGGCCAATGATGTAAACGGTGCCTATCCGCGGCACGACGGTTCGGTAGGGCAGTTACCCCTGTCAGCCGGAAAGCCCATACACAACATCTATAATACAGACGCTGCTTGGGGAACCCAGTGGAACCTGTCGCAACTTTGGATACTTGCCTATCCTGAATACATGTCCGACTATATCAGCAGCCACCTGCAAGCCTACCAGGATGCCGGATGGCTGGCCGACGGTCTGGCCAACCAGCGGTATGTATCCGGCGTAGGCACCAATCTGCTGAGTACGCTGATCGCCGGTGCCCATGCCTGCGGTATCCGCGATTTCGATACCCGCCTGGCCTACGAAGCCTGCCTGAAGAACGAACTGGATGGCGACAACCGTCCCCTGGGTGCCGGTAAGGTAGATACGAAAGAATTTGTCACCTACGGCTATGTCCCCCACGCCGATGCCGGCGACGGCCCCGACGAAGCCTTTATGTTCTCCGCCTCCCATACCCTCGAATACTCCTACAGCGCCTGGGCCGTCGCCCAATGGGCCAAACAACAGGGCGATGAAGCACATTACACCCAACTGATGAACCTATCGAAAGGTTGGGAGCGCCTATACGACCCGGCCACCAACTTTATCCGTCCGAAAAAGAAAGACGGTACCTTTATCGACCCCTTCAACCCGATGCAGGTATGGCGTGGTTTCCAGGAAGGAAATGCCTGGCAATATACCTTCTATGTTCCGCACGATGTGGAAGGATTGGTAGCCAAAGTCGGCGCCGACGTGTTCAATGCCCGTCTCGACAGTATCTTTACCGTCTCACAAAAGCTCATCTTCAGTGGCGGTACGGAAGTCGATGCCTTTGCCGGCCTGCAAACACTCTACAACCACGGCAACCAACCCTGCCTCCATATCTCCTGGCTATTCAACGAAGCCGGTCGCCCTTCCCTGACGCAGAAATGGGTACGTGCCATCCTGAACGAGTTCTACGGCACCGAAGGTATCCACGGCTACGGCTACGGACAGGATGAAGACCAGGGGCAGTTAGGCGCCTGGTACGTGATTGCTTCTATGGGACTCTTCGATGTGAAAGGCCTTACCGATCCGGCGCCCTCTTTTGGCCTGGGCGCTCCGCTGTTCGATAAAATCACCATACAGTTGGATAACCGCTACTACAAGGGCAAGGAACTGGTGATCAACGTCGCCGGCAACACGCCCGATAATTCCTACGTGCAGGACTTCACCTGGAACGGACAGCCGCTCAATAGTCCCCGCCTTTCGTTCGACGCGATCGCCGCAGGCGGTATGTTAGACATCCGGATGGGCGCCCAACCGAAGGATCAGTATTGATGCCTCCTAGAAGCCTCCTTGATGCATATAACCTGTTAATACCATCATAAATAAAAGTGAGCACGATGACAAATAAAACGATAACAGATAAAACAATGACACATAAAACGATCTCCAAACTAACTATCCTCCCGATCCTGTTCGGCTTCTTTGTGATGGGATTTGTGGATGTAGTCGGTATCGCCACCAATTATGTAAAGAGCGACTTCCAGTTGTCCGACACACTGGCCAACCTCATCCCCATGATGGTCTTCCTTTGGTTTGCCATCTTCTCTATACCGACCGGTATATTGATGAACCGTATCGGACGACGCAACACAGTCGTGATGGCGCTCATCGTCACTGCCGTAGCCATGCTGCTGCCGCTGATCTGGTACGACTTTGCCAATATACTGGTAGCCTTTGCCCTGTTGGGTATCGGTAATACCCTGTTGCAGGTATCCCTCAATCCGATGGTGGCCGGTGTCGTTTCCAAAGACCGTATGACAAGCGTGCTTACGCTCGGACAGTTTATCAAGTCCATATCCTCCTTCCTCGGCCCGATTATAGCTGGTGCTGCCGCTTCGTATTGGGGCGACTGGAAGCTGATCTTTGTAGTCTATGCCTGTACCACGGTCTTGTCTATCGCCTGGCTGCTCTGTGCCATCCGCGGAAAGGAAGAGAAGGAAGAAACAAAGACCTCTTTCACCTCTACCTGCGCCTTGTTGAAAGACCGGGTGGTGGTGATGCTCTTCTTCGGCATCCTCCTGCTGGTAGGTATTGATGTGGGACTGAACACCACCATCCCCAAACTGTTGATGCAACAACTGGATATGCCCCTGCACGAAGCGGGGCTGGGCACGAGCCTGTACTTCTCCGCCCGTACAATTGGCACCTTCGTCGGAGCCTTTCTGCTGGCGCGGATCGATGCCGTCCGTTTCCTTAAATACAGTATGGGCATGGCGCTGGTAGCCTTTGTCTTCCTGCTGCTGGTACAGTCACTGTGGATAATGGCGGCCATGATTGTGATCGTAGGCCTGGCCTGCGCCAATGTATTCTCCATCCTCTTCTCCTGGGCGTTGCAACGCCGGCCGGACCGTACGAACGAAGTCTCCGCCCTGATGATCATGGGCGTATCAGGCGGCGCATTGGTAACTCCGTTTATGGGTATCTTATCAGACGCCTTCGGACAGGTCGCCGGTCTGTCCGTCCTCTTGTTCTGCATGCTCTATATCGGACTAATTGCCTATCGCATAAAGACAAACGAATAGCATCCCTATAGGAGAATGAATTCAATTCCGTTCAAAGACAAATAATTACATACATAAGAACAGATGAAAATAGCCAATCGATTATTCCGTTGCTTGTTGATCGCATGTGTAGCCGCATCGGCCTATGCTACTACAGGTATTGATATCCGTGTGCTGCCCGCTTTGTATAAAGGCAAGGCTGGGTTGACACAGCGTGTCGTAGTGATGCTTCGCCACGAAGGTGTACCGACCGTCGTGTCTGTCCGCCTGGGTGACCAGACACAAAAGGTAAAATGTACGGAAGGCGAGAACAAAGTCGTGTTCGACATTCCGGAAGTCAAAACAACCGTTCAGCTTTCCCTCACCGTAACCGAAGGTAAGGAACAGATGGCGCAGACTGTCGCCGTAGCTCCCGCCCGCCACTGGCAGATGAACCTGGTGCAGCATACGCATACCGATATCGGCTATACCCGCTCGCAGATGGAGATCCTAGCTGAGCAACTCCGCTACATCGACTATGCCCTGGACTATTGCGACGCAACGGAGAATTATCCCGAAGCGGCCAAATTCCGCTGGACATGCGAAACCTCATGGGCCGTCAGCGAATACCTCAAATGCCGTCCCGCCGAACAAATCGCCCGCCTGAAACAACGCGTCAAGGAAGGGACGATCGAGTTGGCCACCATGTACCTCAACTTCGACGAACTGCCCGACGAACAAACCCTGGCCGCTTCCCTGGCCCCCATCAAGCAGTTCCGCGACAACGGCATGCGCGCCGAGATCGCCATGCAGAACGACGTGAACGGTATCGGCTGGTGCTTCAGTGAATACTTTGCCGATGCCGGTGTGAAGTACGTCAATATGGGCACCCACGGCCACCGGGCGTTGATCTGTTTCGACAAGCCGACCGTATTCTGGTGGGAATCTCCCTCCGGCAAGAAGGTGCTGACCTACCGGGCGGAGCATTATCATACGGGAAACTTCTTCGGTGTCCATACAGACGACTTTGCTGCCTTCGAGGCCAAAGTACTGGAATACTTCGATCAACTGGCGGTACTGAACTACCCTTATGATATCTGTGCCATCCAGCACTCAGGCTATTGGACAGACAACTCGCCCCCCTCGACCAAAAGCTGCGAAATGGTGAAGCAATGGAACGAAAAATACGAATGGCCAAAGCTGCGTACCGCCGTAGCTACCGAATTCCTCAAGACCGTAGAAACGCAATATGCCAACCATATACAGACCATCCGTGGCGCCTGGCCCGACTGGTGGACGGACGGTTTCGGTTCCGGCGCCCGCGAAGCTGCCGTCTCCCGGGTGACACACAGCAATGTGATCGCCAACCAGGCTGGCCTTTCGTTTGCCCATATGCTGGGTGCCACACCGCCTGCCGAAGCGAATACGCAGATCGAAGGTGTCAACAACGCCTTACTGTTCTACGACGAACACACCTTCGGCTTTAGTGAGTCCGTACGCGATCCGTATGGCCTGGAAACCTGGGAACAACGCTCCCTCAAACAGTCGTATGCCTGGGAAGCCTATCGCCATGCCGGTATGCTGGGCGAGATGACCATGGGAGTGCTGCAAACCTACATACCGAAAGCCGATCAGCCCTCCGTCGCCGTCTTCAATCCCCTGAATTGGCCGTATAGCGGAGTTGCCAAGGCGTATATCGACTACCAGATACTGCCGCGCGACAAAGCCTTCGAGATCGTGGATGCCGCCGGTAACCTGATCCCCGCACAACCAGGCGAAAGCCGTTCGGACGGTACCTACTGGAACCTGTATGTCAAGGACGTGCCCCCCTTAGGATATGCCCAATATTACATCAAGGTCAAGAACGCTCCCCGCCCGGAAACAGAACGTACTACCTCCCTGACCCAATCTCGTGTGGAAAACAACTGGTACACTATCGACTTCAATCCGCGTCGGGGTACAATCAGTCAACTCTTCGACAAGGAGTTGATCCAACCCCTGCTCACCCCGAACGCCGAATGGGAGTTTGGCGAATTCGTCTATGAGATCATCGACAGCCGTCGTCCGATGGAACTGTATAAAGCCCCGCAATCCCTGCGTCGTCCCCCGGAAAGAATCCGCTTCGAACAGTACGAAAAGGGGGCCATCTGGGATACCTACCGTTTCCGTGGCGAGACAGTAGCCGGCCGTGAACCCAACAACCTGCTGGTCGAATACCGCGTGTACAATGTGACCAAGAAGATCGAAGTCGTCTACCGCCTGCGTAAGAAAGCAGTGACTGACCCGGAAGCCATCTACGTTTCCTTCCCCTATCAGGTACCGAACGGAAAGATACACCTGGACGTACCGGGCGGTACGATCGAAGCCGGTGTGGATCAGATCCCCGGTTCTTCCTGCGACTGGTACACGGTACAAAACTTTGCCACTGCGCGTAATGCTAACTCTCAGGTCGTAATGGGTAGCCAGGAAATTCCCCTGATGCAGTTCGGTGCCATCAATACCGGTCGTTACCAGGCAGGCGCTACCCCTCAATCCACCAATATGTATTCCTGGCCGATGAACAACTACTGGGTGACCAATTTCAACGCCGACCAGATGGGCGAGTTCCAATGGAGCTATTTCATCCACTCATCCAAAGACAACTCGACGGAATATGCCACCAAATACGCCTGGGAAAACCGTATCCCGCTGCTTGTCCGTGTCCTGCCGGCAGGAACTGCAAAGCCCCAGCCGTTACAGCCCGCTTCCATCTTCCGGATTGTCCCTGATAATGTACTGCTGGTCAACATGAAGCCAGTGGAAGGTGAAAAGGCTGTCTTGCTCCAATTGCGCGAGATAGGAGGGAAGCCGGCGACCTTCACCGTCACTTCCGACCGTATACGGATCAACCGGGTAACCGTTTGCGATGTAACAGGCACCCCCGTATCCGGCCATCCCTCGCCCGACTTCACTTCCTGGGAGAATAAGTTCATCAAACTATCCTGGTAGAGTAGGGCGGAATCAACACCCGGTTCGTACTATTGAGCTATGGATATACGACATTTCGCAGGGATACACTGTGCCCGATGCCTTCAATCACGGCACTTCCGCCCAACGCGTCAAATGGCTGAAGAAAGACGCCACCACCGGCCGCTTCGCCGACGGCGACACTTATTCTATTAATTATTCTGATCTATAAACGGATCCTCTTCGGGGTACCTTCTAAACGGATCCTCTTCCAAAAACTCCGTGTAGAGCCGGAAGTCCCCTTTGAGCACCAATTCCTCCGCATCATCCGGGCGAAGGGTGACATAGATGTTGCCCTTCACCCAGGCGTGCTCCCGGTCGATCGTCGTAAACTCGATATATCCTTCCGTTAAACCGCCGTAGTACTTATTCTTTATTTCCGCCGTCATCCCGACGGTCTCTCCCGTAGGGATCGTGTCCGACTGATAGCAATAAGCTATCACACAAAACGACTCCCTATAATCCCGCAGGTAGCCCAATTGCTGCATTTCCGCTTCGACATCCCTTGTCGAAGCAATTGGATACTTCGTCTTTGTTCGCAGCGTCCCCTGTTCCGCGATCTGTACATCTATGTTGCAATAATAAGGCGGCTTCACTTTCGGGTAGCACGACAGGAAAAACTGCACCACTGTACTATCCCCATACTCATAATACTTTGCTACGGGTCGGATGTTCCAGGGTAGCATGATGTTCAAATCTGACACCTCATACTTAAACGGCTTACCATTGATCGTACAATTCAAACTCGACAGGTGGAACACCTCTTCTTTATCACAACTCACAACTCCAATCATCACCAGGAGAACCATGAGAATCTCCACAACATGTTTTCTATTCATAATATGTATCTTTATTGAAAGTATAGATGCAGGCATGGAGGGAAATGCTGCACGCTCTCTTCGTTTTATTTCTGATGATGGTATGTATAAAACCGGCTTCCTGTATAAGCAGGAGCCGGTTAGTTATTCTCTCATGCGATTAAGGGCTCAGTCGTGAGGAAATAGTTCTTGTCGTGTAAGTTAAGGCAGGAGATATTGTTGTTATTGCAAAGATACGGGCTGTGCTTTTTATTAACAAGTCATAATAAGTCTTGCATATTGAATAAATTGTCTTTGTTTGTATGTAAAAATATCCCTTGTCTCTCTCTGAGAGTATGGGGTATTGTTGTGCCTGTAATATAAATGCAATACAAATTTCATACGGTAATAATCTGCTATGTGTTCCTTTGCACCATAAAATGAATATATGCTTGCTATTCAGGCGTAAATAACCGTATATGAGTGCACAATTCCAACAAATGCTGAAGGAAGAATTCGAACAATTCATTCTTACCCAGCAAAACAAGTTCCCGAGTGAAGACCTATTGAAAGCCGACCTCCATTGCCACGATTTCAACAGTGATGTCCCCGATGAATTGATTGGCCGCATACTGAATGTACCTGAGACCTGGCTTCCCAGTGAAAAGCTGATCGACAAACTTTCGCACAACGGCTGCGACCTCTTTACCATCACCAACCATAACAACGCCCGTTCCTGCTATGCCTTGCAAGACAAAGGTATGGACATCCTGACCGGAGCCGAGTTTAGTTGCAAAGTCCCCGAGTATGAGATCGGCATCCACGTCCTTGCCTACGGCTTTACACCCGAACAGGAAGTGAAGTTGGAGAAACTGCGTCGTAACGTCTATCACTTTCAGGAATACGCCCGGGCACAGCAGATCCCCACCATCTGGGCACATCCGTTGTATCATTACGCCGTGAAGCAAACACCACCGCCGACTTTCTTCCAAAAGATGTTGCTGCTATTCGAACGTTTTGAGGCCGTCAACGGTCAACGCGATACCTGGCAGAATCTGCTCGTCAAGGAATGGCTCGAACAAACCACACGCACAGATATAGATCATTATGCACAAGAATTCGGTATCGACCCCTACCAATTCTGCGCCGACCCGTACCGGAAAGCCATGTCAGGAGGCTCTGACTGCCACATGGGCTTGTTTGCCGGAATGACCGGCACCTATCTCTATGTCCCCCGGTTAAAAGAACGGTTAACGACAACTACCCGCTCACAGTTAGCGCTCGAAGCCATCCGCGAAGGCAATATGGCCTCCTTCGGTACCTACCAGAATGCCGAGAAGATGACCATCGCATTCCTCAATTACGCCTGCCAGATTGCACTGAATTACAAAGACCCCGGTCTGGTAAGACTATTACTGCATAAAGGGAGTACAAGCGACAAAGTCATATCCCTTATCGCCTCCAACCTCTTCTGCGAAGTACAGCGCCATAAAGTAACCACCTCATTCATCCGCACCTTCCACGACTGTATGGCTGGCGAAAAACCCTCTTTCCTGAAGAAACTGGTCGTAAAGCCCACCTATAAGCCCATCTTCGATGAAGCCGTCCACATGGCCGACAACTCGAAAAAGGAAGGCCTTGAACTTATCAACGGTTATTATCATTCAATTCAAGAGATCAACAGCCAGTTCTACACCATCCTGGCAAAACGTCTGGAAAAGAAACTCAAAAAGTCAGATGCCGGTGATTTCTTTAAAGGTCAGTCGCTTGACTCACTGATTGAGAAACTCGAATTACCAAGCAGCGTCCGTGCATACCTGGGCGACGGGGAAAACGACAAGAAAGCAAGTATCAACATATCGGAATTCCTCGACGGCCTCTCGTTCCCCTTCTTCGGCTCACTATTTATCCTGGCCGCTCACTTCACCAGTGCGAAGACAATGTTCAATACCCGCCCACTCCTCAAAGACTTCTCACGGCAGCTCGGACGCTATGAACACCCAGAGCGGGTATTGTGGCTGACAGATACGTACGGCGACTCTAACGGCGTCTCCGTCTTCTTGAAAGAAATGCTGACCGAGGTACGAAAACGTAACCTCCCCATCGACATCGTCACCTGCTCATCCACCCTGGAAGAAGGTGACCATCTGAAGGTCTTGCGCCCTGTAAAAGAGTTCACCCTACCATTCTACGCCGACTACACCTTCCGCGTCCCCAACTTCATCGAACTCCACAACCTCTTCCAGCTGGGAGGATATGACCGCATCATCTGCTCCACCGAGGGCGTGATGGGGCTGTTTGGCCTCTACCTCAAACATGCCTACACCGTTGAAGCCTCCTTCTATATGCACACCGACTGGCTGATGTTCGCTCGTAAGGTGCTGGGCGTCGAAGGACACAACCTCAACCGCGTCCGCCGTATCCTGCGTTTCTTCTACAGCGCATTCGACCATGTACTGGTACTGAACTCCGATCAGAAGAATTGGCTCTCAGGACCGCAAATGAATCTCGATCCGGCAAAGGTGCATCAGACCGCCCATTGGGTAAACACCCGTTTCAAACCCGCCTTCTCCAATAAACGGAAACTGTTCGGTCTGTCCGAAGACCAACCCATCCTGTTGTATGTAGGCCGGGTAAGCAAGGAAAAGGGCGTACTGGAACTAACCGAACTATGCCGTCGTGTACGGTCGCAACAAAAAGATGTCAAGCTCGTAGTCGTCGGCAAAGGCCCCGCCTTGCCCCAACTAAAGAAAGAGAATCCGGACGCCGTCTTTATCGACTGGGTGAACCGGGAAGAACTGCCGGCTATCTATTCATCCGCCGACCTGCTCCTGTTGCCCTCCCGTTTCGATACCTTCAGTAACGTAGTCCTTGAATCCCTCACTTGCGGCTTGCCTGTTATCGCCTACAATGTAAAGGGTCCCAAAGATATTATCCGTAGCGGTAAGGATGGCTACCTGGTAAGTACCCCACAGGAGATGCAGGATCGGGTATGCGACTTCTTGCGCAGCAATGAAAGGGAAGCATTTAAACGTTCAGCCATCGAACGAGCAGCTACCTACAACCCCGAAACCATTATCTCCGGATTAATGACCTCAATCGGTTTAGGTGATGCAGTCTGCTGAGCAGCCGTCTTCCTGTGTGATGCCGTCAGTTGACCAGTCATCTTCCTGGTGGAAACACGGCATTATCTACCATATCTATCCGCAGAGCTTTCAGGATTCTAACGATGACGGTATCGGCGACCTGCCCGGCGTTATCAGCCAACTGGACTATCTGGTCGGGTTGGGAGTGAACGCAATCTGGTTGTCGCCCGTTTATCCGTCGCCCCTGATAGATAGCGGATATGATATCTCTGACTACAGGGATATCCATCCGCAATATGGTACATTGGATGACTTTCGCCAACTATTGAACGAAGCTCATCAGAGAGGTATCCGTGTGATTATGGATCTCGTCCTGAACCACACCTCCGACCAACATCCCTGGTTTCTGGAATCCCGCTCATCCCGCGATAACCCCAAGCGCAACTGGTACATCTGGCAACCACCCCGCAACGGAAAGCGTCCCAATAATTGGCGAACCAACTTCGGCAAAAAAGCCTGGCAATACGACCCCCTCACTAATGAGTACTATTACCATTCATTTTTCTGGGAGCAGCCCGACCTCAACTGGCGAAACCCGGAAGTACAACAAGCAATGTTCGACATCGTATCTTACTGGCTTGAAATGGGCGTGGACGGTTTCCGGCTCGACGTAATCAACCTCTTGTTTAAGGACAAGGAATTAAGAGACGATTCGATTAGCTCCCTGGTCTCCAATACAAAAGTTTACAGCCGCAACCAGCCTGAAATATATAAAATATTGAAGGACTTCAGAACTCTTTTAGATTCCCATCCGGAGAAGACGAGCGTAGGGGAGATCTATACCCCGCCACCAGGCGACCATGCATTAGCCTCCAGTTTCTTGGGCGACGGAACAAATATGCTACACCTCGCATTCGACTTCTCACTCATATTCTCCATCTGGAAAGCCTCCGGATATTATAAGATCATCTCACAACACTACCGCCACATCCCGGCGAAAGGATGGCCCTGCTTCTTTCTGTCCAACCACGACATCGGTCGCAGTGTAAAACGCGTCAGCCCCGTATTCCATAAATACGATAAAGCTAAACTTCATGCCCTTCTGCTACTCACCCTGCGTGGAACCCCCTTTATCTACTACGGCGACGAAATCGGCATGGAAAACACACCCGTACCCAAACAAAAGCTACGTGACCTCTACGGCAAACTCTTCTACCCCTTCTATAAAGGCCGCGACGGTGCACGAACCCCCATGCAGTGGAATAACACACCCTACGCCGGATTCACCACCGTAGAACCCTGGCTACCTGTTCATTCCGATTACACAAACATCAATGTCGAAACCGAGTCCCGGAATGAATATTCCGTTTACAACATTTATAAACGACTGATAACAGTAAGAAAACAGCACCCCGTCTTACAATCCGGCAGCATAAAATTCCTTCACAAAGGAGAACGAAACCTGTTATCCTACTTCCGCTACTCAGCCAACACCACCTTCCTTATAATCCTAAACTTCGGATATCGAAAAAAGAAAGTCCAACTAAAAAAGAAAACATTCCTTCTATTCTCCACCCACAGAAAGCCCGGTACTAAGATGAACGAGCTCATTCTACTGGCCCCTTTTGAAGGTATGATACTATCTGAATAAGAATCAATTTACCAAAGCCAACTGGCTATGTTAACAAATAACCAGGTGAGCCTCATAAAAGCGATTGCAACAGATATAGCAGTCCCAAATAGGCATCCTTCTTTATAATTTCGGAAAACCGAATCAGATTATTCCAGTCTCAACAGCATGATATAATCCTCTTCATTCTCCTCAATCTGTTGAAAGCCTAAACGTTCGTAAAGGCGAATGGCGGGATTCCCTTTGGTTATACTCAATGAAACCTGGGCATAACCCTCCGACTTCATCAAACCTATCATTCGCTCCATCATTTGGGTACCGATACCTTTATTACGGTATTTCTCAAATAGGGCAATCGCTATTTCGGGAGTCTGCTCATCGATACAACCGAACCCTTTTGTTGCTCCCTGAAACGTACGTATCCAAACGGCTCCAACTATCTTATCTGCAGTGACAGCCACCAAACAACGATCGTTTTCTCCTTTCCCCCAGTTGTCCCAATATACCCTGACTTGCGGCAAGTATATCACATCTTTCGGATAAGGATTCTTCGGGTCAGGATGATAGATAGCTTCGTACATAAAGTCTTCCATCAGATAATACTCTTCCGAGAGCATCTTTCTGATAATTGCGCTATTCATCATACCTTCTTCCCAATATAAAAAACATAACCATAAAAGTCTTTATACGTATGATATAATCCCATCTCATGGCGCTGACTCGCAATTAACTCTTCTGCCGTTTGATTCCCAGCATATTTTCTTAGGAATTCATCCTGCGCCTTTGCCTGTGGAGCATAAAAATCCTCTGTCCAACAGGTTGAGGGGAGCATAAAGGTCGCTACAGGAACATAGCCAGCCTTTTGCACCTGGGCTACCTTGTTCGGAATCGTATCTATTTCGGGATAATGTGCCATCCAGAAATCATGGATTTCAGCGGGACGTTCCGCCGTGAACCACGTTGCTTCCGATGCGACGATATAACCGCCCGGTTTGAGGTACTCGCGCCATTCCTTGAATCCCCGTTCGAAACCGATATTATAGATTGAACCTTCCGACCAAATAAGGTCTAATGATTCTTTCCCGAAAGGGAGATCATCCATTGAACCGACAATACCTTTTACCCGGTCGGAAAGATTGAGCCGTCCGGCATTCCGGTTGAATATATCGATAAATTCGGGAAAGAGGTCAAGCCCTGTAATCTGTCCCGGAGCATGCTGAGCCAATGTCATGGTCTGTCCCCCAGTGCCACAACCAAGGTCGGCGATGCAGGATTGTGAAGTCAGATTATCGATAAAACTCAACGCTTTAAGGGTCATTTCAGGACTTCCAGGCCCTTGACGTTCTACATTAGAAAAGTATTCGCAAATTAGACTGAAATCGAAGTCGTGAATTGTCTTAATATCGTTACTCATGATGTTTGAATATTAAATGACACGGGCCGGAAATAATATCCCTGTTACCGCATCCATGATTTAAAAATATAGGTATATAAAAATAACTCCGGCAAGAATATGCCAAAGTATAACAAAGGTACAAGCTCTAACCGAAAACGTTAGAGCTTGTTTACTTCACGGACTCCTTCTTCGTTTTAAACATAGACCACAAAAGTACACTATTTTTCTGTATCGGTCTTAAAAACACTACTTTTGTTCTTTTTACTCTTCCGAATACAGTCCGACCCTGTTCCCCTCGCAGTCAATAAATACAGCGAAATAGCCCCGGTTATCCGCTTCAATCTTTGTCTTGGGGATAAGAATCCGGCCACCGTTCTTTTCGATAAAGGAGATCGACTGCTCCATCTTTTCGATGTTCAGACTAACTAATACCCCATTTTCTGATGGCAGGAAACTGTTTTCGGCTGCCCACGAAATAGCACCGGGACAGAGTCCGTTTTCTTCCGGAAAGAAGGCCATTTTCTCGTGTCCACAGTCCATCGCAGCGAGATTTACACCCAAAAGACTCCCATAAAACTTGATTGCCCTGTCAAAATCAATGGCAGGAATTTCGAAAAATGCTACTAATGTTTTCATCTTTTACTTGAATAAGTTATTAAACAATGCAAAGGTAGCATCCCGAAAAGTGTTGGAATTGTAAAAAAAAGACATCCTCTTTCTTTACGAAAAATAGTCTGAATAAGGTTGGCAAATAGCAAGATACTCTCCGGGTGTATAACCGGAAAAAGCTTTGAATTCCTTAATCATATGCGACTGGTCGAAATAACCACATTCGTAAGCAAGAGCCGTTAAGGGTATTTGTGGGTTGTTCCCGAGAATATGCAAAGCCCGTTGAAAACGAATGGTACGGGAAAACTCTTTCGGATTGGCGCCAATATGTTCGGAGAATATACGGTTGAATTGTTTGGTGCTTAAACAAGCCGCATCGGCAAGCCGGGCAATATCCATCAGGCCGGAATTAATCAGTCGGATGGTGGTCTCAATTCGTTTCAGGTTATGTTGTGCAAGACAGGTCAGACGTTTCAGGAGGAATTGTTCTATAAGCAGAATACATAATTGATCGTTTTCGGTGCTTATCAACGAATTTTCCAGTTCCAATAGTTCTTTGTCTTCCATATCGCCGGCAGTCAAACGTAAACCTGAAATCCTATGTATAGGAAGACAGAAAAAAGCCCGTATTCCGGCAGGATGAAAAACGACCGAAATCATGTTGACTTGCCCGTCATACTTTAAGTCGGCAAATGTTTTCTCCTGTCCGCAAAGGAAAGCGCGAGGATGAAGCTCGTTTTCAAGAACAGACAACAAACGGTTCCCACGATGAAATATCAAACTCATCATACCGGTCGGTACCGTTCGGGCCAATGCTGCCGAATCACCGACTGTTTTCAAGAGCCAATAATGCTTCACATACGGCGCAAGCACGGGTGCAGGTTGTATAATTCTGAAATCTTCCATAAGCAATATCCCGACAAAGATATAGGTTTGTCAGGACAGGTCATTGTAAAAAAGAGACATTTGCTGCTCCTTCATTGATCCCCCGGCATCTCTTTGTATCAATGTCAAAACCCGGTGGATTTCGATCTTCACCTTAAAAGCCGCCGCGTTTTCTTGAAAAATGTGAAGCTCCGGCAAGGTATCATTTGTCAACAAATGGCTCTTATCCCCTCCTAATACTACTTTCCCTTTTTTATCCTCCAAACTCCAATTGGCTGTATCCCTGAAAATTGCGGTGGACTCAGTCTCGAAAAAGTCCACCCTGCCTCCA
>JAVBUR010000073.1:0-60105 GCA_031555145.1 Tannerellaceae bacterium | reverse complement strand
AAACTTTTAGTTTCATAGGGTGAAACTCCGAGTTCCAAACGGTGAAACAGGCAGTTTCAATAGGTGAAACAAACAGTTTCATCCTAATGAAACTATTGCTGGTAGCTGTGTCGTGGCAAATAGCTTCAGATTCGGACAAATCTGAAACTATGCGTGTTTAGGATGTTTGGTTATGGCTCCGTGATTAAAATGCTTCATTGAAGTTGAAGTAGAAGCCTTGGGAGTTTTTGCCGAAGCCGAGATCGAGACGGATGGCCATACGGGGTTGTACTTCGAGGCGGTAGCCGATACCGAAGTTGGGCAGCCATTGGTTGAATTCCCAGTCGGGGGCAATGGAACCGGCGCCCATCCAGGCAATGGCGGAGTGACGGCTGCGTTCACCGTTCCGTTTATAGAAAGAGTGGCGATATTCGGCGATACCGAAAAACATGTTCTTGTCGCGATATTGTCCCCATAGGTAACCACGGAGGTCGAACGGGGTGCCGAGTTGTGACATTTCGCCGTAGGGGACATTACCGGAGGTAAAACGGCCCCGGAGTTGGAGGGCGAGGGTTTGTCCCGGTTTGTGTACGCGGATGTAGTGGCGGGCGTCGAGGTTGACGACCTGGTAGTTGTTTTGTCCGCCGAGGTAATGGCCGTAGATCATGAGCTGCGTCAACAGGTACCAGCCTTTCCAGGCGTTGACGGGGACGTCGCGGGTGTCGATCATGTAGTGGGTGCCTATCCCGGCGTTGAAGGGCTTGTCGTTGTAGGCGATATAGTTCGGGTCGGCGGCTACACCGGCTGACGGATCACTGCCGTGGGTATAGTTCACATCCACGGCACCTCCCACAAACATGCCGGGCTTTATTTTCCAGAATACCTGGGGGTTGACCTGGAACCAGAGGCGGTCGTAGGCCGTGGTGGAGTCTGATTTAGCTACATGCTCGCCGTTGTCGTAGCCGATACCGAAATAATTATCCGGCATGCTTTTGAACCAGACGTCGGCATTGACGCGCAGTTTGTCGTGCATCCAGTAGGTCGCCATTTTGGACGATACGAAGAGGGCTCCTTTGCTGCTGAACCCCACTGTTACAGGGAATGACGAGCGATGTAGTAACGAATCCGTACGATCCGTTTTGAATGACAACAAGGCTCCGCCGGCAATCGAGAAGCCCATTTCCGGTGTGTAACCGGGACCGAGCACCGGAGTGACCAGCAATTTCCCTTCTTTTTCCCGTTCGGCATTCCGGGCCTGGTAACGTTTCAACCAGCTCAGGTGGACGGTTGAATCAGGTGGAGACTGGGCGGGCGCCTGGGTAAGAGTCTGATCCGGTGACTGGACTGGCGACTGGGCCAAAGTGATCTGGCAGGCAGCCATTCCTGTAATGATTAACCCTATATATATAAATGTAGATTTCATGAGGGGGTGCATATATTATTTTCCGGAAAAGAGTCCGAAGCGGTAGTTGGCAGACAACAGTCCGGATTTACGCCCTCCGAGGAAGTTGGTCTCTACGCGGAACTGCCAGTGGCGGTTCATTTGGTATTGGGCGCCCAGTATCATGGTGAAATTATGCGACGGGCGCTTTTGGAGGGAGTAGTGGATCGTGCTGTCGTCGAACCGGTCTTTGGCTTTGGATACGAGGTCGTCTACCAGCGATTGGGTCGTTGGGCCGAGGGCTTCGTACCAGTCGGTCTGTTGGTAGTTATCGCCGAAGTTAGGTACCACCTCCGAGAGGTCGATTGTTCCTTCCGTCGTATTGGACAGGTAGAGGCGGGTGACCCCGGTCCAGGCGGAGATGTTCTTTTCCGGATTGTCTTGGAAGTGGAACACATAACCGGTGCGGATACCCATATTGACGGCGCTGTTGTTGTCGGCCAGTTTGTCGAGATGTGTCCAGACCTTACTGATGTCGAATGAGAAGAAGATCGACCGGATACCGCCTGTCAGCATCGCACCCACACCATAGACATACCCGTTGAAGTCGGCTTCCGTATGATAATCAACCGATTTTCCCATAATGCTGCCGATACCGACTTTGGTTTGTACTGACGCCGTACCGAAGATGCCATAGACATCGAGGAAAGGCAGTACCCAGAGATCGGTACGGAAGTTCAGGTTCTGTACACTGGCCGTCACGTCACTGAAGCCGACCACACCGTCGAGCGATACCATCGGGTTGTCGTTGATGCCGATGGAGAGGTCGGAGATGGTGACGTCTTGTGAACTGACATATCCATTGACCATGATCCCGACAGGGTAGGGAAGCAAGAATCCTCTCGCCCCCAACTTCTTACCCCAAAGGGGAAGCAGGTACGGATTGTTGAGGTGGCGTGCGTTATGGTACAAATCCCCCTGTCCGGGAATGATCTTGACGCCGGCATCCCCTTGTGCGCGGACGGGCAAGGACGTAAAAAGACAAATGAGGGCAATAGCTGCTATAATCGTTCGCATAGATGTTTCACTTTACTAATCTGAATATCTGTTTAAAGTAAAACAACTAAAAAAAGGGAAAGTTTAATCGTTGTAGGGTTGGATGAAATACTTGTCTTTTACACTTTGCGAGAAACTCACGGGGATGGTCCATATCTGGTGTTGGTATTCGCCTCGTTGGTATATCACCTCCCAGTCTGATATTAGATTGATCACCCGCAGCGCTTCCTGATTGTAGGCTTCATCATCGCAACCGCGTACGATTTTAATGTCTATGGGCTTGGGTGTTGTGCCGGTCCTGCATGTAAAGATCACTCTTTTATCGGCAGGAGGCGTTTTTGCCCAATTGATGTGGCTGGCAATGAAGCGGACTAAGGCCTCATTCTGATGCGTCAATTTGGACTTGTATGTCTTGGAGTTGTCATAAATGGTATAATTGACCAACTTGCCTTTTTGTATATCCAGCGCCGTCTCTTTTTCATAAATAGCTGAATACCCGATATAGAAGTTATACAGGCATTCGCCTTCCGCAGTGAATAACTCTTCTGTAACCCAGTCGGCGCGAAGTCTGCCGTCAACCAGTTTGTCCTGCCCGAAGAGTGCAGCCAGGTCGGCTTTGACACCTCCCCGGTAGTGATAACAATTATAGATATTGGTGAGGTAGAGCTCGTTGTCAGTAAGTGTCCATTCAGCTACGTATCCTCTCCAACAGGCAGTATGCCAGTTGTCGAAATCTGGTTGCATGGATAAATTCTTTCTCAATTCTTCTATATCATCCCTTTGTTCTAGCGGATTTGAGAACATGGTGAGCGTATCACCTTCCCATATCAGGATATCGCCACTCTGGGCAGTGGCCCAGCCAAGAAGCGGGAAGAAGGCAAGCAGTAGCAGTATGATCCTTTTCATATCGTGTCTGTTTAATCTGTAAGTATTGTTGTAAAAATACATAGAAATATGGAGAACTCCTGCTAGTAAAATGGTTTTTCTCTTACCTTTGTCTGAAACGATCTAAAACAGACAGGATATGGAATACTACAAAGCGAATGAGAAGCGATATGAAGCCGGAATGAGCTTTCGGCGATGCGGTCGGAGCGGCATCAAACTGCCGGTGATAGCTCTGGGGCTCTGGCATAACTTCGGCAGCGTGGATGTGTTTGAAAACTATATCAAGATAGCCCATGCAGCGTTTGATAACGGGATCACGCACTTCGACCTGGCGAATAACTACGGGCCGGTGTACGGCTCGGCGGAAGAAAACTTCGGGCGTATCCTGAAGAAGGGACTCGGCGCTTATCGGGACGAACTGATCATCTCATCGAAGGCCGGTTACGATATGTGGCCCGGACCGTATGGCGAATGGGGCAGCCGGAAGTATCTGATGGCAAGCCTCGACCAAAGTTTGAAACGGATGGGGTTGGACTATGTGGATATCTTCTACTCGCACCGACCGGATCCTGAAACGCCGATCGAAGAAACGATGGGTGCGCTGGCGGACATTGTCCGTCAGGGGAAGGCACTCTATGTGGGTATCTCCAATTATAATGCTGAGCAGACAAAGGCAGCACTGGCTGTGTTGAAAGAACATAAAGTGCCCTGCTTGATTCACCAGGCACGCTATTCCATGTTCGACCGCCGGCCGGAGCCCGAGCTGTTGCCGCTACTGAAGGAAGAGGGAGTTGGTTTGATCGCTTTTTCTCCGCTGGAACAAGGTCTGTTGACGAACAAATATTTGCATGGTATTCCGGCCGATTCGCGTGCGGCTAAATCAACCGGACATTTAAAGGTATCGCAGGTGACTGCGGAAGCGGTCGAAAAGGTACGCCAGCTGAATGACGTGGCTGCCGGACGCGGACAGACACTGGCCGAAATGGCGTTAGCCTGGATATTGAAAGACGAACGGGTGACGAGCCTGATCATCGGCGCCAGTTCGGTAGAACAGTTGATGGATAACCTGCATACATTACATCATACATCCTTTACCCCGGATGAACTTGAACTGATCGAAGGGATCCTGAAGAACAGACCATGACGCCTTTTCTGCAACAGATTGCCTCTCTTTTTTATGAAGCATACGGTCCGAAGATCGCCCGGTTGGCATTTGTGTTTCCCAACCGGCGCGCCGGATTGTTCTTTAAAAAGTATCTCTCCGAGTTGTCCGACCAACCCTTGTTCTCTCCGACTGTCTTGACGATCAATGACCTGTTCGGGCAAATGAGCCGGAAGCAACCGGCGGATCGTATCCACCTGCTGTTTACCTTGTATGCGATCTATGTACGGAAGAGTGGGACGACGGAATCATTCGATGATTTCCTGTATTGGGGCGAGATGTTGCTGAATGACTTTGATGATGTGGATAAGTATATGGCGGACGCTCGTATGCTTTTCCGGAATGTGACCGACTTGCGTGAGTTGGAGCAGGATTATTCTTTTTTGACGGAGAATCAGATAGCGGCTATCCGTATGTTCTGGTCTTCGTTCTCACCACGCGGGCAGTCGGATAATGAGCGGCAATTCCTCGAAGTATGGGAGATACTGTATGACCTGTACACCGAACTGCAGGATACAATTGCGGCGGAAGGCAAAGGGTATGAAGGTATGATCTTCCGCGAAGTGGCTGAATCGCTGAAGACGGGTACGGATTATGAACTGCCGTATGATAAGGTTGTCTTTGTCGGATTGAATGCCTTATCGACATCAGAAGAACGGTTATTGCTCGAATTGAAACAACGGGGCATGGCTGACTTTTACTGGGACTATGCATCCCCGAAAGTCAACGATCCGCAGAACCGCACCTGGCGTTTTGTGGAATCGAACCAGCGGCAGTTCCCTTCTTATTACACCTTGCCGGAGGAACGACCCACTGAACCGCAGATTGAAGTGATCGGTATTCCGTCGGCTGTCGGGCAGGCGAAGCATGTCTGTTCGTTGTTGGACGAGTTATGCGCCAAGGGCGAGCTGAATGAGGCATCGGCTTTACGCACTGCTTTGGTGTTGCCGGATGAACATTTGCTTATTCCCGTATTGAATTCCATTCCGGAGCAAATCAAGAATGTGAACGTTACAATGGGATATCCGCTTGCCGGAACACCCGTAGCCTCGCTGATGGAATATATCCTGAACCTACAACGGAATGTGCGGTATAAAGACCGTATGCCACAGTTTTATTTCCGGGATGTGCTGCCGGTGTTGAATCACCGGTATATCAGTGGCACGGCTGCTGAACAGATCGGAGCGTTGGTACAGGACATCATTGCGCGCAATCGTATCTATATCGGTTTTGGCGAATTGGCGCAGACGCCTTTGTTACGTGAACTATTTACGCCTGTCGATACGGTGGACGACTTTATGGGCTATCTGATCCGTGTGCTGGAATCACTCAGCCGGATCATCGGCATGGATGCCGGCGACGACGAGACGGAAGAAGCCGCCCGGCTTACGACACGGGATATCGAACAGGAATTTATCTTTCATTATTATACGACAGTAAACCGGATGCGGGAAGTGATGCGCGAGTCGGGCGTAGAGATGCGTATCGAAACTTGTTTCCGGTTGGTGAAACGGGCTACCGACAGTATTACGATTCCTTTCCGTGGCGAACCGCTGGCCGGTCTGCAGATTATGGGGGTGTTGGAAACACGTGCGCTTGATTTCGATCGCCTGATTATCCTGTCGGTGAACGAAGGGACCTTCCCTTCCCATCACACAGCCGGCTCGTTTATACCCTATAACTTGCGTCGGGGCTTCGGCTTGCCGACGTATGAACATCAGGATAGCGTATGGGCGTATCACTTTTATCGCCTGATCTACCGCGCCAGTCATGTCAGCCTGCTGTATGATACCCGTAGTGGTGGCTTGCAGACGGGGGAGGTGAGCCGGTACATCCACCAACTGCGCTATCATTACAATGTGCCGTTGCAGGATAAGTTGATTGTCTATAACGTGGCCTCTTCCAAATCTCCGGTCGTGGAAGTCCGGAAGACGGAAGAGGTGATGCGCAAGCTGGCTGAATTCCACCGGGGAGGCAGTCGTGCTCTATCCGCCAGTACGGTAAATACCTATCTGGATTGTCCCTTGAAATTCTATTTTTCAGTGGTAGAGAAGGTGCAGGAAGAGGAGGAGGTGAGTGAAACACTTGAAAGCAGCACATTCGGCAGTATCCTCCATAAAGTATTGGAGGTCTTATATAAACCGCTATGCCGAAATATAGTGACTGCCGACCTGCTGAAGCTGATCCGGCAGGATAAGGAACAGATGACGCAAGTGATTCAACAGGCCTTTGCCGAACTGTTCTTCAAGAACGCGAAGACTGCCCCGCTAACTGGTCAGCGTTACCTTGAGGGGGAGATGATCCGTAAGTATGCCGTCAAGGTGTTCGAACGCGATGGGCGGTTGACGCCTTTTACCTATTGGGAATCAGAAAAGCGGATCAGCAGCCTGTTCACGCTTACCGACGGAACGGAAGTACAACTGAAAGGGTTTATCGACCGTATTGACGAGGTAGGCGGTGTGTTGCGTCTGATCGACTATAAGAGTGGGAAAGGCACGACTTCCTTCACTACGGTGGAGAGCCTGTTCGACAAGGAAGAAAAAGACCGGGCCAAAGCCGTGATGCAGGTCTTTATGTACGGATGGATGTACCGGCAGCTACCCGAAGGAGCAACTAAACCGATCCAACCAGGGATCTACTATATGCGTACGTTGTTCGACCAGGACTTTGATCCTACTATCTATCAGCATATCGCACGCGGGCAATCAAACCCGGTTACTGATTTTGCCGTATATGCCGATGACTATGAGGTAGCCTTACGGGGTTGCCTGGACGAATTGTTCGATCCGTCCATCCCATTCAGTCAAACGACCCAGGGGAAAGCCTGTGCCTGGTGCCCGTTTGTTTCTATCTGTGGAAAATAAATCGGCTATTTCTTTTTGACCGACCAGCCGAATTTGCCGATTGATTCGCCCAGACCGCTATACTTACCATGTGAGTAGGCTAACAGGCGTGCCTTTTCGAGGTTGAAGGCGCCGGTGGTTTCCTCCAGGTATCTATCGTCAGCCTGTACGTTCACTACTTCGGCAATAAACATGTCATGACTACCCAGTGCCAGTACTTCCTTTACTCGACATTCGATTGAAAGGGGAGACTCTTCGATCGTAGGGGCATTTATCACGGAGGCTTTACCGGGGGTGAGCCTCATGGCTTCGAACTTCCGGTGATCTTTTCCCGAGTTGACGCCGCACCAGTCGGTGGCATAGGCCAACTCTTCGGTGGTGAGGTTGATCACGAACTCCATGTTCTTTTTGATGATCGGGTAGGAGTGGCGTTCAGGACGTACGGATATATAGCACATCGCCGGGTTGGTACAGATCGTACCTACCCACGAAACGGTAATGATATTGTATTCGGAAGGATCACTGCCACAACTTACCATAACGGCAGGCAGGGGATAAATCATTGTCCCCGGTTTCCAGTCGTGTTTCATGCCGGTTATTTAATGATAATATCTTCTTTGTTGATTTTGCGTTCGCAATAGCGACATTTGACGGTTCCCGTTTCTTTGTCGATCACATCGAAATGGGTAGGCATCGGTTCATTATTGGTGATGCATTTGGGGTTGTTGCATTTGACAACATCGATCAGGGTATCGGGCAGGGTTACTTTCTTCTTCTCCACGACCTCGAAATCGCGGATCACGTTCAGGATCACATTCGGAGCTACCAGGGCTATGCGGTTGATTTCACCTTCTTCAAAGAATTTATCGGCAATCTTGATCACTCCTTTGCACCCCATCTTGCCACTATGGAAGTTGTTCCCGATAGTGATGGTATTGTCCAACATGCGTTCGAGGCGCAACAGGGCGGCTACCTTAAACAGTTGGCGAGGGGGGATATGGTCGATGGCCGTGCCGTTTTCAAGGGCGGCTACCTGTAGTTCTCTTTTTTTTTCGGCTGACATGGTGTGCAGGGTTTAAATTTGAATACCAAATAATTCGCAGATGATGGCCTGACGGGCATAGAGTCCGTTCTGTGCCTGTTGGATATAATAGGCTTTTGGGCTGTCGTCTACATCGTAGGCAATTTCATTGATACGGGGCAGGGGATGAAGCACCCGCAGGTTTTCCCGGCTGTTGCGTAGCATCTTCTTTTTCAGGATGTAGATATTCTTTACGCGTTCATATTCTTCGAGATCGGTAAAGCGTTCGCGCTGTACGCGGGTCATATAGAGAATATCCGACTGGTTGATGATGTCTTCCGTGAAGTCGGTATGTTCGAAATAACGGATCCCGTGCTTTTCGCAGAATTGCTTTTGTTCTTCCGGCATTCGCAGTTCTTCCGGTGCGATGAAATGGAAGGTGGGATTGAAGTGCGACATGCCAACAATCAGTGAGTGTACTGTGCGTCCGTACTTTAGATCGCCTACCATGGTGATGGTCAGGTTTTCCAACGTACCCTGTGTCTTACGGATGGAATACAGGTCGAGCATGGTTTGCGTCGGGTGTTGGTTGGCTCCATCACCCGCGTTGATGATTGGCACATTCGCCACTTCCGATGCATAGCGGGCGGCTCCTTCAAGGTGATGGCGCATAATAATGAGGTCGGCGTAGTTGCTGACCATCAAGATGGTGTCTTTCAGTGTTTCTCCTTTGGTAGAACTGGTGGTAGACGCGTCCTGGAACCCGATTACCCGGCCTCCGAGGCGGTTTACTGCTGTTTCAAAGCTTAACCTTGTCCGTGTGGAAGGTTCAAAAAAAAGGGTGGCTGCTACCTTCCCTTCCAACAGATTCCGGTTTGGGTTCTCTTCAAACTTCTCTGCGTTATCGAGGATACGAAGGATATCCTCCCTGGTACACTGATCGATGGATACTAAACTGTTACTTTTCATACCTGTGTTGTCTATATGTATACAAAAGTAGATAAAGTGAGGCGATCTGCAACGGGTTTTCCCTTTTTTTTGTTTCTTTTACTTGTAATGAACTATTTGAGTAGATCATTGTTCAGGTATAGAAATATGTTGTATTTTTGTGAACCAGTATAAAGCCATGGAATCGCCGAATGTTAGGGACATTAATCAAAAGGCATAGCCTTTATTTATATACGCTTTTATCGGGGCTGTTGTTGTTCTTTGTCGTGTTTGTTTGGAATAAGTCTGAGCATTCCGGGAAGTATAACATTCTGTTGATCCATTCTTTTGACAAGTCTTATGTGTGGATGGATGACTTTGAGCGTGGACTGAGAGACGGCTTGAAGAAAAGTAAAACGAAGGCTAACGTCCAGCGCTATTATTGGAAACCTGAATATAACACAAATCACAAACTGAAATTTTCCGCTATGACCGGATGGCTGGATCAGTTTGTCGCCAATCCTCCCGATCTGATTATTACTTGCGACGACAGGGCAACCCTGACCTTTCTGCAAACTGGGCATTCGTTGACAAAACAAGTCCCGGTTGTATTTACCGGTGTGGATTGTGTGGATTATGATTTGTTGAAAGGGCATACCAATGTGACCGGATTTACTGACGATCCGGATTATATCCGTTGTTATCATCTGGCCCGACAACTATATGGGAAGATTACGGATATTACCGTGATTGCCGAATCTGATTCCAATCTCGGGCAAGTGCCGGTGGAAGATTTGCGTTACCAGTTTTCCCAGTTGCCGAACCTGGTAGAGATAATCGAGACTTTTCCGACATACACTGTAGATACAATGACGACGGCAAGAGCGGCTGCCAACCCTTTCAAACTGCATATTGAACGGCTTGAACGATTGATGGGACGAGATCTGAAACAAGTGTTGTTTTATCGGTTGAACAGTGTCTGTATTTTGTCGAAATGGGACGAGACCTATGAGGTGATGGCCCGGTTGGGTACAGCTCCCTTTTTGATGGTGAATAATGAAGGCTTTGGTGGAGGGTGGCTTGGTGGGTATATGGCACTGGGTTATGATCAGATGTATAATGCGATGATGGCAGGTGCACGTATATTGAAGGGTACTCCTGTACAGGATATTCCGATTACGCCAAGCAAGCAATATCCAGTGTTCGACTGGCGGCAACTTCAATATTGGAAGATTAATTTGGACGCTTTGCCGGAAGATTCGCAGGTACTGAATATTCCGTTCTATGTGAAGTACCAACAGTCGTTGGTCGCTGTGGGTATTATTGGAACATTATTCCTTTTGTTGTTCTTTTGGTTGTTAATCCGTTTGTATCGACGGGAGTCTTATAATAAAGTGGCCGTTCAGAAGCGCTTGCGTAAAGAACAACGGGAGTTGGATATTACCATGGACGCCCTGAGTGAAGGGGTCGTCTCGTTTACGATCGAGGGAACGGTGTTGTCTGTCAACCGGGCGGCTATAGATATCTTGGGGCTCGAAAAACGGAAATCGTATATAGGTGTTTCGGTGGCGTCGTTGTTCGATGTCCAGTTGCGGGATGATCCTTCTTACCTGACGAATTTGCTACACTCGTTTGCTGACTCGGTGAACAAAAGCGAAAAGCTGCATGATGCGGCTTATTTCATTACCCCGAGGAAAGAGTTCCCTGTGTCCGGTAATATATGTAGTCTGGATTATGATGGCAAGTCGTATGGCGTGCTGATCTCTTTCCGCGATGTGACCAACGAGTATACCCAAAAACAATCTCTTGCCTTAAGTATGGCTTCAGGGAATCTTTTTGCTTGGAAGTTTGATCAGGAACAACAGGCTTTCCTTTTTGAGGAGGTCTTCTTTGATACCTTTCAATTGCCTCACGACGACACTTTGCTAATAGCCAAAGAACGTTTCCTGCAAGCCGTTCATCCGGAAGATCAACCGGAAGTCAGAAGATTGATGGAGGAAATGATAACAAGTTTGGCGGTGAATACTTCGATCGTTTGTCGCTTGCGGTATAACGGTCAGGGTGATTACCAATGGTGGAAGTCTTATATCTCCTTGTATCCGACACCCATGAGGAGCGACCAGTACCAGTATTATGGCATATGGGCAAACATGGATGAGTTTAAAAAACGGGAAGAAGAGTTTACCCGCTTGCGTGATGAGGCAGAAAAGTCAGACCGGTTAAAGACAGTTTTCCTTTCCAATATGAGCCATGAAGTGCGTACCCCGCTGAACTCCATTGTCGGATTCTCCAGCATCCTGATCGATAACCAGGATCTGGCTTGGGAAGACCGGAAGGAGTTTATTGATATCATCAATGATAATTGTCGCCTGTTGTTGGAACTGATCAATGAAATATTGGATATTTCGCGTATAGAGAGTGGGATATATTTCAGGGAAGAGCCATGTAACCTGACGGAAGTAGCCCGCGAAGCGATTGCCATGCATGAGACTGGTCGTCCGGCAACTATAGAGGTAAACCTGGATACGCCGGAAGAACCCTATATCATGTTGGGAGACGACTATCGGCTCATCCAGTTATTCAGTCATCTGTTGAGCAACGCCTATAAGTTTACGCCGAAAGGAAATGTTACAGTAGGTTATTGGGTGAATGACGAAAAGAATGAGGTATGCCTCTTCGTGAAAGATACCGGGAAGGGTATCACTGTAGAGGAACGAGATAAGATATTCAACCGTTTTTATAAATCGGATGAGTTTGTACAGGGAGGTGGCTTGGGACTGTCCATTGTGGCGGAAATCGTGAAGCGCCTGAAGGGACGAGTCGTGCTGGATTCGGAGGTAGGTAAAGGCTCCGTGTTTACTATTTGCCTGCCTGTGCATACCGATGTAGTGAATCAACAACAAAACGCATGATGCAGGATCGACCAATAAAATATCCGTTCTATATCTTGTGTCTCCTGATCGGTTGTATCATGGAGTGCAGTGTGCTGTGTTCGTGTGCAGGCAACAAAGCAGACGATGACACAATCGCCCATGTGTTGATCATCCAGTCGTACCGCAGTGATTGCCTTTGGGGAGAAGAGTTGAACAGGGGTGCCATTGACTGTTTCAAAAAACAGAAGCAGCCGGCAGTGTTTGAAGTCTATTATCTGAACAGTGAGTTGCTGAGCGAAAAACAAATGACCGATAGGCTAAAGGCGCATCTGAATGATATCCGCCGGCCTGACCTTATTCTGGTATCTGCTGATCAAGCACTGAGAGCTTTGTTGCAAACAAATCACCTGTTATCTTATGAAGTGCCGGTCGTGTTCAGCGGTATCAATTATCAACTTCCGGAAGCAGTCGCAGATCACCTCAATATGACCGGTTTTACCCACTTTCCGGATTATCGTAAATGTATAGGCCTTATCAAAGAACTATTTCCTACTACGAAAAAGGTATATCTGGATGTCGATGATTCGTCGTTGAGCCAACTCGCAGTAGAAACATTCAAGCAGCAGACGGAAGGATTAGAAGGATTGGATTTTGAGATTACCAATATGGACGAAAGCGAAGGTTCCCGTTTCTTGTTGCAACCCCAGGATTGGAATCAGGAAGTCCGGATCATGCCGGTATGGAGTAGTTTCTATTTCGGTTATGCCCGGCAGGCCAATGTCCCCTTCTTTGCCGCGAACAGTAAAGGGTTTGGGTTTGGTTATTTGGGGGGCTATATGACATTGTCTTACGATCAGATGTATATGGCTGCCGATATAGGTGTCCGGCTGTTACGGGGAGAATCAATCACTAACTTCCCGATAGTGGAGGGCGTACAGCAACCTGTTTTTGATTGGGAACAACTGCAGAAGTACCATATACCGGTAAGCAATTTGCCCAAGGGAAGTGTTATTATCAATCGATCATTTATTGAACAGTACTGGGGTGAGATCATTTATACAGGGGCAATCCTTGTCTTGATTATTCTGGGTGTCACTACGGTCTTACTCTTTCTTTCACGTGTAGCTCGAAAGACAAAGAAAAAGACCCAGGCAGAATTATTTGAACATCGCAACAAACTCAAGATCGTCATGTCTTCCATTCGGGAAGGGGTAATCTCTGTGGACCAACAGATGAATATGTTTGCTATCAATTCATCGGCAGTACAGATGCTGGGACTTGAAGGTGACGGGCAGGGTAGTATCGGAAAGAGTATTCTGCAGGTGGTTGACCTGACTGACGGCAAACGGAAAGGCCTGGAACAGTTGATACAAGAGGTACTCACAACAGGGAAAACCATTACGTTTATGGATGATTATCAGATGCGGTTGAGACTGTCAAAGAAGAGTTTTCCTGTTTCCGGCGCGATATCTGCTATTTATCAGAACAATCACTTGTATGGCGCCGTGGTCGTTTTTGCAGATGATACAGAGGCGTATACCCGGAAAGAATTTTTAGCGCTGACGTTAGAGGCAGGCGGGTATACCTCTTGGCGCTTTGATCCTGTGATGAATACCGTCTTGTTGGATCCGGCCTTTATGAAAGCAAATGGTATTCTCAACGACGGGACGAATTCGGTATCCCTACAGCGCCTTCGGGATGTCATTCATCCGGAAGATGTCAACGAATGGGAAACAGTCACGCTGCAATTGGGCCGTGGAGCGTTTGATAAATATGCGTTAACTATCCGTATAAATATAGGAGGGCAAGGATATCAATCGTGGGAAATTTATTTTACTAGCCTTCGATCGGTAGGTTCAAAAGAAATACCGCTTATCTTTGGGCTCTGTAGTAATGTGGAAGAATCGGTGCAGACGTTGCAGGCATTGGGACAGGCGCGGGATAAAGCACAATTATCCGACCGTTTGAAGAGTGCCTTCCTGGCTAATATGAGCCATGAGATACGGACACCGCTGAATGCGATTGTCGGTTTTTCCAATGTCCTGACCTCGGGCGATGATTTTGATGTGGAGGAGCGGCAATTGTTTGTTAATACGATCCGTAATAATTGCAATCTGCTGTTGGGGCTTATCAGTGATGTGCTGGATATGGCACAGATCGAAAGTGGAACGATGCATTACAAGGATGAGGTGTGTGATGTAAATGAGTTCATTGAACAGATTATAGTTACTCAACGGGTGATCGTTCCCGATCGCATTCAGTTGATTTGCCAGGTGCCGGATGAGACGTCGTATATTATGACAGACAAGTTACGTCTGAACCAGGTGGTCACGAACCTGATCAATAACGCGGTCAAGTTTACGGAAAAAGGATCGGTCACCGTTGGATATACCTGGGAGGATGGTAACTATCATTTTTTTGTAGAAGACACTGGACGGGGCATACCCGAAAAAGATATAGATAATGTATTTAAACGTTTTTACAAGAAGGACGATTTTGCTCAGGGAGCCGGTTTGGGATTGTCAATTTGTAAAATGATTGTAGACCATTATCATGGCACCATTCGGGTAACCTCTAAGGAAGGAGTAGGTAGCCGTTTCGTTGTTTCCATCCCATTTGCTGAGGCAAGGGAAGGAGATGTCCCGGAACAGAAAAGAAGTGAAAATAATATTATTTATAAATTGTTAAATATGAACACGACAAATGACAACCAACTGTCGCAAGACAGAGTTACCCTGCTGATTGCAGAAGATGAGGAAAGCAATTATCTGTTGTTAAAGACAGTATTGCAGAAGCAATGTAATCTGATTCGTGCTAAAACAGGTAAGGAGGCATTAGACCTTTACCAGGAACATGCAGCTGTGATCAGCCTCATCATGCTGGATATCAAGATGCCGGAAATGACCGGGATCGAAGCATTAAAGGAAATCCGTAAGATAACAAAAGATATCCCCGTGATCATGCAGTCGGCCTATGTATTTGATACAGATATGGAAGCCGCCCGCCAGGCAGGTGCGACCGATTTCATTACAAAGCCGATCAATCTGAAGATATTGAAGTCGACGATCACTAAGTTTTGCCCCTCTGTGCAGTGGTAAAATACTGAAAAAATCTTAATAGAGGACTCTCTTTTTGGCGGTTTTTACTATATTTACAGAATATAGTACGATTGCGTATTGCACGTAAACCGCCAAAAAAAGAGTTTTATGATCCGAAAAGAATTACTTAACTACACAGTTCCAGCATTAAAAAAGCGATATTCCCGGTATTTGCCAGTCTTGTCAGCCCTGGCTTTACAGCACCACACGCCTGAATCGTTTAAGGAAAACCTATGCCTGTATGTCAGTCCGTATGCCGATCGAGAGAATGACGATGTTACAACAAAGGCCGCATCTTGTGTGTTGCAACTGATCGCACAAGATCATACCGTGGTCGATGAATTATCAACCGGGCAACAGTTACGTATCCGAACCATTACCTACTTGTGGGAGTTCCTGAATGGAAAGCTGACGGATGAGGTATCGCCCGATCTTTTCCTCGATTTGTTTCATTTGTTTTATTCGCTCGACCATCCTGTCGTTTTCAAACCCGACCAGGTATTGGCCAGGAAACAGATGAGTCGATGGCCTTCCGGCCAGGATCCAGGAGTGATCGCTATCCGTTCAGTCAACAAAAGACGGATCATCGATCTCCTTATCCATAAAATAGAACGTCGACGTACGCCTGTCTCCAAATACTTGTTTGCTGAAGATATGAGCGCCGAGGAGAAACAGCAACAAGTCGAAACCTGGTGGGGTAGTTATCGCTTCCACCTGGCTATGGCGCTCAAGAGTCCCCAAGAGTTGAATGTTTTCCTTGGGAATACCCTGTCGGACGGGATCATGCAAATACTTAACTATGCCCGAAAAAAAGGTATGCCTTTCTTCGTTACCCCTTACTACCTATCCCTATTGAATACCGGAAGCAATGGTTATGATGACGCTGCCATCCGATCATATATCATCTACTCGGAAGAACTGGTAAATGCCTATGGCGAGATCAAAGCCTGGGAAAAAGAAGATATTGTCGAAGCCGGTAAGCCGAATGCTGCCGGATGGTTACTTCCTGAGGGACATAATATCCACCGGCGCTATCCCGAAGTATCTATTCTTATTCCTGACTCGATGGGACGGGCCTGTGGTGGACTGTGTGCCTCTTGTCAGCGCATGTATGATTTCCAGAGCGAACGGTTGAATTTTGATCTTGAAGCCCTGAAGCCGAAAGAAACTTGGGATCAGAAGTTACGCCGCTTGATGACCTACTTTGAAGAAGATTCGCAATTAAGGGATATCTTGATCACTGGCGGTGATGCCCTGATGAGCCAGGATGCGACTTTGCGAAAGATACTGGATGCGATATACCGGATGGCTATCCGGAAGCGAAGAGCCAACGAAGGGCGTCCGGATGGAGAAAAATATGCAGAGATACAACGTGTACGTTTAGGTTCGCGCCTGTTGGCTTATTTGCCGGTGCGGGTCACGCCTGACCTGGTGGAAATACTCCGGGAGTTCAAGGAAAAAGCATCGACTGTCGGTATTCGCCAATTTTACATACAGACACATTTTCAGTCACCGCTCGAAATTACCCCGGAAGCGCGACTGGCAGTCGAGCGCATATTGTCTGCCGGCTGGATTATTACCAATCAGATGGTCTATACTGTCGCCGTATCACGTCGCGGGCATGCTACCCGGCTGCGCCAGGCATTGAATGCTATCGGCGTCGTTTGTTATTATACATTTTCGGTGAAGGGCTTCAATGAAAATTATGCCGTATTCACCCCCAACAGCCGTTCGGTACAGGAAGAAACAGAGGAGAAGATCTGGGGACGGATCCCCATTGATAAGCGGGACGAACTACATACCCTCATGCAACAGCCGGCGCTTTTACCCGACAGCCTACAGCAATTCCTGAAAGCTAATCAACTGTTGTTTGCTGCAACCGACCGGAATGTACTAAACTTGCCCGGTATCGGGAAGAGTATGACGTTCAAAACGATCGGAATCACCGCTGAGGGAAAACGCATCCTTTGCTTCGATCATGACAAGAGCCGGCGTCATAGCCCCATTATCGACCGGATAGGGAAGGTGTGTATCGTAGAGAATAAGTCGATTGCCGCCTATCTGCGTCAGTTACAGGAAATGAAGGAAGACCTGAACGACTATCGTTCGATCTGGTATTATTGCGAAGGGAAGACGGAACCGCGATTTAGTTTATATGAGTATCCTGATTTTTCATTTGCAATTACGGAAAAGATGACTAACTTGCAACTGGATATTTGATTAGATACATATCGATATAGTATGATTCAGAATGAACGTGCCATCAGGCATGAGTTGGCAATGCAAGCGGCAGGACGGATGATGACAGCTGCCCGTACGGCTCCGAAAGGGAAAGGTATAGATATCATTGAAGTGGCAGTCGTTAGCGGTGACGATATCACCCGGTTATCCGAAGAGATGATCCGTTACCATGTCGAGACCGGGATGATGTTCCTCCTGCGGGATGCTGAGAATCTGCAACAGGCGGAAGCGGTTGTGATTATTGGTACTACCCAGCATGTACAGGGACTGAACTGTGCCCATTGCGGGTATGCGATCTGTGCTGCCAAGCCAACGGAGGTGCCTTGTGCGATAAATACGGTTGACGTCGGGATAGCCATTGGATCTGCCTGTGCTATGGCCGCCGATCTACGGGTGGATACACGGGTTATGTTCAGTGCAGGTATGGCGGCTCAACGATTGGGCATGCTCGGCGACTGCAAGTGTGTGATGGCCATACCTCTGAGTATATCCAGCAAAAACCCCTTCTTCGACCGAAAACCGAAAGGATAGGCGCATTCTATTTCCGGTTACTCTAAACATTATTATATATGGAATCTGTTGTTATGTTTGCCAATAAGTTGGAGTTTCGTTATTACTTCAACGATCGATCCATGTACATTGATGCCATGGTCCGGAATAAGTGCGAAAAAGAAATGTTGTCATTGATCCATTATGTGGCAGAACTACTCGATGTAAAGATGATGACCTATAGCGAACCTTACCAAAAAGAAGGTGGATACAGCGATATTTGGTGTGTTGCCGGACGCAACCCGAGGGCGAATTCGGTAGTATTGAATGTCGTTATGCGCTTGATAACACAAACGGCTCTTTCTCCCGAAGGCGAGCCCATCCGCTATAGCAAGACGAAACTACAGGAGATGACTAACGAACTACGCCTGTCACTTAAGAACAAAAAAGGTGCCGTGCTCATTCCTCATGGCTTCATTCCTCAACTGAGCCTCTTGCCACGGATAGGTAAATCCAAAGCCATTGTGTACGAAGCCGTCAAAAGCTACTCCAAAGTCACCAAGATTGTCTTGCGTGAACTCAATGAGAACAACCGGGGGCGTTCGGGATCTCTCGAAGTGAAACGCGAACAGTTTGCCCAATTAGCCTATGCTCCTGCCGTCCCGTGTGTCAATCCCTCCCGTCTCCGCAAAACAGATACTGACAAGCAACAACTTACGTTGGATCTGTTTGGCGAGTAATCCCGGTTACAAACTTTTGTTGATCTCGTCGATGTAGTTGAGGATTTCGTCGCGGCCGGTGCGGTGTTCGGAAGAGGAGGAGAAGATGGGGGGAAGCTCTTCCCAGCTTTCCAATAACTTATTCTGATAAGCGGCGATGTTTTCCTTTAAGCGTACGGGACCCAGTTTATCCGCTTTAGTGAAGATGATGGAGAAGGGAACTCCATTTTCGCCCAGCCATTCCATGAATTCGAGGTCGATCTTCTGGGCCTCGTGCCGACAGTCGAGCAGGACGAAGAGGCAGGTTAGTTCGGTACGTTCGAGAATATAGTCTTCGATGATGCGTTGAATCCGGTCGCGCCCTTCCTTGCCGCGTTGGGCATAGCCATAGCCGGGAAGGTCAACCAGATACCAGTTCTCGTTGATGATAAAGTGATTGATAAGCTGTGTCTTTCCCGGTTTCTGCGATGTCATCGCAAGCCCTTTTCGCTGCGTAAGCATATTGATGAGGGACGATTTCCCCACATTACTACGTCCGATAAAGGCATACTCCGGCAGGTTGTTTGTCGGACATTTGCTTACGTCGGTATTACTGATGACAAAAGTGGCGCTTTTAATATCCATAGGATGTTTGTGCTGATTGAAGTTGTTTTTATGCTAATTGACGGTGCTGGTGACACATAATTTCGGACAAAGATAAGCTATTGGGAAAAGAATTCGAAATATTATTTTTGTTTTCGCCCACAAATAGCAAATTCTTTTTACTTTTGTTCACGAATAACAACTACTCACTGGATATTAACGATAAAGGGACGTAATATGAAATCATTTTGGCTTACCGGCTTACTGGTATTGCTTGCTTTCTCTGCCCGGTCGCAAACCGAGAGCCAGGAAATAGTGAAGACAGGAGATACAATGCCTGCCTTTACGATCACGTTCGATAACGGGCGTGAGTTCCGGTCTGCGGCACTGGAAGGGAAGGTTGTGTTGATTAATTTCTTTGCCACCTGGTGTCCTCCCTGTCAGAAAGAACTGGCGGAGGTACAAGCAAGGCTTTGGCCGAAATATAAGGATAACGGATCGTTTGTGATGATGGTGGTCGGCCGGGAACATACCGATGCCGAACTGAACACATACAATGAAAAGAAAGGTTTTACCTTTCCGCTGTATCCGGATAAAGACCGCTCGGTGTATGGCAAGTTTGCCAAAAGTTTAATTCCACGTAGTTACCTGATCAATAAAGAGGGGAAAGTGATCATGGCAACCACCGGTTATACAGAAGCCGAATTTGAAACATTGCTTAAAATGATCGAACAAGCGATAAAATAATAATTCCCCCAATGATGAGAAGATACGTATTGCTTTCTCTCTTATTTTTGTTGACCGCCTCTTATGTAAAGACACAGATACGTCTTACCGGCTATCATCAGGCAGATATCGCTACCGCCTTATTGGAAGGGCGATGGCAGGCTCGTTGGATTTCCATGTCGGGCGAACCTCGGAATGTATATGGTGTGTATCATTTCCGAAAATCAATCGATCTTCCGGATGTGCCTTCACGGTTTATTGTTCATGTGTCGGCCGACAACCGTTATAAGCTGTATGTAAATGGAACGCTGGTTTCGTTAGGCCCGGCTCGTGGTGATATCTATAATTGGAATTTCGAAACAGTTGACATTGCTCCCTACCTGCAAAGCGGACGGAATGTGCTTGCCGCCGTAGTGTGGAACTATGCCGAACAGAAGCCCGTGGCACAAATCAGCTATAATCAAACCGGGTTCCTGTTACAGGGAAATACAGATACGGAAGCGATTGTCAATACAGATACCTCCTGGTGCTGCCTGAAGAATGAAGCCTATTCGCCTTGGAATGGCGGTTCTGTCAGAGGTTACTATGTGGCAGGGCCAGGTGAGAAGCTGGATGTGGCGGCATATCCCTGGGGATGGGAGGCCGTAGCCTATGATGATAGTCAATGGCAACCAGTAGCCGCCGGCATGGAAGGCGCAGTAAAAGGCGCCCGCGATTATCCGGGACGCTTGCTGGTCCCTTCACCGATACCTCCTTTCCAGTTGGAGACCGAACGGTTCAGCGCTGTTCGTAAAGCGGAAGGCGTTTCCTGTCCGGCTGATTTCTTAAGGAAACCAGTGTCGTTTACCATACCTGCCAATACCAGCGTCCGTTTGTTGCTTGACAACAGCCGACTGACTACCGGGTATTTTTCCCTCCTTTTTAGCAAAGGCAAAGCGGCTGAAATAACTATCGGTTATGCCGAAGCCTTGTATGAAGACCAGGTGAGTGCCACTACGAAGAGCTATTCGCTGAATGTAAAAGGTAACCGGAATGAGGTGGAAGGCAAACGACTCATCGGCTATGAAGACAAACTAGTTGCGGATGGAGGCGAGAGCCGTTTATTCACTTCTCTGTGGTGGCGTACCTGGCGTTATGTGGAAGTGACGATCCAGACAGCCACCGAGCCGTTGGTGTTGAATGATGTGTATGGTACTTTCTCTGCCTATCCGTTTACGAACGCGACACATTTTGAAGCACCGGAAAACAAACAATTGAATGACATTCTGGACATTGGCTGGCGGACTGCCCGTTTGTGTGCTAATGAAACCTATATGGACTGCCCGTATTACGAGCAGTTGCAGTATTTTGGCGATACTCGTATCCAGGCGATGGTTACGTTATACAATACCACTGACCGCCATATGGTAAAGAATGCCATAGAGCAGGGGCGTCAGTCTATTGTAATGGATGGCATAACTATGAGCCGGTATCCGTCCGGTTTACATCAGTTTATATCCTCTTTTTCCCTTTGGTGGATTTGTATGGGACATGATTACTGGATGTACCGGGGAGATAATGACTATATGAAAACGTTGTTGCCGGCTTACCGGGGTGTGTTGTCCTGGTATGAACAATGGTTGAAACCTGATTATAGTCTGGGGTATGTGCCGCACTGGTTCTTTGCCGACTGGGCTGCGGGCTTTGATTATGGCGAGCCGGTGCGTGAAAAAGACGGTAATTCAGCCTTTCAGGACTTAATGTATCTACTTACACTCGATGCTGTTGCACAGATGGAAGAAACGGTAGGTATTTCGTCGATGGCACTATATTATAAGAATCTGGCAGACCGGATACGTCAGACCATCCAACCAAAATACTGGGATGCTGCTCGTGGCTTGTTTGCCGATACGCACGATCACCGTAGTTTTTCACAGCACGTCAATGCTTTGGCGGTGCTGGCCGGCATCGTGGAAGGAGAAGCCGCCGCCGGTGTAGTCATGCAGATGTTGCGGGATACGAGTCTCATACAGGCTACGATTTACTTCCGCTACTATGTCCATCAGGCGTTGCAGAAAGCCGGCTTAGGTGACCAGTTGCTGGATCATATGCAGATATGGTACGATCAGATGGCATTGGGGTTGACAACTTGGGCCGAAATGCCTGAGCCTTCCCGCTCCGATTGCCATGCCTGGGGTGCTAGTCCGAATATCGAGTTCTTCCGGATTATTCTGGGTATCAATAGTGATGCGCCTGGTTTTGCCAGGGTGCGTATTGCTCCGTCGCTGGGTAAGTTGAAGGCTGTATCTGGCAAAATGCCTCATCCGAAAGGTGAAATAGCAGTTTCGTATAAAGAAGATAAAAAGGGACGATTAACGGCGCATGTTGCTTTGCCGGAGGGGGTAACCGGTATATTTGTGTGGAGAGGAAAAGAGTATCAATTATCTTCCGGCGAACAGAAAATTGTTGAATAGTATTATTATATTTGCCAGGTCTATACCTACAAGTATATAGAAGATAGAACATGAAACATTTTGCAGCATTATTGTGTTTGCTATTGCTGTATGGGTGTACTTCGCCTACCACTAAAGTGGTAAACCTGAAGTTGATTCAGACCAGTGATATTCACGGCCATTATTTCACGTATGATTTCATTCAGCAGCGTGAGGGCTGTGGAGGACTGGCACGTGTTGCCTGGTATGCCAATCAACAACGTCTTCAGTATGCAGACAATCTGCTGTTGTTGGATAATGGTGATATTCTTCAGGGGGAACCTTCTGCCTATTATTATAATTATATCGATACTTCTTCTGTGCATGTCTGTGCAGAAATGATGAACCTTATGGGGTATGATGTGGGGAATATGGGAAACCATGATGTAGAAGCCGGACATGCCGTATTTGATCGTTGGGTATCTCAGTGTAATTTTCCGGTTTTGGGTGCGAATATCGTGCGTGTATCAGATGGTGAGCCTTACTTTAAACCCTATGAGGTGTTCGATCGCGAAGGTGTTCGGATCGTTGTATTGGGAATGATTACCCCGGCAGTACCAGCCTGGTTACAGGAATCTATTTGGACGGGGTTGCATTTCGACGACATGGAAACAAGCGCCCGTAAATGGATGCAAATCATACAGGAGAAGGAACACCCCGATATTGTAGTCGGCCTCTTTCATACCGGAAGGATCGCCAGTACACTGATGGACAAATACCGGGAAGATGCTTCTGTGGAAATCGCCCAACGGATTCCCGGTTTTGATGTGATCCTGATAGGGCATGATCATCTTCCGTTCTGTGGAAAGGTGAAGAACAGTGCGGGTGATTCTGTTTTGGTGCTTAATCCGGGCAGTAATGGAATGTTTCTCAGTGATATTGAAATTTCCGTTACACTGAAAGAAGGTAAAGTTGTAGGAAAGAAAATTGATGGTAAGTTGCATGAATTGATTGATACCCCTGCTTGTAAACACTTTGCGGAGACATTCGAAACCGCATTTCAAGCCGTGGAAAACTATGTCAGTGAAAAGATTGGCACCCTGGAAGAAGACTTGGATATGCGTGCAGCCTATTTTGGCCCTTCGGGGATAATGGATTTTATCCACACTGTACAATTGGATATGACGGGTGCCGATATATCACTTGCCTCTCCATTATCGTTCGATGCCCGGGTCAGCAAGGGAGATATTCGGATCATCGATTTGTTTAATATATACGAATTTGAGAACTACCTGTATACGATGCAGCTTTCAGGAGCCGAAGTGAAAGGTGTACTGGAGGAATCGTATGCGTTGTGGGCAAACCAGATGGTATCAGCCAATGATCATTTGCTGTTGTTCGGAAAGGGCGAAAGCCGGTATAAAACTAAACGGGATTTGTTGGCCAACCCTTATTTTCTGTTTGATTCGGCTGCTGGTATCATCTATACGGTAGATGTGACGAAGCCTAAAGGGGAAAAGATCCGCATCCTGCGTATGGCTGATGGCTCTCCTTTTGATAGTTCCAAAATATATAAGGTAGTAATGCCATCGTATCGGGGGAATGGTGGAGGTGAATTGTTGATAAAAGGCGCCGGTGTATCACAGGATGTGTTGAAAGATCGTATCCTGTATGTATCTGACGAAGATGTCCGCCACTATATGATCGGGTATATACAAAAACGAAAACAAATTATCCCTTCATCTGTCGGGCAGTGGAAGTTTATTCCCGAGATATGGACGGAATGTGCTGCCCAAAAGGATTATCGTTACTTATTTGACTGAATCCGGCTTCAGGTCATGTGTTTTTCGTACTTTTGTTGCAAGGTGTAATGAAAGATAAAAAGAAACATATTGTCCGACGCTGTTTTATCTGGATCAGGAATATTCTTTTGTTCCTGTTCTGTTCTTCCCTGTTGGCTGTTGTGGTCTACAAATATGTTCCGGTCTATTATACGCCTCTGATGTTTATCCGGCTCTATGAGCAGGTACGAGATGGTGATGAAAAGAAGATAGACCATACTTGGGTACCTTTAAGCCAGATTGCTCAACCCCTGGTGCAGGCTGTAGTCGCTTCCGAAGATAATCTGTTTCTCGAACACGACGGCTTTGATATGGTGCAGATCCAGAAAGCCATGGAGGAAGCAGAAAAAGGCATTCGGGTAAGGGGTGGCAGCACCATCTCCCAGCAAACAGCGAAAAATGTTTTTCTTTGGCCGGGTAAGAACTATATCCGTAAAGGGTTGGAAGCCTATTTCACACTCCTGATCGAATGGATCTGGGGGAAAGAACGGATCATGGAAGTCTATCTGAATTCCATCGAGATGGGGAAAGGCATTTACGGGGCGGAAGCTGTGTCGAGGGCGCATTTCAAGAAGCACGCCTTTCTTTTGACCCGGCAGGAAGCAGCCCTTATTGCTGCTACCCTGCCCAATCCGATCCGGTTTAATTCGGCGCATCCTTCCCCGTATATATTAAAACGACAGGGGCAGATTCTCTCACTGATGGGGAAACTCCTTAAGATCGATATGGGCTTTAGCGACACAGAAAAAGACAAACAGCCCGAATCCACTAAAAAGAGAAAGAAATGGAGAGCTTTACTTATCACGACCTCGGACGCATATCTTATGCCGATGCCCTGAGCCGGCAAACAACGGCCTTCAATGCCTTACTGGATGCCAAAAAGAAGGATGAACAGGGGCACAGTGTACTTTTTTTCTGTGAGCATGAACCGGTGCTTACACTGGGAAAGAGTGCGGATGCCGCCAACCTGTTGGTCGCAGAGTCGCTGTTGGCTCAGCGGGGCGTTTCCCTCTTCCATATTGATCGGGGAGGGGATATTACCTATCATGGGCCGGGCCAGATCACCGGTTATCCGGTGTTTGATCTTGATTATTGGTCGTTGGGCTTAAAGCAATATATCCACCTGATGGAGGATATTGTGATCCGCTTTTTGGCGTTGTATGGGTTAAATGGCGAGCGGATGGAGGGCGCTACTGGCGTCTGGCTTGATCCGGAAGTACCCGGGCGGGCACGGAAAATATGTGCCATCGGAGTGAAGAGCAGCCGTTTTGTGACGATGCACGGCTTTGCACTGAATATACACACGGATTTATCTTACTTTTCCCTTATCAATCCCTGCGGTTTTACGGACAAGGGCGTAACCTCTTTAGCGAAGGAATTAGGCTATGTGCCCGATTTTGAACAAACGAAGCAGCAGTTGCGGGCTTTATTTGCCGTATCTTTTCCCTGATTCGCTATTTTTTTCTGCAATCCTATTGCATATATAGAAAATAGCATTACTTTTGCAGAGCATTTTCGGAAAGGGTACTTCTCTGCAACGAAAAATGAATATTCTTCCTTAGCTCAGTTGGTTAGAGCATCTGACTGTTAATCAGAGGGTCCTTGGTTCAAGTCCAAGAGGAAGAGCCAAAGAAGCTGCCTGAAAAGGTGGCTTTTTTTGTTTTAATACAGTTTATCCCATGAAAAAAATCACATTGTCTGTGCTCCTGTCTGTTTTGTTCCTGACGGGAATAAATGCACAATCCATCTGGAACCCGGAACATCTGAAGGAAGTGAAAGCCTCCCTTTCCTCCCCGGTATACACCGTCGCTTACCAACGGTTACTGGACGATGCCGAAAAAGCATTGACCACGGAGCCTCTCTCTGTCATGATGAAGGAGAAGACACCGGCGAGTGGTGACAAGCACGACTATATGAGCCAGGCGCGTTACTACTGGCCTGATCCGACGAAGCCAGACGGCTTACCGTATATCAACCGCGACGGCGAATCAAACCCGGAGCTTGAAAAGCTTGACCGCGTTACTCTTGGCCGTTTTGCCGACCGTGTCACCACCCTTTCCCTTGCTTGGTATTTCAGTGGCGACGAGCGTTATGCACAAAAGGCGACGGAACTGATTCGTGTCTGGTTCTTCGACGAAGCGACGAAGATGAACCCCAACCTCAACTATGCCCAGATGATCCCCGGTCATAATGGGGGTAAAGGACGTTGTTACGGTGTGATCGATACCTATTCGTTTGTCGATATGCTCGATGCTGTCCAGTTACTCAAGCAATCCCGCTCATTTACGTCCGCCGATGAACGTCAATTGCAGGCCTGGTTTGGCCAACTGGCCCAATGGCTCCTCACCAGTGAGCAGGCGTTGGAAGAAGGACGACAGGCAAACAATCACTCCGTTGCCTACGATACCCAGCTGATTGCTTTCGCCCTCTATGCGGGTAATCGCGATGCGGCCCGACGGGTCATACAGGACTTTCCTGCCCGGCGCATGTTTGCCCAGATCGAACCCGATGGCAAGCAGCCCCAGGAATTGCGACGGACACTGGCTTTTGGTTATTCGCAGTTTAATCTCAGCCATATGATTGATGTTTTCCTCATGGCACAGAAAATCAGCCTGTCCATTGATAATGCCACCTCCCCGGACGGCCGCAACTTCTACAAGGCCGTCGACTTTCTCACCCCCTACCTGGGCAAGGAAGTCACCGCCTGGCCCTATGAGCAGATCAGTGAATGGAACTATAAACAGCAAGAACTCTGTAAAGACCTCTACCGTATCTACACCTTCCGCCCCGAACGCACAGATTACCTGAACTTATATACGATGTATAAGAAAGCCGATCCGGCTGATCGCTTCCTTTTGCTGTATGTGAAACCGAGATAAGCGGATCAATGTCAAAACCCGGTGGAGTTCAATATTCAGTTTTGCCTGGAATTGAAGATTCACTAACAGCCTGAAGTCCATTCCCTACAGCGACTCTTCTTTTTTTTGCTTCCACCTTCCAACGGGTTGTGTGCCAATCGGTTTGGGGTGGACTCAGGCCAAAAAAAGTCCACCAATAGTCCACCATATATTCCATTATGCTGATAATCATCTATTTAAACGTGTTTTTCCAAGCGTATATCCTATCCTCTATCAGCGACAACCTAATCCAGTATCACCGAGATCCTACGCTTGTATTACCAACGCCTAAAGGCTCTTTTCACACCAGGGCCGTGAACTCTTCTCTCCACATTTGTGGAGAGAATGCTTCACCTTTGTGGAACGTTCTCCCCACAGATGTGGAGAGAACGTTCCACAAAGGTGGAAAGAGGAGAGCAATAGGATGCCGTCAATATGGCATCCTGACTCCGACAATACATCTACGGAACGCTGTCCATAGTGAGGGCGTATACCGATAACACAGCGGTGGAGGCATGGTGGACTTTTTCGAGACTGAGTCCACCGCAATTTTCAGGGATACAGCCAATTGGAGTTTGGAGGATAAAAAAGGGAAAGTAGTATTAGGAGGGGATAAAAGCCATTTGTTGAGAAATAATATCTCGCCGGAGCTTCACATTTACTAGCAGTAATCATAACTATGAAAATGTAAAAGGACAAATACTTAGTAGAAAATCTGTTATTATGTTAGGTGGTTCCATGGATTTTTTTGATCCTTTAACTTATGTTGGTGAAAGCCATTACTGGGTTTGCGATGGAGTTAATGAATTTGATCATAATATTGATTTCTTTATTAATTTGATCAATACATCTAACAATACTTATTACTATCATGATTTTATATACAAACTTTCTAATCCATTCACGAATCATCCGACTTATGTTTTGTATTTTCACATGAATTGGGGATGGTCTGGATCTCGAGATGGATGGTATCTTAATCTTACCACTGTAGATGGTGAATATAGATATGGAAGAAAAGACTATTACATTACCAAACCATGATAAGATAATTACATGGTAAGGGAGATTGAGTTTGGTGAGGTTTGATAGGTTACTTTTTGCAAAAAAAACTGTTAGAAAGTGGCTTTTTATGCAGCGTATGTATGCTGTTTCGCATCTATATATTAGTAATCAATTCAAAATAATATACACATGAAAAAAACTGTTAAAATAAAAAAATCGTTAGTGACTTCATGTTTATTGATCTCTCTAATATTGGGCGAATTTTCTTCTTGCTTTGTTTTTGACCATGATGAACCGGATACTTTTTTTTATGGTTTAGAAATAAGTATCCAGGATGTTTCCGGCAATGATTTGGTCAGTGGGATTGAAGTGGAAGATGGATCTGTTATTAATCCTGATTTGTATACACTGGATATCAGAGCTTCTCAATTATGTGAAGAAGATATTGCTTCGTGGTACAGACGGAACGGTGTCATTCCCGATAATCAAACACCCTTATTGGGAATGAACAGCTTTAACGGTCGTAGCTTTTTAACAACAGCATTTAGCCTTGATGCAAGCGAATGCCCCAATGAAAAAGTAATCACTTACAAGTTGAAATGCCCTTATGTATTTGGTGATGAAGTGGAGCATGAAATTATTGCATATTGGGATGTTCCAAAAATACGTAATAATTCATCAACCGCTATATGCACCCGGATTGAGTTTGATGGAGATATTTTCACCCCATTAACACCTCAGGGAGGTACAGATAATAAAGTAATTATCATACTGGATGATGATGAAAATCCATGAATAAATCTGACACGCAAAACGTAATAGTCACTTTGAGTGATTCTGATTTTGTGTGATCCGTTAGCTAACATTTTAGCCGGAACGACCGTGATGCATAATTCTGCCATAGTTGTGTAACGTTTTTTTAGGACAGCGATCCGACAGGGCATATAGCCCGCAGGCGAGAAAATTTGTCCTTTTTTTTGACGTAAACATGCTGCATATTCAGCAAAATAGACAGAAAACAAAAAGAGTAACAAGCTATATATTAGCGTATTACTCTTTGTTAAGCGGTAGTGGAGCATATCGGACTCGAACCGATCACCTACAGACTGCCAGTCTGTCGCTCTAGCCAGATGAGCTAATGCCCCGTTTTGTTTTTCGAGTGCAAATATAGGCCTTTTCCTGATATATCCACTATCTTTGTGTAGTAAATTTAAAGAAAAATTACATGATCGTCTATAATACCACTTTTTACATCGAAAAAGACTGTGTGGACAGTTGCCTGGAGTACCTGAAGGAAAAGTATATACCGGCTATCGTGGCTGATGAAGTGCTTCGGCAGCCATCGCTTCGTCGTGTACTGTTTGTACAGGAAGACGAGAGCGAAAGCTATGCGCTCCAATTTCATGTGGCCGATATGGATGTATTGCAAGAGTGGCTGGAGCGTAGAGGGCATGTAGTACATAAACAGTTGGTTGATACCTTCGGCAGCAAAGTTGTCGGCTTTTCCACCCTGCTCGAAGAATTGGATTGGGAACGATGAGCAGTGAACGCGTCATATTAGGCATTGACCCCGGCACTATCGTGATGGGTTACGGCGTGCTGGCTATCGAACAACGTAAACCCCGCATGGAAGCCATGGGCGTGTTGCAACTGGATAAATACGAAGACCATTACCTACGACTGAGTAAGATATTTGAACGTGTGCTTGGCCTGATCGACCAGTACCATCCCGACGAATTGGCCATCGAAGCCCCTTTCTTTGGTAAGAACGTCCAAAGTATGCTAAAGCTCGGTCGGGCGCAAGGTGTAGCCATGGCCGCCGCCCTTCAACGCGAAATCCCCATCTTTGAATACGCCCCCCTGAAGATCAAGATGTCGATCACCGGAAACGGTAGCGCCTCCAAAGAACAAGTCGCTGGCATGCTCCAACGCATCCTGCATATCCCCGACGAACACATGCTTCCCCAACTGGATGCCACTGACGGCTTGGCCGCCGCTCTTTGTCACTTCTATCAATCAAGCAACCCTCTGTCCGACAAAAAATACACCGGCTGGAAAGACTTTCTGGCGAAGAATCCGGGTAAGGTCAGGAAGTAACATCAGTACTATTTTCTACCTTTAGCTATTATAATAACAGGGTTATCATCTTCGTCCATTTGATTGATCATCTCTACCAGCATCTTGTTCGGATTGGATAGTTTGCTGATGCGTTCGATAAAGTTATATGAATGGCAATAGCTAATGAGTTCATTCTTGGATGAGATATTGACTGGCCAGAAAGGCAGGCCATTGTCGATGTTGTCCTTCATGCCCATAAGGGTCGGTATGGGTTGCAACAGAAAATGGAGTTTTTGTGTATTCTTATCGTAAATACCGCGAATATTATTGTTGGTATACTTTATCCATCTGGGGCCTCGAAGTATCTCCTCTTCAAATGGTTCAGGTGAGTCACTCATTGTATTGAAATCAATGAATAAGAAATGATTGTTTTCACAGATTTTGACTGCTTGTATTAATCTCGGATTCTCATTCCCTGGTCCGAATGTGAAAGCGCTTAGATGTTTTCCAAAACGAAAGCAAAGGGCAGGGTCGAAGCATTTTTCTTTTGCGTTATAGGTATAGATGGTATCGCATAGCAGTCGGAAGAAGCGTGTTTCATCCAGTGCTCTGTAAAAAGTACCCGCTTGACCAAATGGATTAAATACAGGGGCTCCCGCTTGAATGTAATCACGATAGCTGGGTAGTATATTTAAAACGGTAGCTTGCTTGTCGTATATAACCGCAGCCGCTGTTTGATGACCAGTATTGGTTATCACCCCACCGGCGAAAATGTCTTTGTCCAATATGCTGACGTTAGAAGTTATCCACTCTACACTATCAGCCCATGATGACTCCGGTTGAGGTATCCGATCTATAAAAATACCATTCATATCATACAGGTAAGAAGAAACAGATCCGCTCAGTAGCACCCGATTCTCTTTTACGTTGATATCAGCTTTACTCAGATATGCCAACTCACCCGGCCCTTGACCTTTTTTACCGATATTGTACAGATATTCTCCCGTTGTGGCATCGAATACTTTCAGAAAAGGATCTGCATCATGAATAATGATTTTGTTGTTTTCTAAAAAAAGATTCACGATATCACCATTTACAAGATTATGAGGAGTAGTTTCTAACTTTACATACCGGATATCGGTCGCATATTCATCCAGGTTATGTGTGGAAAAGTCGGTCAAGCCCTCTTCAATGTCCATGACAGGCAAGGAGCGTTCCTGTCCTTTTTTAGAGTTGCTGCAGGCATTGAATAACAGCATTGCTGGAAAAAGCCAATAAAATACTTTCATGATGACTGGGTTTTATGTGGTTTAAAGTAGTAAGAATAGCATGAGATAATCTGTTTTTTCAGCTCTCTCATGCTTAACGGCAAATATACAAAAATATCAGCAGTGCACTTCGCTTAAATGGATAAAATGCTGACTAAAGCGAATTTACTTTGGTGTCGTAGATTTTGGCGTTGGTGTGTCACTGGGTGAAACAAACAGTTTTATCAACATGGTACAAACAGTTTCTGTAGGTAAGACACAAAGTATCCATAGGTGAAACTACTGATGATATTCGCCCAATAAAAAAGCACCGCAGGTACGTACACGCTGTGCGTCCTTTGCGGTGCTAAAAAAATGAAAAAATCAGATCACGCCTTGTGCCATCATGGCTTTAGCCACTTTCATGAAACCGGCGATATTGGCGCCTTTGACGTAGTTGATGTACCCGCCGTCTTTGCCGTAGGCGACGCACTGGGCGTGGATGTCGTTCATGATCTGTTTCAGACGGGCGTCGACTTCTTCGGCCCCCCAGGAGATATGCATGGCATTCTGTGTCATTTCCAGGCCGGAGGTGGCTACACCACCTGCGTTGACGGCTTTACCCGGACCAAAGAGGATCTTATGTTCGATGAACAAGTCGACTGCTTCGGCGGTACAACCCATGTTGGATACTTCGGCCACACACAGCGTCTTATTGGCGATCAACTGACGGGCGTCTTCGTCGTTCAGCTCGTTCTGGGTAGCACACGGCAGTGCGATATCAACCTTCTGTTCCCACGGACGTTTGCCCGGATAGAACGTTGCGCCGGGGAATTCGTCGACGTACGGCTGCACGATGTCGTTACCCGAGTTACGGAGTTCGAGCATGTAGTCAATCTTTTCGCCGGAGATACCGTCGGGATCATACACGTATCCGTCGGGGCCGGAGATGGTGACCACCTTGGCGCCCAGTTCAACCGCTTTCGAAGCAGCTCCCCAGGCTACGTTACCGAAACCGGAAATGGCAACCGTCTTGCCTTGGATGTCGATGCTATGTGTCTGAAGCATCTGGTGGACGAAATACAACGCACCGTAACCGGTCGCTTCGGGACGGAGGATCGAACCGCCGAACTCAAGACCTTTACCGGTGAACGTACCTGTATTTTCGCGGGCCAGCTTCTTGTACATGCCGTACATATACGCTACTTCGCGTCCGCCTACGCCGATGTCACCAGCCGGGACGTCGGTGTCGGGGCCGATATTGCGCCACAGTTCCATGATGAACGCCTGGCAGAAACGCATGATTTCACCATCGCTCTTCCCACGGGGGGCGAAGTCGGAACCACCTTTACCACCGCCCATCGGCAGTGTGGTCAGTGCGTTCTTAAAGGTTTGTTCGAAACCGAGGAATTTCAATATGGAAAGGTTGACCGACGGGTGGAAACGGATTCCTCCCTTATACGGGCCAATGGCATTGTTGAATTGTATACGGTAACCAAGGTTGACCTGTACGTCGCCACGGTCGTCTACCCACGCAACACGGAAGGTAAAGATACGGTCGGGTTCTACCAAGCGGTCGATGATCTTTGCTTTTTCAAATTCAGGATGTTGATTATACACTTGTTCGATAGACAAGAGAACTTCTTTTACCGCCTGCAAATACTCCTTTTCTCCCGGATGTTTTGCTTCCAGCGCTTGCATGATTAATTCGGTCTTCATAGCACTTGAATTTTTTAATTGGAATAACATTATGTAGGCAAATGTATGGATTTATATGGAATAAAAACGTTTTTTTCTTACTTTTGGCGTTGAAATTGAAGAAAAAAGCCATGAGTCGTATTTCTGATTTTAAAAAACTGGTGTTTAAAGATACGTCGTTCGCCAATCTGATGAACAAACGTATATATAATGTGTTGCTGATCGCTACCAAGTATGATTCCTTTATGTTGGAAGATGACGGACGGGTGGACGAACAAATTTTCAACGAATATACGTCGCTTAGCCTGCGTTATCCACCGCGTTTTACACAGGTGACTACCGAGGCGGAAGCTCTCGCGGAATTGAAGGACCGCTACTTCGAACTGGTTATCTGTATGCCGAATATGGACAACCGCGATATCTTTGCGGCGGCCAAAGGAATCAAACGGGAGTATCCGAATATCCCCATCGTGGTGTTGACGCCGTTTTCGAAAGAAGTGTCCAAGCGCGTAGCGAACGAGGATATGGAGGCGATCGACTATATCTTTAGCTGGCTCGGTAATGCGGAGTTGCTGCTTGCCATCATCAAGCTGATCGAAGATAAGATGAATGCGCCCGACGATACAGCCAGTGTCGGGGTGCAGATTATATTGTTGGTCGAAGACTCGATCCGTTTCTATTCGTCGGCCTTGCCCCACCTGTACCGGATCGTGCTCGAACAGAGCCAGGAGTTCTCTAAAGAAGCGTTGAACGACCACCAACAGACGTTGCGTATGCGTGGTCGTCCGAAGATCAAACTGGCGCGTACCTATGAAGAGGCTGTTCGCATCTTCGACCAGTATCGCGACAATATGCTGGGGATCGTGTCGGATATGAGCTTCTGGCGTAACGGGGTGAAAGATCCGTTGGCCGGTTACCGGTTCGGACAGTATGTACGTCAGTCGGGATTGATCATCCCGTTTGTCATGGAATCGTCGGAATCGTCCAACCGTGTTTATGCAGAGGAGTTAAACGTTTCTTTTATTGATAAGAATGCGAAGAGCTACCCGCAGGATCTCCGGAAGAAGATTATGCGTCATTTTGGTTTTGGCGACTTTATCATCCTGAATCCTCATACGAAGGTAGAGATCATGCGTATCCGCGACTTGAAAGATCTACAACGGAAAATATTCGATATACCTGACGACTCATTGCGTTACCATTTGCAGCGTAATCATTTCTCCCGCTTCTTTTATTCGCGTGCCATGTTCCCGCCGGCAGAGGTGTTGAAGCATGTGAATGTGTGTGATTATACGGACATGGACGAGGCGCGGCAGTTAATCTTCGACCTGATCGTGCAATACCGCCGGATGAAGAACCAGGGGGTCGTGGCTGTCTATAAGAAGGAACGCTTTGACGAATACAGTAACTTTGCCCGTATCGGCGACGGTTCGCTGGGAGGGAAGGGGAGAGGCCTCGCATTTATCGGCGCGATGGTGAAACGCTATCCCACCCTCGAATGGGCGAATTTTACGGTAAACATACCGAAGACGGTCGTGATCTGTACCGATATCTTCGACGAATTCATGGAAACGAACGAACTCTATCCTATCGCTCTCAGCGATATGGAGGACGAAGAGATCCTGAAATATTTCCTGCGCGCCAGTCTGCCTTCGTACCTGATCGAAGACCTGATGGCGTTCTTCGACGTGATCCGTAATCCGATTGCCGTACGTTCGTCGAGCTTGCTCGAAGACTCGCACTACCAGCCGTTTGCTGGTATCTATTCTACTTATATGGTACCGAAGACCGACGATAAATACGAGATGCTGCGGACCGTAAGCGATGCCGTCAAAGCGGTGTATGCATCGGTGTTTTATAAAGATAGTAAGCTGTATATGACGGCTACATCCAACCTGATCGACCAGGAGAAGATGGCCGTTGTCTTGCAGGAAGTTGTCGGTAGCCAGTATAACAACCATTTCTATCCTACGATATCCGGTGTAGCGCGTTCACTCAACTTCTATCCTATCGGTAATGAACGAGCGGAAGATGGCATTGCTAATATTGCCCTCGGGCTGGGTAAGTACATAGTGGATGGGGGAATGACTTTGCGCTTCTCCCCCCGCCATCCGCGCAACATCTTGCAATTGAGTACGATGGACTATGCGTTGAAGGAAACGCAGACGCGTTTCTATGCCCTCGATCTGGCGAATCTGGCGGAGCATTTCCGGGTTGACGATGCCTTTAACCTGTTGAAATTAGGTTTGAAGGACGCGGATGCCGATGGCTCGCTGCGGTATATCGTATCCACGTATGATCCGCACGACCAGATGATCCGCGACGGCTATTATCCGGGAGGACGCAAGATCATTTCGTTCGTTAACATCCTCCAACATGATGTCTTCCCGCTGGCCGAGGCGTTGGAGAACATATTGAAGATCGGTCAGAACGAGATGGGGCGTCCGATTGAAGTGGAATTTGCCGTCAATATAGATCCTACCGACTATACAAATGCCTCCTTCTACCTGTTACAGATACGTCCGATTGTGGATAACAAGGAGGTGATGGATGAAGATATATCCGTGATTGCTCCCGAGGAAACACTCCTCTCCTCGACCAGCGTGTTGGGGCATGGTGTCATGAACGATGTATATGATATTGTCTATGTGAAGACGGGTGCCTTCAACTCTGCCAACAACCAACAGATTGGTTATGAGATCGAGAAGATCAACCGCCGGTTTGCCGATGAGGAGAAAGGCTATGTGTTGGTAGGACCCGGACGGTGGGGAAGTAGTGACCATTGGCTGGGTATTCCTGTGAAATGGCCGCATATCTGTAACGCACGTGTGATTGTAGAGTGTGGATTGGAAAACTACCGGATCGACCCGAGCCAGGGAACACACTTCTTCCAGAACCTGACATCGTTTGGTGTGGGTTACTTCACCATCAACCCGTTCCGTGGTGACGGTTTGTTTGACGAAGCCTACCTTAATGCCTTTCCCGCCGTACAGGAAACCGAATACCTGCGCCATGTTCGTTTCGACAAGCCAATGGTAATTAAGATGAACGGTCGCAAAAGCCTCGGTGTCGTTATGAAGCCGGAAGCGTAAGCCTATAAAACAAGAGAAGCCGGTCATTGACCGACTTCTCTTGTTTTATAAGGTGTCTTATTCGATTGATTTCCCTTTGGCTGCATTCTTGCTGTGTGCAATGGATTGCAGGGCCAGGTAGTTGTCGCCGAAGAGGTTCATATTGCCGATCTCGGTATCGAAGTGATCTTGGTGATCTTCTTCTTCGAGGATAATGCTTTCAAATAGTTTTTTGGAGGCAGAGTCGTTTTCGGCATCGCACTGTTTCGCCCATTCGTTGTAGTTGACTACGGTGTCTGATTCCATCTTTTCAGCCAATTCGAGCATGGCTTTCACGTCATGGATCTGTTCAACCTTGCGCGAGGGCTTCAGGTCGATATCACCTTTCAGGAATAGTATCCGCTCAGCAAATTTTTCGGCATGGATCATTTCAACAATACCCACGCGTTTGAAATACGCTGCCAGATAGTCATATCCCATATCTTCCAACAGGAAATGGAAATACATGTACTGATTCAGCGCTGTCATTTCTTCCTGGACTGCTTTGTTCAGTAGTTCGATACTTTTTTCTCTCTTGATCATAATACGAATTGTTTAATTGTACGAATTAGTTATGAGTGGTCTACACTGATTTATTTATATATGTATAACAACGCAGGTTGGGGATTGTTTAGACTATTTGATTTATTTTCTGCATTCTTGTCGGCGGGCTGAATATTATGTCTATTTTTGTGCCGTATACAAAAGATTACGTTTATAATTCTCCGTAAAATGAAAAGATTATTTTTGGCGTCAGGACTTTTAGTATTAGTGATGAGTGCATGTAATCAACCGGCCGGCCAGCAACAGACTGCCGCGCCAACTTCCACTCTCCCCAAGCATGTGATTTTAGTGGGTTTCGATGGCTTTAGTGCCTGTAGTATGAAACATGGCGTGGAAGTGCCTACCATGCGCCGGTTAATGGCTGAGGGAGCCTCTACGCTCGACAACCGTTCGGTGCTCCCTTCTTCCAGTGCGGTCAATTGGGCTTCCATGTTTATGGGCGCCGGACCTGAACTGCACGGATATACGGAATGGGGATCGCGTACGCCGGAACTTCCTTCCCGCGTGGTGAATATGGATAACCGTTTCCCGAATATCTTCGGCCTCTATCGTGAGCAGCATCCGGATGCAGAAATCGGCTATATTTATGAATGGGAAGGGATGAACTACCTGGTGGATACGCTCGCCATGAACTTCCGTCAGCAGGCGGTGATGAATGAAGAAAATCCGGATGGTTGTGCAACGGTAGCCGTACCTTATATCAAAGAAAAGAAGCCGAACCTCTGTGCCATTATCTTTGATAAGCCTGATGGAACAGGGCACCAATATGGTTGGACTTCGCCCGAATATTATGCCATGGAGAATCACCTCGACAGCTGTCTGGCACAGATCGTGACAGCAGTAGAGGAAGCCGGTATGATGGATGAAACTGTTATTATCGTTACTGCCGACCACGGCGGTATTGAAAAAGGCCATGGAGGCAAGACCATGCAAGAAATGCTCGTTCCCATTATCTTCTACGGCAAGAATGTGCGTAAAGGTCATGTGATTTCCGAAAGCACCATGATTTATGATATCGCCGGCACCATTGCCTGGCTGCTCGACGTAAAGCAACCGCAGGTATGGATCGCCCGCCCGATTACATCGGCGTTTGCGGAATAAGGCATTTATCCTCCTTTTAGATACAAAGAAAGGCGACTCTTGAATAGAGCCGCCTTTTTTATCATATTATTGTTACAACGAATTACCAGAAGTAATAGTAGAACAATGCGCAGAGGGCTACTACCCCGAGTGATGCAATCACATCCCACTTGTCCCAGCTATTCTTGATTTGTTTCTTATAGTCGCTGGTGAAAGTGATGGCCTCAATCTGTTGAGCAGTCGGTTTCGGCGTAAAGAAAGATACTACAACCATCAGTAACATGATGAAGACAAGCAACCAAATCTCAAAGATAAGCCAGTTGGTTTGCCAGAACCAGGTGGTGTTTTCCCAGTACCATCCTGTCATCAGGTCTTTACCCGTATTGGTGAAGATGTTGGTCAGCAAGCGTACCATACCGAGCACAAAGCCTGCAATCATACCTACTTCACCAGCCTTGGGCGTAATCTTTTTGGAGAATATCCCCAGTGCGAATACGGCTACCATCGCAGGAGCAAGCAGTGATTGGATACCTTGCAGGTAGTCGTACAGACTGCCGAGGCTCATCATCACCGGTATCCATACAATACCAAGTACCACCACCACAATCGTCGCGATACGACCTACCAATACATATGTCGTTTCACTCCTGTTTTTGAATTTGGGCTTGTAGAAGTCTTCCGTAAACAGTGTGGCGCAAGAGTTGAAGAAGGCAGCCAGAGAAGCTACCAAAGCTGATATGAAACCGATTGTAACAATCCCTTTCACTCCTGCCGGTAAGACAAATTTCACCATCGAGCCAAAGGCTGTATCCGGGTCGTTCAATGCGAAGCCGCTATCGGGGCGTGCAGCTAATGCAGCTGCAACCATACCTGGGATCAAGAACATGAATACAGGCAACAATTTGAAGTAACCGGCAGCAATCGTACCTCTGCGTGCACGTTTCATTACCTCTTCGTTTGATTCACCTTTACGCTGTCCAAGTACACGTTGAACGATATGTTGGTCTGTACACCAATACCAGAAGCCGATGATCGACGCTCCAATGAATACCCAGAAACCGGGATAGTCATCATACAACGGGTCGCCCGTTTGGAGGTGGAACATATGGTTTGTGCCATAAGCGACGCCGTCTGTCCCTACGTTCAATGTTCTGGAATACTCGATCATCGCCGTCCAACCAGCAGCAATACTGCCTTCTCCGAGCGCCGATAATCCCAGGAACAGTACAAGGAATGAACCGAGAATAAGTATAGGTGTTTGAATGGCCGATAGTGTCATCACCCCTTTCATCCCTCCCAATACGGTAAAGATACCTGTCAGGACGATTAAGCCGATGGCTCCATACCAGAAAGGTAAGCCCAGCAAACTCTCCATAAAGATACCTCCGGTAAACGCCGTAACGCTTACTTTGGTCAGTACATAGGCAACCAGTGTAATGATGGACAGCCAGGAGCCCGTAGCCGGTGTATAACGATATTTGAGGAAGTCGGGCATCGTGATGATTTTGCCCATCTTATTGTTCATCAGTTGGTAGAAGGGAACAAAGAGCCAGCCTAGGATAAGGATCATCCAGCCCTGCATTTCCCAGTGTGCCATACCTACACCTGCCTTTGCGCCTGTACCGGCAAGTCCTACCAGGTGTTCCGAACCAATGTTGGCAGCAAAGATAGCTGCGCCAATAATATACCAGGGTTCTCCTTTACCGAATAAGTAATCTTCGCTATTGGCTCCCTGTTGCATGCGTTTGTCTTTTTGGATCGAACGCCAAACAGCCCATACTACTGCTAATATACCGATGGTGAGAATCATCCAGTCGAGCCAGATGAATTCGTGTGAATTCCAATTCATATACAATTAAGAATTAAAAGTTAACAATTAAGCATGTAAGGATGCACCGATCTACCAATGGATTTTACCTATAGTTCCATTGGCATAGTGAGCATCTATTGAAATCAATACTTATAGAGGAATTTTATCAATCCTCTTTTGATGTCGTCCGCCTTCAAACGGTGTGTTGAGGAAGGCTTCGACAGCTTTAGTGGTTTCCTCCTTGCTGATGAAACGACCGGGCAGGACCAATACGTTGGCATCGTTATGCGACCGCGCCAGACGGGCGATCTCTTCTTCCCAACAAAGTGCAGCCCTGATTCCCTGATGTTTGTTTAATGTCATGCCAATACCATTCCCGGAACCGCAGACGGCGATACCCGGATACACTTCGCCTGCTTCGACAGCTTCCGCCATCGGGTGTGCAAAGTCCGCATAATCGCAACTGGCGGTAGAGTGGGTACCGAAATCCTTATACGGCACCCCTTTCTCTTCCAGTATTTCCTTGATATATTCTTTTATTTCGAAACCGGCATGGTCACTACATAAACCTATCATCATCGTTTGCTATTTTAAAGGAGATTCATTTATCCTACTAACTCTTTCACCTGTTGGTACACGTTCTGTGCCGTGAAGCCCAGCTTTTCGTCGAGCACCTTGTACGGAGCGGAGAATCCGAACGATTCCAATCCCCATACTTTGCCGTTGGCACCGGTCAGTCCTTCGAGGGTGACGGGCAGTCCGGCGGTGAGTCCGAATATCTTGCTTCCTGTCTGAATAACAGTTTCCTGATAGGCTTTGTTCTGCGAGCGGAACAGGCCTTCCGACGGTACGGATACGATGCGTACTTTCACGCCGTCTGCACGGAGTAGGGCAGCGCCTTCCACCAGGGTGGCTACTTCCGAACCGGAAGCGACTAACGTTACATCCGGCTGTGCGTCTTCTTCCACGATATACGCTCCCTTTTCGGCTTGCAGGGCTTCCGCATAGCGGTTGCCTTTTGTCGGCAGGTCAGTAATATTCTGGCGGGAAAAGATCAGACCGGTCGGTGTGTGGGTGTTCTCCATCGCCATCTTCCAGGCTACGGTGGTTTCCGTTACGTCGGCCGGACGCAATACCAGCATTGAGTTATGTCCTTTGTGATTTTTCAGTTTCTCCATCAGGCGGATCTGTGCTTCCTGTTCTACAGGTTCATGGGTAGGACCGTCTTCTCCCACGCGGAACGCGTCGTGCGACCAGATGAACTTCACCGGCTGTTCCATCAGGGCAGCCATACGGATGACAGGTTTCATATAGTCGGAGAACACAAAGAAGGTACCGCAGGCTACGAACACGCCGCCGTGCAGGCTCATGCCGAGGCAGACAGACGCCATCGTCAGTTCGGATACGCCGGCCTGGAAGAAGGCGCCGCTGAAATCACCACGGGTGAAGGCCTGCGTCTTTTTCAGGAATCCGTCGGTCTTATCCGAGTTGGAAAGGTCGGCCGATGCACATACCATATTCTCTACCTGTGAGGCCAGCACACCAAGTACGGTAGCTGAGGCAACGCGGGTAGCCTGGTTGGACTTTTGCTCGATAGCTTCCCAATTGATCTGAGGCGTCTCTCCGCCGAACCATTTTTCCAGTTTGGCCGCCCCTTCGGGGTTGGCTTTCGCCCAGGCAGCTTTGGCTGCATAGCGTTCGGCTACGATGGCTTCCAGTTCCCTGGTGCGGTTGGCGTATAGTTCAGCCACTTCGGGGAAGATGGTGAACGGGTTCTCCGGATCACCTCCCAGGTTGCTGATGGTCGAAGCCATACAAGCACCGGCAGCAGAAAGCGGTTGGCCGTGTGTGGAGACTTTGTCTTCGTACGAAGTCTGATCCCCAGCCAATGCACCTTTACCCATCAGCGTATTACCAATGATGAGGGTCGGGCGCGATTGCTCGGCTTTTGCATCCGTCAATGCCTGACGTATCTCGGCGGCATCGTTTCCGTTGATGGTGATTACATTCCAACCCCAAGCTTCGTACTTGGCAGCAACGTTTTCAGTCGTTACTTCGTCCACCTTGGTCGAAAGCTGGATGTTGTTGGCATCGTAAAACATGATTAGATTGTCCAGTCCCAGCGTACCGGCAATACGTCCGGCTCCCTGAGAGATTTCTTCCTGCACGCCACCATCTGAAATATAAGCGTAGATCGTTTGATTCATTACATCCCCCAAGCGGGCTTTCAGGAACTTGGCGGCTATGGCAGCGCCGACAGCCATCGTATGTCCCTGTCCCAGCGGGCCGGAAGTGTTTTCCACGCCACGCATGATATCCAATTCGGGGTGACCCGGTGTGGGGCTGCCCCACTGGCGGAACTCAGCCAGTTCGCCCATCGTATATTTACCTGCGAGGGCCAATACGGCGTAAAGCATGGGCGACATGTGTCCCGGATCGAGGAAGAAACGGTCTCTTCCTTCCCATTTTGGATTTTTGGGATCGTATATCAAGTGTTCTGAAAACAAAACGTTTACAAAGTCAGCACCTCCCATAGCGCCACCAGGGTGACCGGATTTAGCCTTTTCAACCATTGATGCAGCCAGTATGCGAATATTGTCTGCTGCTTTGTTCATTTGTTTGATATCGTTCATCTTGATAGGATTTAAATTTGTGCAAAGATAGCAATCTCTTTTTGAATGAGGCTTGTTATCTCAGGCAAACAATTCTTTTTCGGTGAACTGACCCAGTCTGCGGTACTTGTCGTAAAGCGGCAGATAGGCTTCGTGGTTGACCCGGTTCGGATAGTATTCCCTGGCAAAGCCTTGTCCCATAGCCTGCTGGGCTTCTTCTACCTTATTATATACACCGGCAGCCACGGCGGCGAACATCGATGCACCGAAAGCGCATGCCTGTTCGGCTTTGGCTACCTTGATGGGCATATTCAGCACATCGGCCAGCGTCTGCATCACGAAGGGCGACTTCAACGAGATACCGCCGATACCGATCACGCTGTCGATCTCGATACCGTTTTCGAGGAAACGATCCACGATCGCTTTCGAACCGAATGCCGTTGCTTCCACCAACGCGCGGAAGATCAGCGGAGCTGAGCTGGCCAGGTTGAGGCCGGTAATCGTTCCTTTCACCAGTTGGCTGGCATCGGGTGTACGGCGTCCGTTCATCCAGTCGATAGCAAGGATTGAACTTTCGCTTACAGGCACCTTGGCCGCTTCTTCCGAGAGGAAGGGTATGATGCGGTCGGCTGTTTCTTCGATCAGTTTGTTCTTGGTTGCTTCGTCGATGAGCGTCGTTTGTGACAGCACGTTTTCCAACGGCCATGCCAGTACGCGTTTGAACCAGGCATAGATATCACCGAAACCGGACTGTCCGGCTTCAAGGCCCATCATACCGGGAATGACCGAACCGTCCACCTGTCCGCAGATACCGGGGATCAATTTGTCGCCGATTTCTTCATATGATGATACCATGATGTCGCAGGTCGACGTGCCGATCACGCGTACGAATGTCTTCGGGGTGATCTCTGCTCCGACGGCTCCCATATGGCAGTCGAAGGCACCGACGGCTATGGCTGTATCGGCTGGCAGTCCTAACAGGTGTGCCCATTCGGGGGTAAGTGTGCCTACCTTTACGTCGCTGGTATACGTCTTTTCGTAGAGGTGACTCCGGTAACCGGCCAGCAGCGGTTCGAACGTGGTGAGGAACTCTTCGGAAGGAAGTCCGCCCCACTGTTCCAACCACATTGCTTTGTGACCGGCCGAGCAACGGCCGCGGTACACTTCTTCCGGTTTCGTCTTGCCCGTCAGCAATGCCGGCAACCAGTCGCAATGTTCGATCCAAGCGTACGCCTTGTCGCGGATACCGGCATCTTCACGCAGAACGTGTGCCATCTTGGCCCATACCCATTCGGAAGAATAGATGCCGCCTTCGTAGGCTGTATAGTCTGTGTCCCATTGACGGGCCAGTTCGTTGATCTCGGCTGCTTCCCGGATGGCCGTATGGTCTTTCCAGAGCACGAACATAGCGTTCGGATTTTCTGCAAACTCTGGCAACAGGGCGAGGGGAGTACCTTCGCTATCGGTCAATACGGGTGTACTGCCGGTGGTGTCGAAAGCCATGCCGACTACGTTTTCGGCAGTGCCTGCCGGACATTTAGCCAGTGACTCCTTGACGGTAGCTTCGAGGCATTCCACATAATCCAGCGGATGCTGGCGGTAGCGGTTCTTCGACGGATCGCAGTATTTGCCTTCCATCCAGCGGGGATAGTACTTCACGGCCGAAGCCATTTCTTCCCCGGTGCGGGCATTGATAACTACGGCGCGACAAGAGTCGCTGCCGTAGTCGAGGCCTATTACATATTTGTTATCACTACTCATACTCAGGCTTCCAATGCGCGGTTCAACATGTAATATACGTCGTTGAAACGAAGTTCTTTCTTGAACTCGTTGATCGTCGTGTTGTTGTCGATCGTCACCAGTTCGATACCAGCGATGTCGGCGAAGTCTTCCATGTACTCGTTTGTCAGGTCGTACGAAAAGGCGGTGTGATGTGTACCTCCGGCCAGGATCCAGGCGGCAGCACCGATCTCGAGGTTCGGTTGTGGAATCCACAATGCACTGGCAACCGGTAGCTTCGGCATCGGTTTGTCTTGTGCCAACACATCCACATTGTTAACGATCATACGGAAACGGCTACCCATATCCACGATCGTAGCAGCGACACCGGCACCTGCGTGCGAGGTGAATACCAGACGGGCAGGGTCAGCCTTGCCGCCGATGCCCAGCGAGTGTACTTCCAGACGCGGCTTACCGGCCGCGATCAGCGGGCAGATCTCCAACATATGGGCTTGCAGGATGGCGCTCTTTTCGCCGTCGAAGTGATAGGTATAGTCTTCGAGGAACGAACATCCTCCCGGCAGACCTTGTCCCATCACCCAGAAGGTACGGTAGAGGGCAGCCGTCTTCCAGTCGCCTTCGGCGCCAAAACCGTAACCTTCGGCCATCAGGCGTTGCGAAGCCAGACCGGGCAGTTGGTTGAGGCCGTGGAGAGCATCGAAGTTGGTGGTGAACGCCTTGGCATTCTTATCTTTCAGGAAGCGACGCATGGCGATCTCTTCGCGGGCAGCTTCGCGTACCTGGTTGTGATCCTTGCCGTCTTTTTGGCAATTGTCGGCAAAGTCGTATTCCTTTTCGTAGGTAGCAACCATTTCGTCGACGTCGGCTTCTGTAACCTTGTCTTGATAAGCGACCAGGTCGCCGATCGGGAAGTAGTCTACGTGATAGCCCATACGGATTTCGGCTTCTACCTTGTCACCGTCTGTTACGGCTACGTTGTTCATCTGGTCGCCGAAGCGAATGATACGCATATCCTGTGCATCTGCCCAGGCTGCGGCAACGCGCATCCATACGGCGATATGTCCCTGTACTTTCGTGTCTGTCCAATGGCCTACCACTACTTTGCGGTTCTTACGCATACGGCTCACGATGTGTCCGAATTCGCGGTCACCGTGCGCACTCTGGTTCAGGTTCATGAAATCCATGTCGATCTCGCCGAAGGGGATTTCCTTGTTAAACTGAGTGTGGAGGTGGAGCAGGGGTTTTTTGTAATCTTTCAGCCCTTGAATCCACATCTTGGCGGGTGAGAATGTGTGCATCCAGGTGATCACGCCGATACATTTCGGGTCGTTGCCTGCCGCACGGAAGATAGCTGTTACTTCCGGATTGGAATTAGCTGTACCTTTATACACGACCTTAATGGGCAGTGTGCCGGATTCATTCAATCCTTTGACCATCTCGTTGGAATGTGCGTCGACTTGTACGACAGCATCACCTCCGTACAGCAGCTGTGCTCCTGTGACGAACCATACTTCAAGTTCTTTAAAATCCATGGTTTGTTGATTTAATAGGTTGATATTAATTGATTTGTTTTTTCTTATTTCTGACCATAATAAGCGTCTGGGCCATGTTTACGGTTGAAGTGCTTGGTGATCAGATGCTCATTCATGGTGAGGAGCGGGTTGATGCCCAGCGAGAGATAGGACATCTTTGCCACTTGTTCCATCACTACGGCATTGTGTACGGCATTGGACGCATCTTTGCCCCAGGCAAACGGCCCGTGGTTCTCGACCAAGACCCCCGGTGTATGTATGGGGTTGAGGGCGGCAAAACGTTCGATGATCACATTCCCGGTTTCCTTTTCATATTCGCCTTCAATTTCAGCAATAGTCATTTGGCGTGTGCAGGGAATCGCATCTTTGAAATAATCGGCATGCGTTGTCCCTATATTGGGAATGTCACGTCCGGCCTGTGCCCACGCCGTCGCATACGTAGAATGTGTATGGACGATACCACCTATTTCCGGAAACGCATTGTACAGTACCAAGTGTGTCGGCGTATCCGATGAGGGTTTGAGGTCTCCTTCCACGATATTCCCCTGCAGGTCGAGCACCACCATATCGGAGACTTTCATATTGTCGTACGAAACGCCGGAAGGCTTGATCACAACCACTCCCTTTTCGCGGTCGATTGTGCTGACATTTCCCCAGGTAAAGATCACCAATCCGTGCTTTACCAGATCTAAGTTAGCTTCATATACTTTTTTCTTTAATCCTTCCATGCTTTTTCGACTTTAAGTGGATTATTATATCTTTTGGAATGAGCGATTTGTATATTAATAAGTGTATATGATTACACTATTATGTTGTGGTTGTAAAATTACAGTGTTTTTGGGTGAAAATGCAGAAAATAAGATGTTGTGCAGCATGCTTCTCAGAGGTTTTGTGTTAAAAAAAGAAAACGTATTCTTTCCCCATTAAAACGACATCCCCAACAACCAAGCCCGGCTTCCGAATCTTAGTAAATAGTAAGTTCGGATGTCGGTGATAGAAGATAAGCTGGTGAACAGGAAAGATGCAAAACTTCTCAGGAGAAGATGAATGAGCGTTTAATTTTTGCTGGAATTGAAGATAAATTGAGGCGCAGGCCTGGTTTTATCAGGACCAACATCCGATTTTCCCCAATCCGTTAATCGCTACAAAAAAGTCGATGATGATCGAAAATGAACGTCATCGCGTTTGTTTTGGAACATAATGACGATCGTTTTGGAACATAATGATGATTTTTGGGACATTACAAGAAGGCTATGCTAATATATTATGAACAGAATAATCTCCATGCCTTCAAGAAGATATTTATGGAACAATTTGAATTCGCTGTAAAGACGTATTTCTGATCGGCCGGACTAAAGTCTGAAGGATTAGGTTTACAGCGAGAAGAAGAAGCCGCCTTTGAGAAGTTTGTTGTATTTCTCTTCGTTGAACTTGTAGTAGAAGGCACCGCGTTTGGAACTTTTTTTGTCCTTCTCATTCAGTTTCTCCAGTAGGTCCATGGAGTTTAGTTTCTTGCGGAAGTTGCGTTTGTCGAGCGGCGTTTGGTAGATGGCCTCGTACAGGCATTGGAGCTTGGGTAGCGTGAATTTCTCAGGTAAGAGGTTAAAGCCGATGGGCTGGATGGCAGCCTTTTGTTTGAGGATATGCATGGCGTCGGCGACCATCTGGTTATGGTCGAAAATCAGGGACGGAAGCTCTTCCACTTTTGTCCACCGTGCGTTGTATTGTTCCAGCAGGGCGTCGTCGAAATCCTTGATGTTGACCAAGGCATAATAAGCAACGGAGATAACACGCTCCCCGAGGTCGCGTGTTACATCTCCGTATGCTCCTATTTGTTCCATAAATATATTGTCAATACCGGTACATTCCGTCAGTACGCGGGAGGCTGCTTCGTTTACGCCTTCGCCTGATTTGACAAAGCCTCCCATGAGCGACCATTGTCCCTGTAGCGGTTCGAAGGTTCGTTTGTATAATAAAACGTGTAGTTCGTTATTATCAAAACCTAAGATGATACAGTCTACTGCTACATAGAATTTTACCTGTTCCTGATAAAATGCGGGTGACATACTATATGTGGTACTTAATTGTTTGTTATGCGAGTTTGCGGGCTCCGTCGCTGATTACGACATCGTACAGTTTAGGCTCGTGACCGAATTTGGCTGTATATGCGGCAAAGGCTTCCTTTACGAATGCTTCATACAACTCTTCTTTCACCAGGTTGATGGTGCATCCGCCGAATCCGCCACCCATCACGCGTGAACCTGTCACACCACATTGCTTGGCGACGTCGTTGAGGAAGTCGAGTTCTTCGCAGCTTACTTCGTAGAGTTTGCTCATGCCGTGGTGCGTTTCGTACATTTTCTGCCCTACGGTTTCATAGTCGCCGCGTTCGAGTGCGTCGCAAACGTCGAGTACGCGTTGTACTTCTTCGATCACGTATTCGGCACGCATGTAGTCTTCTTCGCTCACTTCCGCCTTCACGGCTTGCAGCATTTCCAGGGTGGCGTCACGCAGGAATTCTACTTCCGGATGATTTTTTCGGATGGTAGCGGCTACTGTTTCGCACGAATGGCGACGTTTGTTATAAGCCGACGAAGCCAATTCGTGTTTGACTACTGAATCGAGCAATACCAACTTATAGCCTATCGGATTGAACGGGAAGTATTTGTATTCGAGCGAACGGCAATCCAGACGGATCAGGCTGCCGGCTTTTCCAAAGATGGAGGCAAACTGGTCCATGATACCGCATTTCACACCCACATAGTTGTGCTCGGTTGACTGACCGATCTTTGCCAATTCAAATTTGTCAATACCCAGGCTGAACAGTTCATTCAACGCAAAGGCATAGGTGCTTTCGAGGGCAGCGGAGGAAGACATCCCGGCGCCCAGAGGTACGTCACCTGCAAAGACGGTGTCGAAACCGCCGATCTTACCACCCCGTTTGATGATTTCACGGCATACGCCGAAGAGGTATTTTGCCCAACCGGCTTGTGGCAGGTCACCTTCTTCGAGGCCGAATTCGGCATATTCGTTTAAGTCGATTGCAAACGCGCGTACCTTGTCGGTTCCGTTCAGTTTGATCTCGGCAATCATGCCTTTGTCTATCGCTCCGGGGAATACAAAGCCACCGTTGTAGTCAGTGTGTTCACCGATCAGGTTGATACGACCCGGAGAAGCAAATATATTGCCTTCGGTCTGGAATAACTCCTGAAATTTTGTACTGATTTGTTTCTGCATATCCTTTATTTCTGTGTTTATGATTAAAACAGGAAGAAACTATTCGACAAACGCCGAATAGTTTCTTCACATATGTTTATATGTGTTTGCTTATTTTGTCGAAACTTCTTTGTTCACATTCTTGCTGCCGATCAATGCATAATACAGCAGGTAAGCCAAACCGGCGATGATTACCCAGTAGCTAGTCATGAAGTTGGTAAGGTCGGCAACGTAGTTCTGCAACAGAGGCAACAGACCACCACCGCAAACCAGTACCATGAAGATACCTGAAGCAGCAGCTGTAAATTTGCCCAGCCCTTCTACGGCGAGGTTGAAGATACCACCCCACATGATGGAAGTACAGAGACCAACCAATACAAGGAACGCTGCGTTGATGGGAACCTGAGCCATACCGAAGGAGATGGCGCCGGCATCGTTCTTCATCAATACGGGCAGGTCGACCATGTTGCTGGTAGAAGCAAAGATGGCGCAAAGAACGAAGAGCAGCCCCAGGCTGGAGGCAAAGCTAAGCATCGCTTTGCTGGATACTTTAGCCGCGATAGAAGCACCTGTCAGACGTCCGACCAACATCAGGAACCAGTATGTTCCAATAACGAATCCGGCCGTAGTCGGGTCGATTCCAGCACCCTTGCCACTGGCATCTGTCAGGAAGAGGTTCAATGTACCCGGCACACCTACTTCAACACCTACATATACGAAGATACCGATAGCACCCAGAATGAAGTGGCGGAATTTCAATGCGCCAGCCATCAGTGTGCTCAACGGTTCGGAAGCCAGTTCTGCGTGAGGTTCCGGGATCTTTACAGCCCAAAGAACGATGAAAACGGTCGCGAAGATACCCATGGCAATGTACATTACCGGGAATATGTTCGAAATCGTAGCCTTAGACATTTCACCGATCAGGATACCTACCAACATCGGGGTCAGCGTGCCCAACACCGAGTTGAACGAACCACCGATCTGGATCAGCTGGTTACCCTTGTTACCACCACCACCTAAGGTGTTGAGCATCGGGTTAACCACCGTGTTCAGCATACACATGGAGAAACCGGCAACAAATGCACCCAAAAGATACACTGCGAAAGCCGCATCCGGACTTGCGTAACCTGAAAGCATCTGGATACCTACACCCACAAAACCTACGGCGATAGCGATCAACGCTGTTCTCTTGTAACCTACCTTCTGCAGCAGGATACCTGCAGGAATACCCATTACGGCATAGGCAATAAAGTTGGCGGCGTTACCCAACATGCCCAAGGCATTAGAAATAGAAAATTGAGCCTTTAATACGACACCCATCGGGGCGGCCAGGTTAGTCACGAAAGAGATCATACCGAAGAGTAGGATCATCATGATAATCGGCAACGTGTAATTCTTTTGTTCGTTTGTTGTCATAATTGTTTAGTTATAAAATTGTATTAAGAATGTACGGAGAATTTGAATATCGTCTGGCTGCGAAAGGTTTCTTCCGGACGGAGCACGGTCGACGGATATTCGGGTTTGTTCGGACTGTCGGGGAAATGTTGTGTTTCGAGGCACAGGGCGGCACGTTCGGGATAGCGTTGGCCGTTCTTGCCGGCGAAGTTACCTGTCATCCAGTTACCTGTGTATAGTTGCACGCCCGGTTCGGTCGTGTAAGTTTCCATCACGATGCCGGTCTTCGGCGATTCACAACGGGCACAGAATGACATTTCGCTGCCTTCCTTGTTCAGAATGAACGTATGATCGTAGCCTTTACCGAATACCAGTTGCTCGAAGTCGTCGTTGATACGGGCGCCTACGGCAAACGGTGTACGGAAATCCATCGGTGTGCCTTCTACCTGTTCCTTCGGGCCGTAGGGGATAGCGGTGTTGTCAGTCGGCAGATAGTAGTCTGCGTTGATCGTCAACAGGTGGTCGCCGATATACGGATCGCCTGCACCCGAGAGGTTGAAATATGAGTGGTTGGTGAGGTTGAGCACCGTCGGTTTGCTGGTGGCAGCCTGGTAGGTGATCACGACCTCATTATCGTCGGTCAACTCGTAGCTGACGGTGGTGTCCAGTTCACCGGGAAAGCCTTCTTCGCCGTCAGCAGCCACATAGTGCAGGGTAATCATCTGCTCGTCGGCTTTTACAATGTCCCATACAACTGAATTGAATCCTTTGATCCCGCCATGCAGGTTGTTCGGGCCGTTGTTGATGGCGAGCTTGTCGTACGTCACACTGTCCAATACAAAACAACCTTTGGCGATACGGTTACCAAATCGTCCGCAGATAGCGCCGAAATAAGGCTCTTCGGATATCGTATATTCGTCGATGGAATTGTGGCCGGTCACTACGTCGGTCGGCTTTCCATCCCTGTCGGGGACTACCAGCGACACGATCTTGGCTCCATAGTTAGTAATAGTAAGTTCGGCTCCCTTGCTGTTGGAAAGCACACAAAGAATGGTATCTTTCCCGTCTATTTGCTTACTGAAAGCGTCAATAGACAACCCAGATAGCGTGATTTTGTTTTTCATGAAATGCTTTTAGCTATTAAATTGCGTGTAAAAGTAACTTTCTTATTCGTATTAACGGGTGAACGATTTTATGTTTTATAGCAGTATTTGCCCTTTTGCCCTTTCTTTATCTTCTTTTTATTCATTGTATGTCGCGCGAATAAGTGTAATTTAGCATCCGTTACCATTATTTTAGTCATTGATATGATACGAAACATGAAAAACACCCTTGGCCTATGCCTCTTGTGCATGGGGTTGACGGCAACGGCGCAACAGCCCTGGAGCCCGGTCCACACGTTCAGGATCGATGTGAATAAACCCGGTGCGACGATTAGTCCTGATATGTATGGCGTCTTCTTCGAGGATATCAACTTCGGAGCTGACGGCGGGCTGTATGCCGAACTGATCAAGAACCGGTCGTTTGAGTTTGATCACCCGTTTGTCGGTTGGACACCTTTCGGAAATGTGACGATCCAGACCAAGTCGCCTTGTTTTGACCGCAATCCGCATTATGTACGCTTGTCGTATGAAAAGGAACTGACCGGCACCGGACTGGATAACGAAGGCTTCAAAGGTATCGGCGTCAAAGCCGGGGAAAAGTACGACTTTTCCCTTTACGCGCGTACCATTAATAATACCCCGATCACGCTCCGTATCGAACTGGTCAGCGACCGAAACACCATTGTCGAGACACAGCGAATGGATCTGAACAATAAGAATTGGACACGCTATGCCGTTGTCCTTGCACCCGGAACGACGGAGGCAAAAGCCCGTCTTCGGATCACGATGGAGACAAAGGGTGTGATAGATCTTGAACATATCTCCCTCTTCCCGCAAAAGACTTTCAATAATCGTGCGAACGGCTTGCGTATTGACTTGGCACAGGCGTTGAAAGATCTCCGGCCGGGCGTGTTCCGCTTCCCCGGTGGCTGTATTGTGGAAGGTACTAACCTGGCGACCCGTTATCAGTGGAAGAATACTATCGGTCCGGTCGAGAACCGTCCGACCAATATCAATCGTTGGAACTATACGTTCGAGAATAAGAAGTTTTCCGATTACTATCAGTCATACGGTCTTGGCTTCTATGAATACTTCCTGTTGAGCGAAGACATTGGTGCCGAGCCGTTGCCGGTACTGAACTGCGGCCTATCTTGCCAGTATGAGAACGATGATCCAAATGAAAACTGTTCCGTGGATAAGCTTCAGCCGTTTATCGACGACGCCCTGGATCTGATTGAGTTTGCCAACGGTTCCATTACGTCTAAATGGGGAAAGGTTCGTGCGGAGATGGGTCATCCGGCTCCTTTTAACCTCAAGTACCTTGCTGTTGGTAACGAGCAATGGGGAGTGCTTTATACCGAGCGGCTCGAACCGTTTATCAAACAGATTCGTGCCAGGTATCCCAATATACGGATTATCGGTGGTTCAGGTCCCGGTTCGGAAGGAGAAGACTTCGACTATCTATGGCCGGAGATGAAACGCCTCCAGGTAGACCTCGTGGATGAGCACTACTATCGCTCACCCGAATGGTTCCTGAACGGCGCCGCTCGTTATGATTCGTACGACCGCAACGGTCCGAAAGTGTTTGCCGGGGAATATGCCTGTCACCCGTCTAACCGGAAAAACAGTTTCCTGACAGCCTTGTGTGAGGCCGCCTTTATGACCGGTTTCGAACGCAATGCGGATGTAGTGCGGTTGGCAACGTATGCACCGTTGTTTTCCCATGTGGATGCCTGGCAGTGGCGACCCGACTTGATTTGGTTTGATAACCTGTCAGTGGTGTGTACCCCAAACTACTACGTGCAGCAACTTTACGGATGCAATGCCGGTACACATGTATTGCCTCTCTCGTTCGAAGGCAAGCCCGTTACCGGACAAAGCGACCTTTATGCCACCGCTTGTATTGACAAAACTACGAACGAAGTGATCATTAAAATAGCCAATACCGGCTTGCAGAACAAACGGATACAACTGGCTCTCGACGGGATACCCGGCGGAAAGCATACGGGAACGCTTACACGCCTGCATGTCTCTGATGTGGAAGCAACGAATACTTTAGCCACTCCCGACCGCGTGATGCCCATCGTGTCGGAAGTCGAATTGGAAGGTACGGCTTGGAATGTGACCGTTCAACCACTCACCTTCGCCGTTTATCGTATCCGGTTATAGGTACTTCTTCTTGATCCCACGCCGTCATATCCATATAAATCCCTATCTTTGCCGCAAAGAACGAGGAATAGATGAACCAGAAATATCCATCGGCGTTGTTGGAAAGTGCAGTGAACGAGTTGGCTTCGCTGCCAGGCGTAGGGCGGAAGACAGCACTTCGGCTAGCTCTTTATATGCTCCGCCGGGAAACAAAATATACCGAAGGCTTTGCGTCGGCGTTGCTGGCTTTGCGCCGTGATGTGAAGTACTGCCAGGTGTGCCATAATATCTGTGATGATACCATCTGCCCGATCTGTGCCAGTCCGTCGCGCGACAGGTCGATCGTTTGTGTGGTAGAGAATATCAAGGAGGTGATGGCGATAGAGAATACCGGACAATTCCGGGGCGTGTATCATGTGTTGGGCGGTATCATCTCGCCGATGGATGGTATAGGCCCGTCTGATTTGCAGATCGACAGCCTGGTGGCTCGTGTGAGGGAGGGCGAAGTGAAGGAAGTAGTCCTAGCGCTGAGCACCACGATGGAAGGCGATACGACCAACTTCTTTATCTACCGCAAACTGTCGGGACTGGATGTGAAGATCAGTGTCATTGCCCGTGGTATTTCCATCGGCGATGAGATTGAATATGCTGACGAGATCACACTCGGACGTTCGATCCTGAACCGGATGCCATTCTCGGATTCATTGAAACTATAACCGGTAATTACGCTTACTATGTACGAAACAAAACTCTCTGTTGTCATTGTCAATTATAATGTCAAGTATTTCCTTGAACATTGCCTTTATTCCGTTCAGGCGGCTACCGCCGGAATGGATGCAGAAGTGATAGTGGTAGACAATAATTCGACTGACGGCTCGCTGGATTACCTGCGTCCGTTGTTTCCCGACGTCACATTTATAGCCAATGATCATAATCCCGGATTTGCTACGGCTAATAATCAGGCTATCAGGCAATGCCAGGGCGAATATGTCCTGCTGCTGAATCCCGATACGGTGATTGGTGAAGAGAGCCTGCGTTCGCTTTGTTTCTTCCTCGACGAGCATCCCAAGGCGGGAGCGGTCGGAGTGAAGATGATTGACGGTCACGGGCGTTTCCTGGCTGAAAGTAAGCGGGCATTCCCATCGCCGTGGGTGTCGTTTTGTAAGTTGTTTGGGCTGTCGAAGGTGTTCCCGTATTCATCAGTATTTGCCCGGTATAGTTTGCCGTATTTGTCGGAAGAGAAACAACATAAGGTGGACGTGTTAGCGGGTGCCTTTATGCTCGTCCGCCATGAGGCATTGGATGAGGTGGGTTTGCTGGATGAATCGTTCTTTATGTATGGCGAAGATATCGATCTTTCGTACCGGATTGTACAAGGCGGTTACAAGAATTATTATATCCCCGAACGTATCCTGCATTATAAGGGGGAATCAACCAAGTATGGAGATCCTTCCTATATTCGGGCTTTCTACGGGGCGATGGTGATCTTCTTCAAGAAGTATTATCCGCGATCGGGGTGGTTGATGACCGGGTTGATCCGGATGGCTGTCTCCCTGAAGGCAGGTATGGCATCGCTGTTTGGTTCGTCGAAGACGAAGAAACCGAAGTCTGTCAAGCGCCGCCGCCTGCTGATCTTCTGTCGAGAGGATCATTTCGAAGCGGTGAAAGCAGCCTGTGTGAAACAGATGCCCGATCTGGAATATGTCAACCTTTGGGATCTGGATACCGAGCGGGTGATGGATGCCATCTGTCGTCGCAACCGGATGAAACATTTTTCCGACTATGCGTTTTGTTATCCTGACGCCCGATTTGAACAAATGCTTCTCTTTATGGACAAGCTGGAAGATAAGCATTGTACTCATCATGTATTTACCCTTAAAAGCGGCCGGCTTGTTTCGCCCGGCAGATAACAATGGCGCTACTTGAAAACGAACATATCCGCCTGCGCGCGCTCGAGCCCGAAGATCTGGCGGCAATCTACCAGTGGGAGAACAATTCCGAATGGTGGGGCGTAGGTAATACGCTTACCCCGTATTCGCTCTATGTACTGAAAGAATACATCGCTCAGTCGCACCGCGACCTGTACGACCTGAAGCAGTTGCGCCTTGTTATTGAACGCAAAGAGACGGAGATGCCGATCGGAACAGTCGATCTCTACGACTTTGATCCGCACAACCGGCGGGTAGGAGTGGGGGTACTGATCGATCCCGCTTATCAGGGCAATGGTATAGCCACCGAAGCGATGGATTTATTGACGGAATATGTGTTCACTTTCCTCAAACTTCACCAGATATACGTCTATGTGCCTGAAAATAACGAAGCCAGCCGGACACTGTTTGATCGCTGCGGTTTTACAACGACGGGCAAACTGGCCGACTGGCAGATGACGGTAAACGGTTACCGGGATGTACTTGTCATGCAGTTACTCAATAACCACTAATCATTTTTCCAAACATATGTTCCTACGGCACCCGGAGCCAGGCGGATGGAAGCCGTTTGTCCACGGAACTGGATGTTAAAGCCCTGTGCATTCCACGTGGTATTGGCTACGACGAGGACAGTCTGACCATCGGGTGTACGGTAGGCCACATTCGGCAACACGTCGTAGTTGGTGACGGTGGCGATACGGGCTACTTCACGACGTTCTTCGTCTGTGGTGATGGCTACCGACATATCCCCCGGGTTGGTAGAAGCAACACGTACGGAACCGGGGCGGATGAACTTGGAAGCATGGGCGATGACGTAGTATGCCAGGTTCTTTGTTGTCGCATCCTGATCGATGGTGATGGCACCCTGGCACATGGGGCAACCACCGTCGTCGGTATGCGGGTCGTTGAGCGGGTCGGCGGCGAAGTTCCACAGGATCACGTTGCGACTCCAGTTACGAGTGACGTCGATAATCATCCGTTTTACTTGGGCCGCAATGGAGATATTGGGACTACCGGGACGTTCGGTTACCATTTGTTCGGTAAAATAGAGATGCTTATGGGGGAAGGCGTTATGGACTACCGTCATAGCACTCATGTCACCACCATAGTGGTGGAAACCGGAGCCGTCTACGTATTTGGCCGCTTCGGGATCGCTCAGGATGGTTAACGGGTAATCGGGTCGATCGAGGTTGTGGTCGAACAACACGATCTTTGTTTGGAGTCCAGCCTTCTGTAGTTGCGGGCCGAGGTGCTTCTTGATAAATTCGCCCTGTTCCTGGGCATTCATCCGCATGCTGGGGGTATTGTTGGCATTGATGGGCTCGTTTTGGATGGTGAGGGCGTCGATGGTGATGCCCTCCTGCTTCATTGCCTGGATGTATTTGACCAGGTAACGGGCATATACATCATAGTATTCCGGATTAAGCGCACCGGCTTTTACTTTGTCGTTGGTCTTCATCCAGACGGGAGCCGACCAGGGAGAGGCCATAATCTTGATGGAGGGGTTGATGGCGAGGATTTCTTTCATAACGGGGATCACGTCTTTTTTGTCCTGCCCAAGGTCGAACTTCTTCAGATCGATGTCTTTCTCTCCCGGCTTCAAATCGTTATAAGAGAAGACAAAACTGTTCAGGTCAGAGGCACCGACCGTTAGGCGGATGTAGCTCACACCGATGTGATTGTCTTTCGTTGAGAACAAGTCCTGGATAAGGGCTGAACGGGCGGCGGGCGTCATCAGCATCATCAATTCGGCGCTTCCTCCGGTGAGGGCGAAACCGAATCCATCGACTGACTGCATTGTGTGCTGTTCGTCGATCACGATTGTGGTGCCGCCCCTTCGGGCTTGCTGAGTGGAGAACGTGATCTTCTTGGCTTGTTTTTCAAACAAGGTGGAACGGTCGGGTTGTGTTACCCAAGCTTCCGCTTCATACTGGGCATATCCGGTGCTGGCCAGACCTGCCAAAAGAATAGTGCATAATTGTTGCTTCAACATAATAGATTAGTTGATTAATAAAACAGATGGATAATAATATATGTGTCAGCAGGGTATTAGTTCAGATGTGGTTCTTTGGGATAATTACTCCACGTCTTATACTTATTGCCCAACTGGCTGAGTGACTTTTTCCAGAAACCGTCATCTTCGGCATCAATCATACTGTCGTTGGGGGCACAACTGACCACCCACGAATTACCGTTGATTTCTTCTTTCAGTTGCCCCTTCGTCCAACCGGAATATCCCAGAAAAAATTTTATCTTTCCTTCTACCGGCTGACCGCTGAGGATATACTGCTTGAAAGCCTCAAAATCACCGTCGAAATACAACTCGTCGTTGATTGGAACAGAGCCCGGTATAATCGTATCACCCAATGAATGGATGAAGAACAGGCGGTTAGCGCTGACCGGTCCTCCAAGGTAAATAGGAATCTCAGGCAATCCCTCCAGTTCAGCGAAGAACGAATTGACAATCAGGTCGGTTTTCTTATTCAATACGAAACCCATCGAGCCATTGACTGTATGTTCCACCAGTAAAACAACAGCCCGCTGAAAATACATGTCCTGCAAAAACGGTTCGGATATAAGAATGCTACCCTGGTTGGGGAGCACATTATTATGCGTAATTTTGAAGATGTTGTTGTAAGTAGCCATCATTTTAGGGTTCAATGGTGATCTAATGCACCGACAATATATGGCTTTTACGTATAATATCAAATGAAAAGCCTAGCTTTTTCTGTTAATAAATACTAACAAAAACCGGGCTTTTCCGTTATGTGGATGGGGTATTAGAGCGGATGGTTTGCTTTGAATAGTTTCAGCCGTTCTTCCAGCAAGTCATATTGATGCGGTTTGATAAACGATGTACAGGCACGAAGGCCTTCCTGATCGCTACCAGTCGTGCTCAAGGAGATGGCGCTTATACCATAATAGATAAGTTCCTCCATTAGTTGGCCGCCGGTCATGCCGGGATAGGCGATGGTGAAGTAGAAACCGTCGGCTATCGGCTCGTCGAGGTCTTGGTTATACACGATTGTGAATCCATACTGGGTGAAGATCTTTTTCATCCGTTCGGCGCGCCGTCCATATTCTTTTACATCGGAGATAAAGTCGAACGTGCCATCGGCTGCCGCTTTGAACATGGCGGCCAGTGCATATTGTGCCGAGTGGCTGGTGCCGGATGACATGGCATACAATACACGGTGGATATACACCGATCCGAAAGTTCCACCGCCGTAGCGTTGGGTAAGCCCCGGATAAGTACGGTGGTATAGTTTATCGGATATGGCTGTCACTCCAATGCGTTGTCCGGCATAGCTGAAGGCTTTCGAACCGGATATCTGCAGGATATAGTGATCAGTATAATGAGCTACGCTTGGTTGGTAAGGTGCTTGGAACGGGATGCCGAGGTCTTTACGGAAGTCCATAGCGAAATAGGCGAGGTCTTCGATCACAATCACATCGTATTTAGTGGCTAGTTGGCCGATTGTTTTCAGTTCGTCGTCTGTCAAGCAGAACCATCCCGGGTTATTGGGGTTGGAATATACCAAGGCCGAGATATTCCCTTTCGCCAGGTATTCTTCTAACTTGGCGTGCAACTTCTCACCCCGATAGGCATAAACGTCGAAAGAGGCATACTTGCCACCCATCACCAATATCTGTTGTTTCTGAACCGGGAAACCGGGATCGATAAACAAGATCGTAGCCTTTGCCGGATCACACTGACTGGTGGTAAGGAAGGAGGCAAATGTTCCCTGCATCGAACCCGTTACCGGCACGCAACATTCGGGACTGATGTCTACATTAATAAATGCTTTGATAAAACGGGCGGCCTCACTCTTCACTTCCGGGATACCATTGATATTCGGATAAATGGACGCTACGCCATTACGAAGTGCGTTGATTTCTGCTTCCAGTCCCACCTGTGCTGCCGGTAATCCGGGTACACCCATTTCCATATGGATAAACTCTGTTTTTGTTTCAGCTTCCAGTTGTCCAGAAATAGCGACTACTTCGCGGATGGTTGCTTTACCGAAGTCGGGCAGCCCATAGCTGTCTATTACTTGCTTCGCTTTCTGATAATCTACAGGAGTATTCTTCATGTCTCTTTTTTTACGTTGCGCAAATGTAGAGAAAATTATCGCTTGCCCTCATTTTTTTTACGCCAATGTATTGCAAGATCAAATAAACCACCTATCTTTGCAGAGCAATTCGAAGGAATAGCAACCAAATAAAATGGTGTGGTAGTTCAGTTGGTTAGAATACCTGCCTGTCACGCAGGGGGTCGCGGGTTCGAGTCCCGTCCATACCGCCAAAATACGAAGCAAATAGCTGTGAAGCCCTGAAAATTAGACGTTTTCAGGGTTTTTCTTTTTCCCTCCAAAAAGCAAAATCTCGCGCATTTGAGCCTTTTTTACGGGTCAAATCGTGGGACTTTTTTTTCACCCGTTCGGGCCCACGAATTAGGATTTATTCGGCTGATTATGTGATGTTTGTGGCTTTTCGTTTTGTGAAGAATAACAGATCAATGTCAAAACCCGGTGGATTTCGATCTTCACCTTAAAAGCCGCCGCGTTTTCTTGAAAAATGTGAAGTTCCGGCAAGGTATCATTTGTCAACAAATGGCTCTTATCCCCTCCTAATACTACTTTCCCTTTTTTATCCTCCAAACTCCAATTGGCTGTATCCCTGAAAATTGCGGTGGACTCAGTCTCGAAAAAGTCCACCCTGCCTCCA
>JAVBUR010000024.1:0-42610 GCA_031555145.1 Tannerellaceae bacterium | reverse complement strand
CTGAATGCCCAGGTGGCGGAATTGGTAGACGCGCTCGTTTCAGGTGCGAGTGTTGAGAGACGTGCAGGTTCGAGTCCTGTTCTGGGCACCCCTTTATGCGCAGGTGGTGGAATTGGTAGACACGCTACTTTGAGGGGGTAGTGCCGGTTACGGTGTGTGAGTTCAAATCTCATCCTGCGTACTTATCAAGATGTATTTAGTAAGGTGTGCTGTTACAGCATGCCTTTTTTGTTTTTAGGAGGTATCCCCTTCCGGATATTTTTGTAGTTTTGTAACGCGTATGGCAAAGCATATACTCTTGTGATACTCTTATGAAGAAGAACCGGTGGATATCCTGCCTTTTGTTTTCTCTGCTGCTGTCGTTGCCTCTCTGGGGGCAGGGGTTCAATTATCGTGTGTTTGAGAATATTTCATTGGAACCGGATGCGTCGGTGATCAGTTGCTTTGTGCAGGATACGGAAGGGATGTTGTGGATCGGGTCGGACAGGGGACTGTTTAGTTACGATGGCTACTCCACGCTACCGTATTTCACCTTCGGACAACGGGAGAATACCCGGATCTATTGTGGTATAACGGTCGACAGTTGTTATCTCTACCTTGGATCAGACAATGGACTGTTGGTCTATAACTATATCACCGGACAATATGAAGATACCCCAGCCGACGGTCTGCCCACTGATATCCGTGCTCTGGTACTGGATGGACGTACGCTGTGGATTGGTTCGCTGAACGGCTTGTATGCCTGTGACCTCGATACCCGGGAATTGAAAAACTTCGACCGCAATGCCTATCCCAACCTACCGCACGAAACGATCTATTCCATTATTCGCACGACTGATGGTTCCCTCTACCTTGGAACGTATAACGGCTGTTGCCGCTACCAACCTACCACTGATACCTTCGAATCCATTCCCCTGCCGGCTAACATCAATAAAAGCAACCAGTTTGTTAACTCCCTGCTCGAAGATACCGCCCGGCAATGCATCTGGATCGGTACCGAAGGCAGCCTGCTCCGCTACTCACCCGGCACGGACCAGACGGAGCGGATCAGCGCCTTTCCCGAGAACTCAGTCAAGTCGCTGGCGCTCGACCGTGACCAATACTTACTGGCTGCTACCGACAACGGACTGTATGTATGGCATGAATCAGCCCCGCTGTTACATGTAGTACACGACTCGCGCGATGTCCTGTCGCTTTCCAATAACATCATCTGGAATATCTTTACGGATGCCGACCACAATGTGTGGCTGGGTACCGACTATGGTATCTCCCTGGTACGCTTTTCACGTGACCTCAGCTATGTACCGATCTCGCTGATCACCGGCGTAGGCGATGGTAACCATTTCTATTCGATCTTCAAGGACTCGCAAGCCAACTACTGGTTTGGCGGAACGAACGGGCTGATCCGCTTCCGCGACCTTACGGGTGAACCTCAGCAGGTGACCTGGTATGCGATGGGCAGTACTGCCTGGCCGCTGCCGCACAACCGTGTGCGCTGGCTTTATGAAGACAGCCGGCAGTCGCTCTGGGTGGCTACCGATGGCAGTATCAACCGCTACGATCCGAAGACCCGGCAGTTTGTACACTATAATATTGTGGATAGTACGGGCAGCTACAACTGTAACTGGGCCTACAGCCTGTTTGAAGACGACCGTGGGCAACTCTGGATCGCTTCCTTTATGGGTGGCATCTTTGTGGTGGACCGCGAGCGGTTGCTGCAAGCCCCCGGAGGTACTTATACCGCCGATTACAACTACTCTACGCGCAACGGCCTGTCGGGTATGTTCGCTAACCAAATCGTACCCGATCGTGCCGGTAATGTATGGGTGCTTTCGTACAACACCGGCGGAATCGACCGTATCGACATGCAGACGCGTGAGGTGACCCATGTGGCGACCGACCGGCTGATGGGTGAAACCTACTTCAGTGTCCTTATCTGCGATAGCGAAGGCGCTATCTGGACAGCTTTCCGTAACGGCGTAGCGCGTTTCGTCCCAGAGAAGGAACAGCCGGAGGTAGTATGTCTGGGCGCCTTTAGTGATAACGAAGTGCTTGCCATGACCGAAGTCGATGATGTCATCTGGCTCTCTACCTCCGACGGTGTCTGGGTCGTGGACAAGCAGACGATGACCGCCCGCCGTCTGCCGGTGATGAACCGGATGTACACCAGCCTCTACTACGACCGTCCCGAGAACCGTGTCTATATGGGAAGCGTGGATGGGTTTGCCGTCACCTCTCCCGCATTGGCAGGGCGGGTAGTGGCCGACCGACCGATCCGTATTACCGCCCTCTATGTGAATAACGAACGCCTCCGTCCTGAATCCCTCGACGGTGACCGTAACCGTGACATCCGTTTCCTGCATAACCTCGACCTCGACTACCGGCAGACCCATCTTGCCTTCGATATATCCGACCTGCCCTATGCCCTCGACGAGAAGGCACAGTTCGCCTATCGCCTCGAAGGTCTCGATGCCGATTGGAACCTGCTCCGCCGCAATACCAACCGTATCACCTACAGCAACCTCGCCTACGGAGACTACCGCTTGGAGGTAAGCCGCCTTGATGCCAACGGTCGACCGTCGGGTATCCCCTGTCTGCTTGATGTCCATATCCAACCACCGTGGTACTATACCGGTTGGGCGAAATGCTTCTACTTCCTGCTACTGGTGAGTCTGGGGGTGTGGATGGTCAATTTTTTTCGCGTGAAGTCACGCCTCCGCTTCGAACGGCTGGAGAAGGAGAAGATATTGGAACAATCGCAGTCGAAGATCGACTTCTTCGCCAATGTCTCGCACGAGTTTAAGACGCCGCTCAGCATGATTATCGCACCGGTCAGCCGCCTGCTGCTCGATACCCGCAACCAACCGGAGAAACAACAACTCGAAGGTATCCAGCGCAATGCGATGAAACTCAACTCGCTGATCCATCAGTTGCTCGATTTCAGCAGGGAAGACAACCACGCCGGCACGTCGCTCATCCTCTCGCGGGTAGAGTTTGTGTCGTTCGCCCGTCATCTCTTTACCGTATTTACCGAAGAGACGGCGAAGGAGAAAGACCTTGTCTGTACCTTTGACACCGACTGCCGCCAGGTTTATGCCGATATCGACGTAACCAAGTTCGAAGCCATCTTGGGCAACCTCTTGTCCAATGCTTTTAAATTCTCCGTAACCGGAGGTACGGTCCGACTGGCAATCCGCCTTAGGCAAGACCTACAACTGATCGAAGTATCCGTATCCGACACCGGCACTGGCATTTCGCAACAGGATATCCCGTATATCTTCCAACGTTTCTTCCAGTCGGCACGTACCTCGGGCAAGAAAGAAGGGACAGGCATCGGCCTCTACCTGGCGAAGACCTACACCGAACTGCATGGTGGCACCCTTCAGGTGGCATCGAAAGAAAATCAGGGAGCGACCTTCACCTTGCTACTGCCCCTAATCGAGCAGGAGACGGTGGTGACGGTAGCCGAAGGCGAACACCCGGCTGCAGTGGCCGATTCGGCAATGGTTACCGATCGTCCGCTGGTACTCGTGGTAGACGATAACCCCGAGATCGCGGAGTTTATCTGCGAGATCCTGCAACCCCGCTATCGTTGCCGTACGGCCGCCGACGGTAGGGAAGGAGTGGAGCTGGCCCTCGAGCTGTTACCCGACCTGATTGTCTCCGATGTGATGATGCCTGTTATGGACGGTCTCGAAATGTGCCGCCATATCCGTCGCAATGTCCCCACCTCCGCCATCCCGGTGATCCTGCTTACCGCCCGGAGCGACAAGGAGACCGAACTCGAAAGCATCCACCTCAATATCGACGCCTTCATTGCCAAGCCCTTCGAGCCCGATATCCTCCTCTCACGCATCGAGCAACTACTCAACAGCAAGCGCCTGTTGGAAGCCAAGGCACGTATCGAAGCTATTGCTACGCCGAAGGCTATCGAAGCCGTATCCCACGACGAGAAATTCCTCGCCACTATCACCTCCCTGATCGAAGACCGTGTACAGGACCCCGACCTCAATGTCAACGCCCTCTGCGAACTGGCAGGTGTCAACAACAAGCAGATCTACCGCAAACTGAAACAACTCACCGGTCTCACCCCCGTAGACTATATCAAATCCATCCGCATGAAGAAAGCCGCCATGCTGCTGGGACAGCAAAAGTTCACCGTCGCCGAGGTAATGTATATGGTCGGCTTCTCCAACCACTCTTATTTCTCGAAGTGCTTCCAGGCCGCTTTCGGTAAGACGCCCAGGCAGTTTGCGGAAGAAAACTGACATTGTCCGAATTCTTTCCTTTTATGTCCGAAATGCGCTTTGCCGCTGTCCGGGTGCAGCCTACCTTTGCCTTCGTTAATACCACAAATTGAACACCCATGCGGAAACACATCCTGGCGGCACTCTGCTGCCTTATGACATGCCACATCCTCCCTGCACAGGAAAAAACCGACGCCACCATCTACGTGGACAAGAGCGGCGTGATGCGTTGGAGTGATACCCGTCGCGAAGCCTCCTTCTATGGAGTGAACTATACCGTTCCTTTCGCACATGCATACCGTGCATTAGGTTATCTACATATAGACCGACACGAAGCGATAGACCGGGATGTCTATCACTTCGCCCGGCTCGGTTTCAACGCCTACCGTATCCATATCTGGGACGTGGAGATCTCCGACGCCGAAGGCAACCTGCAGGTGAATGAGCACCTCGAACTGCTCGACTACCTGATCAGCCGCCTGAAGGAACGCAATATTCGCATCGTCCTCACCACCATGACCAACTTCGGTAACGGTTATCCGGAACGCAACCAACCGACCGAAGGCTTCTCTTATATATATGGTAAGTGCGACATCCATGACAACCCGGAAGCCCAACGCGTCCAGCAGCGCTATATCGCCCAGTTGGTACAGCATGTGAACCCCTTCACAGGCAAGGCGTATATGAACGACCCCGATATCGTAGGCTTCGAGATCAATAACGAACCCTGTCACGCCAGTACACAGGCACAGACCAAAGCGTATATCGACGGTATGCTTGCCGCTTTGAAGCAGGCCGGTAATCGCAAGCCCGTATTTTATAATGTAAGCCATAATCTCCAGCAGTCTGAGGCTTACTATAACACTGCTATCCAGGGTACCACCTACCAGTGGTATCCCGTCGGCCTTGTCGCCGGACGCACCCGTACGGGCAACTTCCTGCCGTTTGTAGATGACTATGCCATCCCTTTTGACAACGTCAAAGGCTTTGCCTCCAAAGCGAAGCTGGTGTATGAATACGATCCCGCCGATAACCTGGCCGCTTACGTCCATCCGGCGATGGTACGCACGTTCCGCACCGCCGGTTTCCAGTGGATCACCCAGTTTGCTTACGATCCCATCGACATGGCACGTTTCAATACCGAGTATCAGACCCACTACCTCAATCTTGCCTATACGCCGCAGAAAGCGCTGAGCATCAAGATCGCTGCCGAGGCGGCCTATGCGTTGCCCCGCAACGCCTCTTACGGCGCTTATCCGCAGGATACCGTCTTCGGCCCGTTCCGTGTAAGCTATGTAGACGACCTGAGCGAGTTGAACACTCCCGAGAAATTCTTTTACTCCAACCATACCCATACCCAACCCGTAGCCATCGACCGCTTGCAAGCCGTAGCCGGTTACGGCAACTCGCCCTTGGTAACGTATGAAGGTTCGGGTGCTTATTTCCTCGACCGCCTCGAAGACGGCCTCTGGCGCCTCGAAGTGATGCCTGACGCGGTACCTGTGAGCGATCCTTTTGCCAAGCCCTCTCTCACAAAGGAAGTGGTAGCGATCCAGTGGGGTAGCTGGGATATGACCCTCCGCCTGCCGCAGTTGGGCGAAGCCTTTACAGTGACAGGTCTGAACGACGGTAATAACTTCCGTACGGAAGCCACCGGCAACCGGATCTCCGCTCTCCGCCCCGGCGTCTATCTGTTGCAACGCAATGGCTATACCCCAGCGAAGACCTGGACGAAAGATACCCGCCTGGCGACCTTCCGCCTCGGCGAATACATAGCCCCGGCACCCTCCGCAGGCCGTTTTTCTGTCAACCACCAGCCCGCCGCCGTGGTGGAAAGTGCTCGCCCGCTGGTGATCGAAGCCAAGGTCAGCGGTCCGTCGCTACCCGACTCCGTCATCCTGTATACCGACAAAATATCGTTCTGGAACGAACGCAACCCCCATATCCGCATGCAGCGCACCACGGGGTATACCTACCGAGCCGAAGTGCCCGCCGCCGAAGTGCGTGAAGGTACCTTCCGCTACCACATCCTCGTATGCAAAGACGGGCAGCCTGTAACTTTTCCCGCTGATGTGGACGGCAGCCCGCTGGACTGGGACTATACCGCCATCGCCTTCTTCGAGACTCGCGTGGTACGTCCCGACGCTGCGATCAGCCTGCTTGCCCCCACTGACACCTATGCCGGACTCGAATCCTATATCATGCCCGAGTGGGGACGGATGCAGCGTCGCCTGCTACAAGACAGCCCGGCAGATCGCCCCTCCGTGCAGGTAACCTTCGACTCCTCTGAACCCGGCAGCACGCCCCGTTTCTTCCTGCGGAAAAACGTACGCGATGACCTGGTGAACCGTGTCGCCCGTGCCGAATCCTGCACCACGCTCTGCCTTGAGTTGACGGAGACCCCCGACACGCTGACTGTCGGCTTCGTCACTACCACAGGCTACACCTATACCACGACAGTCACTGCAGCACCGGGCATCCTGCGCATCCCGTTGTCTGCGTTGCAGCAGGCGCCTACCGCCCTGTTGCCGCATCCCTATCCCTCCTTCCTGCAAGAATACTTCAACCCCGTCGTCTCCCTGCCATTCCGTGCCGGCGAGATCGAACAACTCGAAGTATCCTTTGCAGGCGCTGTGAAAACTCCCGCCACCATCGCTCTGGGCGCCGTCTGGATGGAGTAAACCAAGTACTATCTGATACCGACAATTCATTAAAACCATTTATACGTATGGACATTCAAAGACTAAATCACCGTCTGGCGGGTACACTTCTGATCGTGTGCGCCGTGCTGTTCGGATGTTGTCTGCCGGCCGCTGCACAGCAGGCAGGCGGAAAGATTGTGAGAGGAACCGTGATCGACGAGACGAAAGAACCGTTGATCGGCGTTTCGATCCTGGTGCCGGGCACCGGTACCGGCGTTGTAACCGACCTGGATGGTAACTACATCCTGACCGTACCGGCAGGCTCCTCCTCGCTGCAATTCTCGTACATCGGCTACGAGACTCAAACCCTCTCTATCCCGGGCACCGGTCTGCTGAACGTACAACTGAAACCTGAATCACTCGCCCTAAGCGATATCGTGGTCATCGGTTACGGAACCCAGCGCAAGAGCGACCTGACAGGCTCCATCAGCAACGTCAGCAGCAAAGACTTCAACGTGGGGCTGATCAGCTCGCCCGAACAACTCATCAACGGGAAAGTATCCGGCGTACAGATCATGTCGAACAGCGGTTCTCCCACAGCCGGTAGCACCATCCGTATCCGTGGTGGGGCTTCGCTCAACGCCAGCAACGACCCGCTGATCGTCCTCGACGGTGTACCCCTCGAAACAGGTGGTATCAGCGGTAACTCGGGTAACTTCCTCAGCCTCATCAATCCCTCCGATATCGAGAGCATGGCCATCCTGAAAGATGCCTCTTCCACGGCTATCTACGGATCACGTGCCTCCAACGGGGTCATCATCATCACCACCAAGAAAGGTACGGGCGACAAGTTCAAGGTATCCTTCAATACCACCAACTCGGTGCAGACCCGTACCCGGTTGGCCGATATGATGGACCGTGGCGAGTTTATCGACGTGATCAACAGCCGCGGTACCGATGCCCAACGCGCCCTGCTGGGTAGCGATGCGACCGACTGGAACGACCAGATCTTCCGCACTGCCTTCGGTACCGACAACAACGTGAGCGTCTCCGGACGTCTCGCCCCGAACCTCCCCCTGCGTGTATCCATGGGTTACTACAACCAGAGCGGTTTGCTGAAATACGACAACGCCGAGCGTTTCACCGGTAGCGTGACACTCACGCCTTCCTTCCTCGACGACCACCTCAAGTTCAACTTCAACGGAAAGGGATCGATCAACAACAACAGCTTTGCCAACGGCGACGCCATCTGGGCCGCTTCCATCTTTAACCCCACACTACCCATCTATATGAGCGACCAGACCTTCGGTGGCTATAACGAAGCAGCCGATAACGCCGGCAAGCCCGTCAACGGCGGTGTGCGCAACCCCCTCGGCCTGGTCGAACAATACGACTCCGACAGTAAGGTGAAACGCTTTATCGGGAACGCCGACGTGGACTATAAGATGCACTTCCTGCCCGAACTCAAGCTGCACGCCACACTGGGCTATGACTACTCCAAAGGACAGGGTACGATCTATATCCCCGCTGAAGCAGCGACTACCTATACCACTTACGGTCGCGACTACCTGTACGGCCCGCAGGAAAAGACCAACCGTCTGCTCACCGCCTATCTCAACTACAACAAGTACTTCAAAGATATAAAGAGCAGCGTTGATGCCACCATGGGTTACGACTACCAGTACTGGAAGAGCACCAGCCCTTCGTACGACGTACTGAATACCCGCGCTGAAGTGCAGAACACCGTCGCCGCCAGCGACCAGCGCCACGTGCTGTTGTCGTACTATGCCCGTCTGAACTACACCTTCGACTCCCGCTATATGCTCACGGCTACCGTACGTCGCGATGGTACCTCCCGCTTCAACGAAGACAACCGCTGGGGTACCTTCCCCTCTGTCGCCCTCGCCTGGCGTGTCAGCGAAGAAGGCTTCCTGAAAGATAACGACGTGCTGAGCAACCTCAAGCTCCGTGCCAGTTACGGGGTAACCGGACAGCAGGAAGGTATCGGCAACTACAACTACCTGCCGGTCTATACCCTCAGCCAGGATGGTGCCCAGACCCTGTTCGGTAACGAATATTACTACACCTACCGCCCCGAAGCCTACGTCAGCGACCTGAAGTGGGAAACCACTACCGCCTGGAACGCCGGTTTCGACTTCGGCTTCCTCAAAGACCGCATCACCGGTAGTTTGGATTACTACACCCGTCAGACCAAAGACCTGCTTGCCACCGTACCGGCACCGGCAGGAACGAACTTCGACAAGACCATCCTCACCAACGTCGGTAACGTGGACAGCCACGGGCTGGAGTTCACCCTCAACGCCACACCGATCGATACCGACGACTTCACCTGGGACATCAGCTACAACATGACCTGGCAAAAGATGAAAGTAAAGAACCTCTCCCTCGTGGATGGTGGCGCCGTAACGAACACGTTGGTTGGTCCGAGCATCGACAGCTACCAGTTCCAGGTACTGACCGAAGGCTATGCCCCGTATATGTTCTACGTCTATCACCAATTGTATGACGAAGCCACCGGCAAGCCCATCGAAGGCGCCTACGCCGACCTGAATGACGACGGCGAGATCAACTCGTCCGACCTCTACCGCTACCATTCTCCGGCTCCCGACTTCATCTTCGGTCTCAGCACCTCACTGCGCTACAAGAACTGGAGTCTGGGTATGAGCTTCCGCGCCAACGTAGGCAACTACGTCTATAACGGCATGGCGATGAACACCGGCGCCTGGAGCACCGTAGGTTACAATTCCTACCAGGTGAACAACCTCAACCGCAGCTTCCTCTCCACCGGCTTCAAGAACCGCCAGTACCTCTCCGACTATTATGTCGAGAATGCTTCCTTCCTGAAGATGGACAACCTCACACTCGGCTATAACTTCGGCCGTATCAACCGCTGGATGAGCATGAACGTCAGTGCCATGGTGCAGAACGTGTTCTGCCTCACCAACTATACCGGTGTCGATCCCGAAGTGCCCAACGGCATGGACGTATCCTTCTATCCCCGTCCCCGCACCTTCTCACTGAGTCTTGGATTTGATTTCTGATTCCCGCTATCACGATATAAAATAGATATAAGAATGAAAAAGATACTATACGCCGTACTGCTTGCCTGTATGCTGACAATCACCTCCTGTGTGGGCGACCTCGACCAACTGCCGCACATCGAAACGACTTCTGCCGACGTCTATGCCGAGGCAGCTAACTACAAGGCCGTGCTGGCCAAGATCTACGTCTCCTTTGTCATCAACGGACAAGAGAAGGGCGGCGGTAACTCCGACCTGAGCAGTAACAACGGCCAGGACTATATGCGTTGCTACTTCAACCTCCAGGAATGCGGTACCGACGAGGTAGCCTCTACCTGGCTGGAAGGCGACAAGGTGACCGACCTCACCTTCCTCTCCTGGGATGCCAACGACCCCTGGGTGGCTGATATGTACTACCGTATCTACTACACCATCGCGCTGTGTAACGAATTCCTCCGCAATGCAGCCGACGACCAGATCGCCCGCTTCACCTCCGCCGAGCAGCAGGACATCCGCCACTACCGTGCCGAAGCCCGCTTCCTCCGCGCCATGGCCTACTCGCATGCCCTCGACTTCTTCCGCAACATCCCGTTTGTGACCGAAGCCGACCCGGTGGGCGCTTATGTGCCGCCGCGGAGAGAAGCTGCGGGGATATTCAATTACATTGAAACGGAACTGCTAGCCATCGACGGCGAACTGCTCGACCGTGCCTCCTGCGAATACGGACGCGCCCCGAAAGCCGCCGCTTATGCCTTGCTGGCACGCCTCTACCTCAATGCTGCCGTCTATACCGGACAGGCACGCTATAGCGAGTGCGTGGAATATTGCAACAAGGTGCTCTCTGCTGGCTACTCCCTGGAAGCCGACTATCAGAAGCTGTTCAACGCCGACAACCACCTGCGTACCAACGAAATCATCTTTGCCTTCCCCGTCGATGCCACCCATACCGTATCCTGGGGAGCAACGACCTATATCATCTGTGGCGAAGTAAGTAACACCTCCGACTACCAGAAGCCCGAAGACTACGGCGTAGGCAGTGGTTGGGGCATGTTCCGCGTACGGGGTGAGATACCCGCGCTGTTCAACGCCGCCGACGGCCGCGCCCTCTTCTTCACCGAAGGACAGAGTCAGTATCTTAACGTGGTAGACGATCAGACCAATGGCTACTTCGTCTCTAAATGGACAAACCTGACCGATGCCGGCGCCATCGCCTCCAACACCGTCGAAGGTGGTGTGAATACCGACTACCCCGTCTTCCGTCTGGCCGACGTCTATCTGATGCTCGGTGAAGCCGTTGCACGCGGCGGAGCAGGCAGTTCTGCCGATACCGCCCTGGGCCTGATGAACAGCCTGCGCCAACGCGCGTTCGGCGACAACTACGAATCGGCCGGTAAATTACGTGCTGAAAGCCTGACGACCGACTTCTATCTCGACGAACGTGCCCGCGAATTGTACTGGGAAGGAACCCGCCGCACCGACCTCGTGCGCTATGGCAAGTTCACCACCGCCGCCTACCTCTGGCAGTGGAAGGGAGGCGTGAAAGACGGTATGGCTGTGGATAGCAAATTCAACATCTATCCCATCCCGACCACCGAGCTGACGGCGAATCCCAACCTCAGCAACCCGCAGTATTAATCATCACTAACAACGAACAGAAGTATGAAACTATTCAATAAGATACAACGCTATGCCGCCCTGCTCGGTCTGGTAGCCCTAACGGCAGCCTGCGACAATGATGGCGACATGATATACCTCTCCTCCGCTGGGTCGGGCGATATGATCGCCACCGAATCGGATGTGGTACTCGGCCAGGAAGTAAAGTCACAGATCGTGCTTTCCCTCTCGTGGACCAATGCCACCCTCAGCGTGAGCGACCCCTCGATGTCGGCACCGAACGTACTCAGCACCTGGATACAGGTATCGGACAAGAGCGACTTCACCTCTAACGTGACCGAATCCCTCGAAAAGAGCCAGTCGAAAGCCTATACCGGCGCCGAACTCAACACCGTGGCCAAGAACCTCGGCATTACGCCCGACGTCGCCGTGCCTTTGTATTTCCGTATCCGCTCCAGTGTGGGCAGCAATATGGAATCGACCTACGGGAATACGGTGACGGTGAAGGTGACTTCCTATACCATTGATATGACGAAGGGCTTTATCCTCGACAGCAAACAGGCCGATACGGGTTATAAGTTGGTAGCTACGGCCGACGGTGTATATGCCGGTTTCGTGGGCGCTTCGGGCTGGTACAACTTCTTCCTGCAGGAAGGCGACGGTACGACCTGGGGGAACGAAGGAGTAGTGGGTACGCCCTTCACCCTCTCGTCGGAAGAAGATGCCTCCAAACGTTGGAACTTCTGGTATCCGGGTGTCACGGGTTGCTACTATACGATCGTGAATACAGCCGAAAAGAACTGGTCGGCCTTGCTGCTGCCTACGCTGACGGTAAGCGGCGGCGTGGATGCCGAGATGACATTCGACCGCCCGAACGTGAAATGGACGACAACCTTCAACGCCTCTTCAGCCGGTTCGATCAAAATCCGCCTCCAGACAACCGGTAAACTGTATAATGTCAATACCGGCACCGACGATGCCGCCGCTATCAGTACGCCGGTAGCCTTTGCCCCGGCAGGTACCGGCATCACGATGGCCGTCAATGCCGCCGATATCACCGTCAACGTACCGCAGGCCGGCGAAGTAACACTCGTAGTCGACCTCAGCAACCCGACGGACTGGAAATGCAGTGTGGTAACCGGCTCGGCCGGCCCTGTCGTAATCAATCCGTTCCTGTATCTGCCGGGTATCGATGATGGTATCAGCGGTGAATGGACATTCGACAACGTGCTTTCGCTCTATAATGAAGACGATCTCGCCTATGCCGGTGTAGTCAATGTGAACTCCCTCTGGGGCTATTCCATCAATGTAGAAGATGGCAACTGGGACGACAAATACGGCACCTCCTCCAGCGATCCCCTCAGTGGTGAACTGGAACATGGCGGCGGTAACTTGCCCACTCCCGAAGCCGGCCTCTACCTGATAGACGTCCGCCTGAAAGACGGTACCTACAGCCTCACCCTGCTGGGCGATGCCATCTATGTGGTAGGCTTGCACGATGTATGGGAATTCGACGTGCCCCTGGCCGCTACCGCTACCCCGGGTGTATTCGAAGGCGAAGTAACGATCAACAGCGCCTCTCCGTGGGGCTTCCAGTTGCATGTGGACGATTCGTGGAACCACAAGTTTGGTGGTTCGAACGGCAGTCTCACCTATAATGGCAGCAACTTCACCGATGATGCCTCCCTCGCTCCGGGAACCTACGTGATGACGGTCGATTTGGTTCATCTGACTTATACGTTCAAATAATACATAGCCGTGAAGAAGAAACAGCACTTGTTCCTTCGGGCGCTTTGGATGCTTTGCGTGATCGCCTGCCTGTCTGCGTGCGGCGGCGATCACGACGAGCCTCAACCTGAGCCGGAGGTTCCTGTCTATGATATGACCGGCTTTGCCAAAGGCGCCGACGTCAGTTGGCTGACCGAGATGGAGAAAGCCGGGAAGACCTTCTACGATGCCTCCGGTCGTCCGCAGGAATGTATGGCCTTGCTCCGCAGCCTCGGTATGAACGCCATCCGCCTCCGCGTATGGGTGAACCCTTCCGACGGTTGGTGCAACAAAGGCGATATGTTGGTCAAAGCCCGCCGTGCCCATGCCCTCGGTATGCGTGTGATGGTGGACTTTCATTACAGCGATAGTTGGGCCGACCCCGGGCAACAGACGAAACCCGCCGCCTGGCAAGCCTACTCACTGGACGAACTGAAGACAGCCGTCGCGGCGCATACCACCGAAGTACTAACCCTGCTCAAAGACAACGGCATCACCCCCGAATGGGTACAGGCCGGTAACGAAACGGGCAACGGTATGTTGTGGGACGACGGTCGTGCTTCGACGAATATGGCACAGTATGCCGCCCTCAACAATGCCGCCTACGATGCCGCGAAGGCCGTCTTCCCCACCACCAAGGTAATCGTCCATGTCCATAACGGCTACGATAACAGCCTCTTCCGCTGGCTCTTCGATGGACTGAAAGCGAACGGCGGCAAGTGGGACGTAATCGGCATGTCGCTCTACCCACAGTCCACCGACTGGCAGGTGAAGAACACAGCCTGTTTGGCCAATGTAAACGATATGATCGGCCGCTATGGCTCGGAAGTGATGATCTGCGAAGTCGGCATGCCCTGGGATCAGGCCACCGCCTGCAAGGCCTTCCTCGCCGACCTCATCACTCGTGCCAAAGCCGTGCCGAACGACAAATGTCTGGGTGTATTCTACTGGGAACCGCAATCCTTCGGGAACTGGAAAGGCTATACGCTGGGGGCTTTCGACGCCTCGGGCGTTCCCACGTCGGCATTGGATGCATTTAAATAATATAAGGTAAGTAAAGATGAAAAAACAAATAAGAGTGATCGCCGCCAGCCTGCTGATAGTGGCGACCGGGCTGCATGCCCAACGCAGCGAAACATTGCTGGAAAAGAACTGGCGCTTCATCCAGGGAGATGATGCCGCCTACAGTCAGACGGCCTATAACGATGCCCGCTGGCAGTCCGTGACTATCCCGCACGACTGGGCCATCTACGGCCCCTTCGATCGGGCCAACGACTTGCAAAATGTCGCCGTCACGCAGAACTTCGAGTCCCGGGCATCGGTCAAGACCGGCCGTACGGGCGGCCTGCCCTACGTCGGCACAGGCTGGTACCGTACGCGGTTTGCTGCACCGGCTGGTGGTGGAAAACGAGTGTCTCTCGTCTTCGACGGAGCCATGAGCGAAGCTCGCGTCTATGTCAACGGGCAGGAAGCCTGCTTCTGGCCCTTCGGTTACAACTCTTTCCATTGCGATGTGACGGCCTTGCTTGCTGCCGATGGCGTCAATACGCTGGCCGTACGGTTGGAAAACAAACCGCAGTCGTCGCGCTGGTATCCCGGCGCCGGACTCTACCGCAACGTCCGCCTCGTGGTGACCGATGCCGTACATGTGCCCGTCTGGGGAACCTACATCACTACCCCGCAGGTGACAGACACCTATGCCGCCGTGCGCCTGCTGACCACCGTCGACCGGGCCGACACTGCTACCGTGCGCATCCATACCGATATCTACGCCCCCGACGGCCAGTTGGTATCTTCGAAAGACGACAGCCGGAAGATCAACCACGGTAAACCCTTCGAGCAGAACTTTATCGTCAACGCTCCCGCGCTTTGGTCGCCCGAAACCCCGCATCTCTACCGTGCCGTTTCCCACCTCTATGTCGGTGGACAACAGGTGGACGAATATACCACCCGCTTCGGTATCCGCAGCATCGCCTATGTGGCCGAAAAGGGGTTCTACCTCAACGGCCAGCACCGTAAGTTCCAAGGCGTATGCAACCATCACGACCTCGGTCCGCTCGGCGCCGCCATTAATACAGCCGCCCTCCGCCGCCAACTCACCCTGCTGAAGGATATGGGCTGCGACGCCATCCGCACGGCGCACAATATGCCAGCCCCTGAACTGGTGGCCCTTTGCGACGAGATGGGCTTTATGATGATGATCGAACCCTTCGATGAATGGGACATCGCCAAATGTGCCAACGGCTACCACCGTTTCTTCGCCGAATGGGCGGAGCGCGATATGGTCAACATGCTCCGTAAATACCGCAACAACCCCTGCGTCGTGATGTGGAGCATCGGCAACGAAGTACCCACCCAATGCAGCCCCGAAGGCTATAAGGTCGCTTCCTTCCTGCAGGATATCTGCCACCGCGAAGACCCGACCCGTCCCGTCACCTGCGGCATGGATCAGGTATCCTGCGTCTTGGCCAACGGCTTTGCCGCCATGATCGACATTCCCGGTTTCAACTACCGCGACTATCGCTATCTGGAAGCCTACGACAAACTGCCGCAGAACCTCGTGCTCGGCTCGGAGACCGCTTCGACCGTCAGCTCCCGCGGCGTGTATAAATTTCCGGCGAAGAAGACTCCCGATGCGAAGTATGACGATCATCAGTCTTCTTCCTACGACCTCGAATACTGCTCCTGGGCCAACCTTCCCGACGACGACTTCGCCCTCGCCGACGACTATCCCTGGACCATCGGCCAGTTTGTCTGGACCGGCTTCGACTACCTCGGCGAACCCTCGCCCTATGATACCGACTCCTGGCCGAACCACAGTTCCGTCTTCGGTATCATCGACCTCGCCAGTCTTCCCAAAGACCGCTTCTTCCTCTACCGCAGCCTGTGGAACCAGACCGACGCCACCCTCCACGTCCTGCCGCATTGGACTTGGCCGGGTAGGGAAGGGGCCGTGACCCCCATCTTCGCCTACACCAGCTACCCCGAAGCCGAACTCTTCGTCAACGGAAAAAGCTATGGCCGCCAGCGCAAAGCCGAAGCCACCGCTCCGGTGGCTGACGAACTGCTCCCCCTCAACCCGAAGGATGGCTTGGCAGCCCGCGATACCCTCGCCCTCCAGCGCCGTTACCGCCTGATGTGGATGGATGTCGTCTATGAGCCGGGCGAAGTAAAGGTCGTCGCCTACGATGCCGCCGGCAACCCCGCTGAGACAAAGACCATCCGCACCGCCGGTAAACCCCATCATCTCGAAGTCTCCGTCGATCGTCCCCAACTGTCGGCCGATGGCAAAGACTTGGCCTACATCACTGTCAGCGCCGTCGATAAAGACGGCAATCTTTGCCCCGCAGACAGCCGCCGGGTAAACTTCTCCGTCCGTGGAGCCGGTACCTACCGCGCCTCTGCCAATGGCGATCCCACCTGCCTCGATCAGTTCCACCTCCCCACGATGCCCCTCTTCAGCGGCCAGCTGACCGCCATCGTCCAGGCCTCGGAATTCCCCGGCATCCTCACCTTCGAAGCGAAAGCCTCCGGCCTCCGTACCGCCACAGCTATCATCGAAGTGAAGTGACAGGATGAACAGTTAATAATGAATTAAAAACCGCTTCCGCAAGAAGCATAGCGCGTGGTAAAGGCCTTGCCGAACTTTTGGGTTTCGGTAAGGCCTTTGCTATGGAATATAAGTACATAGCTTCAGTTCTGGCCGAATCTGAAAGTGGTTGAATCCGAGGCACAGGGTTATTGTTATTTTCAGAAAGAGGGAAAGGGCGTTTTGGGGTGTTGAAAAGAGGTAAAAGACGCGAAGGAATGGTATAGGCATGTGATAGGCAACACGAAGGCAAGTGATAAGCGGGGTGTAAAATGATATTAAGGATTTGTGATTCAGCTATTTATGATACTATGAAATATAGGCTTCGGAATTCCCCGGATTTAGGGTTATTGTATTTTTTGTTTTAAGTTAGGGTTGTAATAAGAGCCGCTTTCAAATTTCGTTGGAATTGGAGCAATCTGATCTTCAAGTTCGGTTGGAGCATAGATACAGATAGACGCAGGCTTCGTTGCTGAAACCTGCGTCCCGATCGTTTTCAGGTGTACGCCTTGTAGGTGAAAGGCGATACGCCCTGATGGGAGCTTGCACTCCCGGGAATATGAATATTGCGTGGGCTTATTTGAATACCTGGATCCGCTGTTCGAGCGGCATAAATTCTTTTTTACCCGGTTGGCCGGTGGTGACGCCGAAAGGCATCTGGGCGGTCAGCTTCCACTTCGGGTTGATGTGCCACTCTTTATCAACGGCTTCGTCGATCAGCGGGTGGTAGTGTTGGAGGGAGGCACCCATGCCGGCATCGGCCAGAAGCGCCCATACCATGTATTGGTGCATGCCGGCCGTATTGTGCGACCAAATGGGGAAATTGTCTGCATACAAAGGAAAAGCCTTCTGCAGGTTTTCGACGATCTCCATATCTTCGAAGAACAGGATCGTGCCATAGCCTGATGCAAAGGCTCCGTCGACTTTGGCTTCGGTAGCCGCAAATGAACCGGCAGGGGTAACCTTCTTCAGGGCTTCCTTGACGATCTCCCACAACCGTTTGTGGTGTTCTCCCAACAAAAGCACGACACGCGTTGTTTGCGAATTGAATGCTGAGGGGACATGTGTAATGACGGTTTCGATGATCTCACGGATGCCTTCTTCGGAAAGTGTGGACTGGTTGGATAAGTCGTATCTTGTTCTGCGACTGATGATTAAATCCTTTACTTCTTGCTTCATATCATTCATTATTATGTCTGTTCGACAAGTGACTATTTTGATTCTTTCTATAGGTTAAACCGATCTTGGGGTGCTTTTGTTTACAGAAACAGAAACTTTTTTTCTACCTTTTTCTTGCAGGTATACAGAATATTATGTGTACATTTGCACGCTGCAAACAGAAAAAGGGGATTGCCCTTCCTGCTCGACCATGATGCTGGGTCACCTTGGAAAGAAATCATCTATTTATGTGGGCAAAAATTTGCATGAATTAATTTTTATGCTTTACTTTGCGCCCTGATTCGGAAAACAACAGCGAATAGAATAAAATAATACATAGAAGAGATGTCTAAAATTTGTCAGATTACCGGTAAAAAAGCAATGGTTGGCAATAACGTTTCTCACTCCAAAAGACGGACGAAACGTAAATTTAATGTGAACCTGTTTACGAAGAAGTTCTACTGGGTAGAACAAGATTGTTGGGTGAGCCTGAGTATTTCAGCAAACGGCCTGCGCACAATCAATAAAATTGGTTTGGATGCAGCCATCAAATCGGCCGCTGAAAAAGGGTATTTAAACGTATAATTGGGAGGATATAACATATGGCTAAGAAAGCAAAAGGCAATAGAGTACAGGTGATCCTTGAGTGCACAGAACACAAGGAAAGCGGCATGCCGGGCACTTCCCGTTACATCACCACCAAGAACAGAAAGAATACTACCGCTCGTATGGAGTTGAAGAAATACAACCCGATACTGAAACGTATGACCGTACATAAAGAAATTAAGTAATAGGAGATTAAACAATGGCAAAAAAAGCAGTTGCAACATTTAAGAAAGGTGACGGCCGTACTTTCTCGAAAGTAATCAAGATGGTAAAGTCTCCGAAAACAGGTGCATACATCTTCCAAGAAGAAATGGTGCCCAATGAAGCAGTAAAAGATTATTTCGCGAAATAAACCTCCGCGGATAACGAAATAAGCGAAAGGCTTTGCCCAATGACCGGGCGAAGCCTTTTTTTGTTGTCAATTTGACTAAACTTGCTATCGGATAGTTGGCGACAACGAATAATTTTCTACATTTGTTCAGTTTAAAATTAAAATCAACAAGACATGAAATTTGATGTATCCAGCACTGCGTTACTGTCGCGTTTACAGTCGATCAGCAAAGTGATCGCTTCCAAGAATTCATTACCGATCCTGGATAGCTTCTTGTTCGATCTGCAGGGTGACAAACTGACCATCACGGCGTCCGACTCTGAAACACGCCTGGTCACCTCAGTCGACGTACTAAACACGGACGGCTCCGGACTATTCGCCATCACGGCCAAGATCCTGACCGAACCCCTGAAAGAACTGCCCGAACAACCGCTGACCTTTGAGATCAATGAATCAAACATGGAAGTCCTGATTCACTTCCAGAACGGTAAATACAACTTTATCGGACAAAAAGGAGATACCTACCCCCAGCAGAAACCGTTGGCCGACAACGCCATCGAACTGAGCATCGACGCTTCGATGTTGATGAGTGGTATCAGCCGTTCACTCTTTGCCACAGCCGACGACGAACTGCGTCCCGTGATGAACGGTATCTATTTTGACATCCATACCGACGACCTGACGTTTGTTGCTTCCGACGGCCATAAGTTGGTACGCCTTCGCAACACCGCCATCCAGTCGCCCGAACGCGCCTCGTTCATCTTACCCAAGAAACCCGCCAACCTGTTGAAAGGCATCCTGCCGAAGGAAACGGACAAGGTGACCGTGAAGTTCGATGACAACAACGCATACGTATGCTGCACCAATTTCGAAATGGTATGCCGCCTCATCGAAGGCCGTTACCCGAACTACAATAGTGTCATTCCGCAGGAAAACCCCTACCGGGTGACCATCGACCGCGTGTCGCTCCTCACAGCACTCAAACGTGTGTCTGTTTTCTCCAACCAGGCCAGCAGCCTTGTCAAACTCCAACTGAAAGGTACCGAGCTGAAGGTTTCCGCACAAGATATCGACTTCTCTACCTCCGCCGAAGAGCGCATCACCTGCAGCTACGACGGCAGCGATCTGAGCATCGGTTTCAAAGCTACGTTCCTGATTGAGATACTGGGCAATATCGCCTCCGATGAAGTTACGATCGAACTTGCTGACCCGTCGCGTGCAGGCCTTATCCTCCCGTCGGAAAACGATGAGAACGAAGACCTTCTGATGCTGCTCATGCCGATGATGTTGAATGACTAACCCTATACAATGCAGTTGAACTTACGCACCCCCCTGGTCTTCTTCGATCTGGAGACCACGGGTATGGACATCGCTAAAGACCGGATCGTTGAAATCTCCCTCCTCAAGGTGTATCCGAGTGGAAAGGAAGATTGCCATACGTACCGTATCAACCCCGGAATGCCGATACCGCCTGAAGTGACAGCCATCCACGGTATTACGGACGATGACGTGAAGGATTGCCCTACCTTCCGCGAGATGGCCAAGAAACTGGCCGTACTGATCGAAGGGTGCGACCTGGCAGGCTTCAATTCCAACCGTTTTGACATTCCGTTGCTGGCCGAAGAATTTTTACGTGCCGACGTGATGATCGACCTCAACCGCCGGAAGTTTGTCGACGTACAGACCATCTTCCACAAGATGGAACAACGTACACTGTCAGCCGCCTACAAGTTCTACTGCGATCAGATATTGGAAAATGCCCATACGGCCGAAGCTGATACCCGGGCTACCTACGAGGTGCTGAAAGCCCAACTCGACCGTTACCCGGAACTAAAGAACGACGTCGCCAGCCTGTCCGAATTCTCGAGTTTCAAGAACTATGTAGACTTCGCCGGCCGGATGATATACAACGAGAAAGGCGAGGAAGTGATCAACTTCGGCAAGTACAAAGGCCGGTTGGTCGCCGACGTGCTGACTACCGACCCCGGCTATTACAGTTGGGTGATGGCAAGCGACTTCCCCCTGAATACGAAGCGGATGCTGACCGAAATCAAGCTCCGCGCTTTTAATAGCAAATAGGCAATTCAATAAGGCGATGAATAACTTCGAATTCTATAACCCAGTTAGGGTAGTGTTCGGACGCGGCATGATCAGCCGCCTGGCTGTCCTGATTCCCGCCGGGAGCAAAGTGATGTTCCTTTATGGCGGAGGCAGTATCAAACAGAATGGTGTATATGAACAGGTGACCGAAGCGCTGAAAGCGTTTGATGTTGTCGAGTTCGGCGGCATCGAAACCAACCCGCATTACGAAACCTGCATGCAGGCCGTCGACCGGGTAAAGGCGGAAGGTGTTACCTTCCTACTCGCCGTAGGCGGAGGATCGGTGGTAGACGCCACTAAATTCATTGCAGCTGCCGTCTATCAAGAAAGCGATCCATGGGATATCCTCGGTAAAGGCACTCCTATCCACCAGGCCATGCCGCTCGGCGCAGTAATCACACTGCCTGCCACCGGCTCGGAAACAAACGAACGGGCGGTTATCACCCGTGTGGCCACGACCGAGAAGCTGAACTTCTCCAGTCCGATGGTCTTCCCCCAATTCGCCATCTCTGATCCGGAAGTGACCTACTCGCTGCCTGTGCGCCAGGTAGTGAATGGGGTCGTAGACTCATTTGTCCATGTCATCGAACAATACCTCACCTATCCGGTCAACGCCAAGGTGCAAGACACCTTCGCCGAAGGCCTGATGAAGGTGATTGTCGAAGAGGGACGGAAGGTGCTGGTCGACTCCGGCGATTACGACGTCCGTGCCAACCTGATGTGGGCGGCCACGAATGCCCTGAACGGCTGGATCGGACAAGGCGTACCCCAGGACTGGTCGTCGCACCGCATCGGCTATGCCCTCACGGCGCAGTTTGGCCTGGATCATGCACAGACGCTGGCCGTCATTCTGCCCGGCGTGATGGCGCATATGCGGAAAGAAAAAGAAGCAAAGATTATCCGCCTCGGCGAGGTCGTTTTCGGTATCACCACCGGAGCATCGACCGAACGGGTGCAACATACCATCGCCGCCTGCGAAGAATTCTTCCAGGAAATGGGCATGCTGACCCGCCTGTCCGACTATGGCATCGGCGCCTCCGCCCTCGACGGCCTTGTGTCCCAAGTACGTGACCGTGACTGGCACCTCGGCGAACACGGCACCATCGACTGGAAGGCCACCCGCGAAATTTTGGCCCGCCGGTTATAATAGAAGCCTTGGTCGGGCGTTTAATAAGTATGAGCTTGAAAGACAAACATATCATCGTAGGTATCACCGGCAGCATTGCCGCCTACAAAGCCGCCTACCTGGTACGCGGACTGGTGAAGAAAGGCGCCCGGGTGCAAGTGGTCATGACCCCTGCCGGGAAAGAATTCATCACCCCGCTCACGCTATCCACGCTGAGCAGCAACCCCGTGATCAGTGAGTTCTTCTCCAGCCGTGACGGCTCGTGGAACAGTCATGTCGACCTTGGCCTCTGGGCTGACGCCATGTTGATCGCCCCCGCCACAGCCTCAACCATCGGCAAGATGGCCAACGGCATCGCTGACAATATGCTGATCACCACCTACCTTTCCTGCAAGGCTCCTGTATTCGTTGCTCCGGCCATGGACCTTGACATGTTCGCCCATCCTGCCACGCAACAAAATATCGACCGCCTGCGCTCCTTCGGTAACCATATCATCGAACCCGCTGAAGGCGAACTGGCCAGCCATCTGATTGGCAAAGGCCGCATGGAAGAACCGGATGTGATCATCACTCACCTCGAAGCCTTCTTCGCCCAACAGCAAGACCTGGTAAAAAAAAAAATAGTGATTACAGCCGGGCCGACCTATGAGAAGATTGACCCCGTCCGCTTTATTGGCAACTACTCTTCTGGCAAGATGGGTTTCGCCCTGGCGGAAGCCTGCGCCCGGCGCGGTGCCGAAGTCGTGCTGGTGACCGGTCCCGTATCGCTGCCTGTCTCTCATCCCCATATCCGTCGTGTCGATGTAGAGTCGGCCGATGAAATGTATGCCGCTACGGTCGATGCCTTCCGCGAAGCCGATGCGGCTATCCTTTGTGCCGCCGTCGCCGACTACCGTCCGGACCATGCCGCCGACACAAAGATCAAACGCGAGACGACGGGCAATATGACCCTCCGTCTCGTGCCCAACCCCGATATTGCCGCCGCCCTCGGGCAGCAGAAACGACCCGGGCAGGTGCTCGTCGGTTTCGCCCTCGAAACCACCGACGCTGAAGCCTATGCCGTCGGTAAGCTCCGGCGCAAGAACCTCGATTTTATCGTGCTCAACTCACTGGCCGATACTGGTGCTGGGTTCCGCCACGATACCAACAAGATTACCATCATCGATAAAGACGGTCACACCGAACACTATCCCCTGAAGGATAAGCAGGCTGTCGCCACCGATATCGTCAACCAACTCGTTGCCATCCTCCCATGAAACAGTCGATATTACTCCTGGCCGCCGTTATCGGGCTGTGTCTGCCGCCTATAGCCGGGCAGGCGCAGGAACTGAACGCACGCCTCACCATCAACAGTGACAAGGTACAAGGCTCCAGCAAGCAGGTATTCACTACGCTGCAAACGGCGCTTAATGAGTTTATCAACAACCGTAAGTGGACCGATGCCACCTTCAATACGAACGAGAAGATCGACTGTACCTTCACCATCATCGTCAGCGAACTGTCTGAAAATACCTTCAAGTCGGAGATACAGGTACAGGCGCGCCGCCCGGTCTATAACTCAAGCTACTCGACAACGACGCTCAACTTCCGCGACCGCCAGTTCGACTTCGACTATGTGGAGTTCGAACAACTGGAGTTTGTGGAGAATACGCTCAGCAGTAACCTGACGGCTACCATTGCCTTTTATATCTACCTCATCCTCGGACTGGATTTCGACAGTTTTGCTCCGAAAGGTGGGGAGGCTTTTATCCAACAGGCACAGCAAATCGTCAGCCTGGCGCAGGCACAGATGGGTTGGTCGGGATGGCGGGCATTCGAAAGCACGAATAATAAACACGCCGTGATCACGGCGCTCACCGATAACACTTCCGATGCTTTCCGCACGATGTGGTACACCTATCATCGCAAAGGGCTGGACGAAATGGCAGCTAATCCCGACCGCGGACGCACCACTCTGATCGGCACCCTCCCGGCACTAGAACAGATTCGGACTGCGCGTCCTACGTCAATCATCCTCCAGATGTTTGCTGATGCGAAGCTCGACGAGGTAATTGCCATATATTCCAAGGCTACCTCACAAGAGAAGCAGGAGGGATTCAAAATGCTATCCAACCTCTTCCCTACAGAAACCACCCGTCTGGAAGCCCTCAAAAAGTAAGGAAACGACCGTTATGCTAAAATCATTGCTTATACAGAACTACGTCTTGATCGACGCACTGGATATCCGGTTCGACAATGGCTTGTCGGTGATCACCGGCGAGACCGGGGCGGGTAAGTCTATCATCCTCGGCGCCTTGTCGCTCGTACTCGGCCAACGTGCTGATGCCAAAAGTATCGCCCCGGGCGAAGAAAAGTGTGTGATCGAAGCAGTGTTCGATATCGCTGCCTACGGCTTAGAAGCCTTCTTTCACGAGCAGGACCTTGAATACGATGCCGAGAGTTGCATCTTCCGGCGTGAACTGCTGGCCTCCGGTAAATCGCGCGCTTTTGTCAACGACTCGCCGGTATCGCTTTCTGTGATCAAGGAACTGGGTAATCGCCTGATCGATATTCACTCACAGCATGAGAACCTGCTGTTGGGCGACAACCGTTTCCAACTGAATGTAGTGGATGTCATGGCACAGAATGCCACCCTTCTCGACGACTATCGCATGGCTTACCAACATTGGCAGTCGCTCCGCCGCGAGTTGGCCGCCCTTCGCGAGGCCTCCGCCCGTTCCCGTCAGGAAGAAGACTATATCCGTTTCCAGCACGAACAACTCGCCGCCACCCGCCTCGAAGCCGGTGAACAGGAGCATTGGGAGGAAGAGCAGGAGATGCTTTCGCATGCCGAAGAGATCAAGGCCGGACTGTTCCGCATTTCATCCCTCTTTCAGGGCGAAGAGTTGGGTTGTCTGTCGATTATGAAGGAAGCGCTTAACACGGCAACTACGCTCGAACGTTACTTCCCACAGGCGAAGGAAATGGGCGAGCGCATCCGTACGGCATATATCGATCTTGGTGACCTGGCATCTGAAGCCGACACCATGCAGGATCACGTGGAGTTCAACCCTGAACGCTTTGCCTGGGTGAACGACCGCCTCAATACGATCTATTCCCTCCAGCAGAAGCATCACCTGGCGACTGTCGATGAACTCCTTGCCCTCCAGGCCGATTACGAAGTCCGTCTGCAGGAAATTGATTCCTCCGATGAAGCTATTGCTCATCTCGAACAGCAACAGCAGGCTGCTTACGACGGGCTGTTGAAGCTAGCCACCCGCCTTAGCGATCAACGGCGTACCGTGGCCAGCTCTATCTCCACGCAACTGATCACCATGATCGCTTCCCTTGGTATTCCTAACGCCCGCTTTCAGGTGGAGATTACTCCGAAGGGGGAACCGGGCGCTGATGGCATGGACGAGATCCACTTTCTCTTCTCCGCCAATAAGAACGGTAGCCTGCAGCCCGTCGCACAGACGGCCTCGGGTGGTGAAATCTCCCGCCTCATGCTCTGCATCAAGGCTATGATCGCCGGCTTTACAGCCTTGCCTGCTATTATTTTCGACGAGGTGGATACTGGCGTATCGGGTGATATCGCCAGCCGGATGGGCGACATCATGCAGGAACTCGGCTCGAAGATGCAGGTCATCACCATTACCCACCTCCCGCAGGTAGCCGTCAAGGGAAAAGCTCACTTCTTTGTCTATAAAGAAGATACCCCCGACCGCACCTATACTCGTATCCGCCTCCTCACCCCCGACGAACGCATTCGTGAAACCGCTCGTATGCTCAGCGGCGCTACTCTCACCGATGCCGCCATGGCCAATGCAAGGGAACTGCTGAAATAAATAGGAGGGTGTGTCAACAGTCAGCAGGTAGTAATTCTATGTTATTTGTTACTACTTGTTAAACTACACCGTTGCCTGGAGTGTCCATTAAACTTTCTTCTGCCGCTGCAGTCAGATGTTAAAACAAGCATACTTATTAGTTATTCACTTTTTAATACGAAGAGCCATGAAACGATTTAGAATGATTACCCTGATGATGTTAGTTTGCAGTGTGGCCGCTTATAGCCAGATCTGGATCTCGTTCGGATGGAACGATTCCCACTGCCGCGATTGCGAATGGATGGAACGCTCTTTGCGAATGACCGACCGCCAGGCACGCGACTACCATAATATTGTACACAAATATGGTCAGAAGATCGAGAAGGAAGCTCGCAAGGATTACAAACACTGGGACAAAGCTTACCGCAACATCTACAGTCTTCGGATGGACCGCGACCATAAGATCCAACGTATCCTCTCGCCTGAACAGTTTGGCCTCTATATTCGCTTCACCCGTGAAGAGCCGGTTCGGATCCACGACTACCGTGGTTGGTATGAAAACCCACGCTACTATGGTTATCAAATCCACACCGATTGGCGCCGCTACGAAGATCGTTACTGGTCATTCCGCTGGGATGGGCGCGATTATCACAACTATCGTTGGGATGCCCCGGGACACTACAATAAACCGGCTCCTCCACGTAATAACCCGCATTACGACAATCGTCCGCCAGCAAACGCTCCGCACAACTACGGAAAGGCTCCAGCCAACCCTCCGCGTAATAATAACAACGATCGTCTCCGTTCTGAACCCCAGCGCAACCAACCTGCTCCCGGCAATAATAAGTCAACTCCGAGCCATAGTAAGGACAATAAGAACAGTAAGGACAACCAGCATAAGAATAGCAAGCCTGGTAATGGTAACGGCAAGAGTAATGATTCCGGCAATAGCAACAGCCAGGGTAATGACAACAAAAGCAGCGCTCCTCGCACAAGCCGCAGATAACTTCAATTCCCGCTATAATAATAAAGAGGATGTGTCGACGACGCATCCTCTTCTTTTTGGGAGGCATTTCATCTCCAGGGAATAGGTTTGTGGCGGAAGGTTTGTTACCTTTGCGGCAGTTTTACGGCATAGGCCGGATGAAAGGCAAAAGATGATAAAGGCAGTATTTTTTGATATTGACGGGACGCTGGTGAGCTTTGAGACCCACCGTGTGCCCGATTCGACGGTGGAGGCGATCCGACGTTTGCGTGAAAAAGGAGTAAAGGTTTTTATTGCAACCGGCCGACGGTTGCAGGCGATCACCAACTTGGGTGATCTGGAGTTCGACGGCTACATCACCCTCAATGGCTCGTTTTGTTATGCCGGCAGAGACCAGGTTATTTTTAAGTATCCCATACCTTCGGCAGATATTGAAGCGATGATCCGCTATCAGGAAACGGTAGAGGCTTTTCCCTGCGCCATGGTGCAGGAAGATGCGATGTGTTTCAACTATGCCGACGAGCATGTGCATCAGGTGTTCAATATGCTGAGTATTCCCATCTCCACTACATTACCGCTGCGGGAGGCATTCACCTCGCCCGTGTATCAATTGATCGCTTTTTTTACGAAGGAACAGGAAGGGAGTATCATGGCGCAGATGCCGCATTGCGACGCTACACGCTGGTATCCGCTCTTCGCCGATGTGATTCCCAAAGGCATCAGCAAACAGGTCGGAATCGACCGGATGATCGAACACTTCGGTATCTCCCTCAACGAAACAATGGCTTTTGGCGATGGGGGTAACGACATCAGCATGCTCCGGCATGTCCATCTCGGCGTGGCGCTTGGCAATGCCGGGGAAGAAGTGAAGCAGGCTGCCGACTATGTAACCGACAGCGTCGATGCCGACGGCATTTGGAATGCCCTGACACATTTCGAATTGCTGTAGTTTGCAGGCCGGCATATACGGATAATAACGCTTTAAATGTTAAATAAATCTAATCAAATGCAATTGTAATATGTTTTACAACATATACTCGCTAAATCATGTTATCTTTGTAGTAGCAAAAGAAAAAGATTGTAGTTAGGTTTAGTATTAACATGACTTTCTCCAGAGGGAGGAGTTTAACTTAATAACGTTATGATTATGAGAGAAAAAGAAGAAAGCCTGCGGGCTTTATCCATGTTGCGTTACCAGGCGAACCAATACAGGGCCGTTGGCAATGGAGCCAAGAGCCAGCAGGTACTTGCCAAGATTCGTCAGTTGATGAATGAGTTGAACGCAGATGCAGTTAATTGAGAACTGCATTTCCCTTGAAGAAAAAGCAAATCAATATAAGTGAAAAGGGGTTGTCCTACGTGGGCAACCCCTTTTCTATTTTGTATAGTAAGTTTATCCGGCAGGTATCGTTTGCTGCATACGGTATTTGAATTGGATGTTGGTGGTATCTACCCCATTCTCTTCAAACAGTTGATGGATGGCAGTCTTTACATCTCCAATCTTGCCCATGGACGTTTTTGGGGGAGCTTTGATCTCTACGAGTGTGACGTGTTCAAGGCCTTTCTTCTCCATATAGCTCTTAACCTGGATGGTGTTGTCACCGTATATGGCAAGCGAGGTGGATGGTTCGCTTCCTTCATAGAAGACTACAATGACAGGGTCGCCCTTCCGGCTGACGGTGTCATTACTCTTTTGTCTGTTACCGTACTGACGGGGATCACCTTCCACGATGTAGACATCCCGTTTGACGGAGTTGATGAAGGTGACGTTCCGTTCCACGGCCTCAATCGCGATTTGCCGGATGCTGTCGACAGCCAAGGCAGGCGTAGCACGGTCGTAGAGGCAATAGATGATGACCGGCTTGGTGTTCTTGTAGTCGGCACACAGGCTTTCCGATAGCTTCGCGAGCAATTGCTGCCGGCTGGTATAGTCGTTATTGCAGAGTATATCAGCCTTGGCGTTGACAAAGAGTGTGACCGGGTTGCTATTCGCTTGCAGCCATTTCATCCGTTCGCTGTCAGGCAGGGACTGGATCTTAGTGTTCATCTCGTTGTTTGTCATTTCGGGCGGGATTTGCTTGTTATCCTGCGGAATTGTTGTACTTTCGCTGGGGATAAGTTGTTCGAACTGCCGGTTTACGTCCGGTCGGGCAAACGCATAGAGCGTACTGGCGGCCACTGGAATTAGAAGCACGAGTTTCCATCGTGCCCATTTGTTGGATTTTTTGACACACATCATAGTAATTCTTTTTTTAAGTTTGCTTTGATTAAAGCTGTTGGCAAGAGTGTAGGAGCTGGAGCCGACAGCTTTTTTCACTAATAATAATTGATATCTCGTTGCATTGATGCCGCTTTTGAGCACTTCGGTATCGGCCTCGTATTCGTGTACGTCACGCAGTTCACGTTTCAACAGCCAGGCAGCAGGGTTGAACCAGTGAAACAGGATGATGCATTCAACAAAGGCCAGGTCGAGCGAGTGGCGCCGACGGCAGTGAGCCACTTCATGCGCGATGATCTCGTCGGGATGTGATTGGTAGTCGGTGTCCGACAGGATAATATATTTCCACCAGTTGAAAGGTGGGGTGGGGCGGTCCAAAACAACAAGCACATAACCGCCGGTACGTATCCGGGCGCTACCGTGTATCAGCAGATAGAGGCTGGCGAACGAACGAAGTAGCCACAATAGCATCAGGATGCCACCTGTCAGGTAGATGGTGATGATGATCCACGGAGAAAATGTTTTTTCTGTTGGCATATCTGTCGGAACATCTGCCGTAATCAAGTCGGGTAGGGGAATGGATGCTGCCTCTTCGGGGTTGATCATCCGTTCCAGTTCGATGAAAGGCTGGTGTATGAAGCCTGGGGTGGCTGTCTTCAGTTTGGCCAGGGGGAGGAGCATGCATACGATCATTCCGCCGATCAGCACTTTCCGGTTGAAGCGGAAACAGCTTTCGTGGCTCAGCAGTGTCTTGTAGCCCAGGTAGAACAACACCAGGCAACACGACGACTTGATAATATAGAGCAGGAACGTAGCCATGGCTATTATTTATTCCGGCTGATCTGTTCGACCAGTGCCTGAAGTTCTTCCACAGATATTTTCTCTTCTTCCACGAGGGTACTGACGACGCGGGTATAGGAATTGTCGAAGTATTTATGTACAAGCGTGTGCAGTGATTTCTCGCGATAGGCTTCCTGAGTGACCAGAGCATAGTATTGGTAGGTATTACCATATACCTTGTATCCGATATACCCTTTTTCTTCCAGTACGCGGACGATGGTAGACAGGGTATTATAGTGGGGCTTGGGCTCCGTTTGTAATTCAAGTAGTTCTTTGATGAACAGCGGTCCGTTTTCCCAGAAACAGGAAAGGATTTCTTCTTCTTTGGGAGTTAACTTCTTCATTTTCGACGTGTTTTTGATTGCGACACTACAAACATAACTATAAGTATTGATAAAACAACTATAGCTAATAGTTAGATAACTGCAATTAGCAATTATTTGCAATTTAGGCTATTTGGTAAAGATTTCTTCACATATCGGTGTGTGGTCGAAAAGGGAAATAATCATCATTTTGTATCTGTTTTATTAATAATATTATATCTTTGCAATGTAACTACCTGTTGAATTTTGGCCAATGTGTATGAAAATGAGATTATTAGCCCCTATTGTTTTGCTATCGTTGTTAGGGTGTAAGGCAGGAGAGTCGCCGGTTGTATCAGATGCCGATGCTCTTGTTGTGCTTGATGTAACACAAGCATATCCCGAAAAAGAAATCCTGTTGTCCGACATTGCTGATGTGACCTATTTTCGTCTGGGTGACGAAGATGAGGAATATCGGTTTGGAGGTGACCCGCTATGTGTGACGGAACACACCATTATTTGTGTCGATCCGGAGTATAATGAAATCTTGTTTTTTTCAAAAGACGGTCAGCCGAAGTCGAAGTTCGAGTGGGACCGGTGGATGCGTGGTGACAATCCGTATTTGATGATTGTGGCCGCCTGCTATGATGATTCGAAAGATGAGTTTTTCGCCCTGATCAACAACCGGATCGAAGTGATGAGTGCTTCCGGTGCCTATAAGCGGACACTGTCGTTGCCTGCCGGGACGGAAATATCCGAAATGTTCCTGTCGGGCGAAGATGTACTGCTGCTTTTTGACAATGCCGTGCAGATGAAACGTGTAGCCGCCTTGTTCGACCGGATGGAAGGCCTGTCAGCTGATACGAAAAAACTGACGGAAGACAGCGGCGAACTCTTCCTCTACCTGTCAAGGGAAGACGGAAGTCTCTTGGGGAATGCCACGTTGCCTCATGATCATGATGTCGATCTGAGCCAGGAACTGGAAATAGATGGCGAACTGACTGGGGCCGTGATTTCCGGCCGGGTCGATCATATCGTGAATACGCCTGACGGTTTACTGCTCCGGGATGTGGAAACAGATACTTTGTACCGCAGCGACAGTAGCCGTGTGTTGAAGCCTGTGATGGTCCAGACACCATCCATGGCTGCATTGGAACCGGTTGTTTACATCAATTCATTTCTCGAAACGGCGCAATACCAGTTTATTGAGCTGATCACCGTCAAGTTAGCCAACGGGCGTTATCCTGCTACCCAGCTTCTCCGTGATAAGACAGATGGCGCTATCTACACTCAAAAAGTGATTTTCGACGATTATAAGACAAAGCCGGTGGCAATCACCACTCGCCTGGTCAATCGTATGCAGCATGCCGATGAAGGCCTCCTTATCCTTTCCGCGGACGAAGTCCGCAAAGCCCACGCCAACAACCGGCTCACCGGCCCTCTGCAAGACTTCGCCTCTTCCATGGACAAGAACAGCGTAAATGCAGTCTATGTCCTGCTGAAATTTAAATAACCTATAGCTGTATCAGCAACAGGCCGATGCCGATGGAGACAACGGTGGCGATGAGGCCAGGCATCATGAAGGAGTGGTTGAGGACATATTTGCCGATGCCGGTGGTGCCGGTTCGGTCGAAGTTGATGGCGGCCACTACCGTGGGGTAGTTTGGGATGAAGAAATAACCGTTGACGGCCGGAAAGAGAGCGATCAGCATCGCGGGAGAGATCCCCAGGGCAATGCCCAACGGCATCAATGCCCGGACGGTAGCTGCCTGGCTGTAGAGAAGGATGGACATGGCGAAGAGGGCAAGCCCGAACAGCCAGGGCATGTCGGTCACTACCTGTTCGATGGAAGCCTTCAGTTCAGCCATATTGCCGGCGATAAAGGTATCTCCCATCCATGCAATACCAAAGATAGCCACCACCGCCTGCATGCCAGCGGGGAAGACAGAGCCCTGTACGGCTTTCAGCCCGTCGGTGCGGGTCATCAGCAAGATCAGGGCGGCTGCCGACAGCATGATAATCTCAATGATGTGCGACATCTCCATATACCGTATTTCTCCATCTATCCCGAAAGAGGGGCGAAGCGACTTCATTGAACCGAAGCAGATAATCGCTATGGTTGCGAGTAAGAAGATAATGACCGATAGTGTCGCTTTCTTCCGGCTCTTCACATCCTGCAATTCGTACTTGCGGGTGTCGAATTCGCCCGAAGCGAGCCGGCGTTGAAATTCGGGATCATGGTCCAGTTCCTTGCCCACACGCAGGGAGTAGAGCGCACCGGCCATCACGCCGAGGAAGGTGGCCGGTATGGTGATCATCAATATCTGGAGCAGGGAAATATCATATCCGGAGAGCAGACTCAGTAATACGACCGTGGCGGCTGAAACCGGGCTGGCAGTAATGGCCTGCTGGGAGGCAATGACGGCAATACCCAGCGGGCGTTCGGGGCGTATCTTCGTCTCCGTTGCCACTTCAGCAATGACCGGCAGGACGGAATATGCCACATGCCCTGTACCGGCAACCAGCGTAAACAGATAGGTGACGATAGGGCTGAGGATCGTCACCTGTTGCGGATGGCGGCGCAGGAGGTGTTCGGCCCATTTCACCATCAGGTCTAATCCACCTGCTGCCTGCATACAACCGGCGGCGGAAATCACAGCGACAATCATCAACATCACGTCTATAGGAGGAGAAGTAGGTTGTAGCCCGAAGCCGAATGTGAGAACCGCCAGACCGGCGCCTCCCAATACACCCAGCCCGATACCGCCGAGGCGGGCGCCGATAATAATGGCGATAAGAACGATGGCTAATTGCAGGAGCATATTGTATTCTTTGTGTTATTTTGTTGAAAGCGGCTACAAATGTACGGTTTTTTATTTTTTAGCAACCGGCTTTCGAGGTTATCAAATTATAATAAGTAAATTTGCCAGCTAAACATTTTTAATAGGATGAAATACAATACGGAAGAAAAACGACTGGCACTCCCGGAATACGGGCGCAACATCCAGAATATGGTGGACCACTGCCTGACGATCGAAGATCGGGAAGAACGGAAGCGCTGCGCCAATACCATTATCAATATTATGGGAAACATGTTCCCCCACCTGCGCGATGTGAACGACTTCAAACATATCCTCTGGGATCACCTGGCGATTATGGCCGATTTCAAGCTGGACATTGACTATCCGTATGAGATTGTTAAGAAGGAAGACCTCCACTCGCGTCCGCCGCGCGTTCCTTATGGTATCCACCGGATGCGCTTCCGTCACTACGGCCGCACCATGGAACTGTTGGTTCATAAGGCTAGCGAGATGGAAGCGAGCAAAGAAAAGGATGTGCTGGTGAAGATGCTGGCAAATCATATGAAGAAGTCGTACCTGATCTGGAACAAGGATTCGGTAGACGATCGCAAGATATTCAAAGACCTCGACGAGTTGTCGGAAGGACGGATCGTCTTCAACGAAGGCGAACTGAAACTGACCGAGAGCCGCGAGATCCTGGCGCGTAATGCTGCCGCTCCTTCGCAGGGAGGAAGTAACAATAACAATAAAAAGCGAAACAAAGGAAGATGAGTTCGTTTGTGATCGAAGGTGGCTGCCGGATGGCGGGCGAGATTGTACCTCAGGGCGCGAAGAACGAAGCCCTGGAAGTGATCTGTGCCGTACTGCTGACGGCAGAGAAAGTAACGATCCATAACATCCCGGATATCCTGGATGTGAACAACCTGATCCAGCTGCTGCGCAATATGCGTGTGAAGGTGGAACACCCTGCTGCCGATACCTATACTTTCCAGGCAGACGATGTGGATCTGGACTATCTGCATACGGATGAATTCCTGCGCCAGAGCGCTTCGCTCCGCGGATCGGTGATGATCGTCGGCCCGCTGACCGCCCGTTTCGGGCAGGCGCTGATCCCAAAGCCGGGTGGCGACAAGATCGGACGCCGCCGGTTGGATACCCACTTCACCGGCATACAGAAACTGGGCGCCAGCTTCATCTACGACGAAGAACGCCAGGTGTATAAGGTCTGTGCTAACCGTCTCAAAGGAGCCTATATGCTACTCGACGAAGCGTCGGTAACGGGTACGGCCAATATCCTGATGGCGGCCGTGCTGGCCGAAGGCCGGACCACCATCTATAATGCCGCTTGTGAGCCATATCTCCAACAACTTTCTGAGATGCTCAACCAGATGGGCGCCCGTATCACGGGAGTAGGTTCGAACCTGCTCACCATCGACGGGGTAGAGTCGCTCGGTGGTACGGTACATACTATTCTACCCGATATGATCGAGGTAGGCAGCTTTATCGGTATGGCCGCCATGACAGGTTCGGACATCACCATCAAGAATACGGGCTACGAGAAGCTGGGCATTATCCCCGAAGCCTTCCGCCGCTTGGGTATCACCGTGGAGCAACAGGGTGACGATATCCATATACCCACACACGCATCTTACGAAATAGATACCTTCATCGACGGTTCGATCATGACGATCGCCGATGCACCCTGGCCGGGACTGACGCCCGACTTGCTGAGCGTATTCCTGGTCGTTGCCACACAGGCGAAAGGCAGTGTGTTGATCCACCAGAAGATGTTCGAAAGTCGCTTGTTCTTTGTCGATAAACTGATTGATATGGGCGCGCAGATCATCCTATGTGATCCGCACCGGGCAACGGTGATCGGGCTGGGCAACCGTTTCCGGTTGCGTGGTTCCACGATGGTATCGCCGGATATCCGTGCCGGTATCGCCTTGTTGATAGCCGCCATGAGCGCCGAAGGAACCAGCCGGATCCATAATATCGACCAGATCGACCGAGGATATCAGAATATAGACAGGCGACTGAACGCGATCGGCGCCCGCATCACCCGGTTATAAACAGACAACGATGATAAAGGAAGAGGAAGTATTCAAGATCGGACGTTTTGCCAAACCCCACGGGGTGAAGGGCGAGTTGTCGCTATTGACGAACAGTGAGGTCTTCGACGAAGCCGAAGATCCTTATCTCGTCTGTTCGATCGATGGCATCCTGGTTCCTTTCTTTATTGAGGGCTACCGTTACAAGAGTGATTCGGTGGTGCTGGTCAAGCTCGAATATGTAGATACGGAAGAAGCCGCCCGCGAGTTTGCCAACCTCGATGTCTTTTATCCCCTGGATGCCGTCGACGAAAGCGATCTGGTCGGTGATATGACCTGGGACAGTTTTGTAGGATACACCGTGAGTGACGCTATCCACGGCCTGTTGGGTGAGATCACGTCGGTCGATGAAAGTACGGCCAATGTGCTGTTCGAGATAGATTATAAGGGTGAACCGTTGCTGTTCCCGGCAGCGGAAGAGTTGATTGGATCAGTCGATCCCGCTACGCGGCAGATCACCGTACGTGCTCCCGAAGGCTTGCTGGATTTGTAAACGAATGGAGCTGATGGAGGAAAAGAAGAAACATTCGAAGAAGAAATCATTCCAGGCATTTTGGAGGGATATCCGCTTTAAATATAAGCTTTCGCTGTTCAACGAAAAGACATTGGAAGAGGTGTGGACGTTCCGCCTGTCGGGACTATCGGCATTCTCGGTCGTAGCCTTGTATGGTTTTTTCCTGATCGTGGTCACTTCGCTGATTATTATCAAAACGCCGATCCGTAACTACCTGCCCGGTTACCTGCCGGCCGAAGTACGGGAGCAGATCGTACAAAATGCCCTCCGTGCCGATTCACTGGAACGGATGATTGCCATCCAGTCGCTTTACCTCAACAATATGAACGGTATCCTGACGGGTACGTTGCCGCTCGACTCCATCCGGCAAATTGACTCGTTGGCACAGGCTGATGTGAACTATGAGATACCCCGGAGCAAGCAGGAAGCCGCCTTTGTCGCCGGCTTCGAAGAAGAAGAGAAGTATAATCTTTCGGCTGTGAGTACGGCCAATATACTGGCCTCCGACGGGGTGTACTTTTATAAGCCGGTGAACGGAATCGTCTCTGCCGTGTATGAATCGGAGAGGCGCCACTATGGTGTCGATCTCGTAGCTGCCCCGCGGGAAAATGTGCTGGCTACGCTCGACGGCACAGTGGTGTATGCCGGTTTTGATGCCGAATACGGCAATGTGATCCAGATACAGCATAAGAACGGATTTCTTTCCGTTTACAAGCATAACGAATTACTGTTGAAACAGGCAGGCGACCCGGTAGTCGGCGGTGAAGCCATCGCTATCCTGGGTAATACGGGCACACAGTCTACCGGCCCCCACCTGCACTTTGAGTTGTGGTACAAGGGGCAGGCGGTGAACCCACAGGATTATATCCCCTTTTGAATATGAAGAGACAATTAGCCATATTAGGATCGACCGGTTCCATCGGTACGCAAGCCCTGGAAGTGGTGGAAGCGCATGCCGACCTCTTTGAGGTGTATGCCTTGACGGCCAACAACCAGGTGGACCTGTTGATCAACCAGGCACGCAAATTCATGCCGGACGTCGTGGTGATTGCCAACGAGCAGAAATACCCCGAACTGGCTGAGGCGTTGGAAGACCTTCCCATCAAGGTATGGGCGGGTGAAGAGGCCATTGCACAAGTCGTTCAGGCAGAGCCGATCGATATGGTGTTGACCGCCATGGTGGGCTATTCCGGCCTGAAGCCGACCATTGCTGCCATCAAAGCGGGCAAAGCTATCGCCCTGGCAAACAAGGAAACGTTGGTTGTGGCGGGCGAACTGATTACCTCACTGGCTACCGAGTATAAAGTACCTATCCTGCCGGTAGATTCTGAACATTCGGCTATTTTCCAGTGTTTAAACGGAGAGTGGCAGAATCCGGTCGAGAAGATATTGCTGACGGCTTCCGGTGGTCCGTTCCGTACCAAGACATTGGAAGAATTGGCAACCGTCACCCGGGTACAAGCCCTCAAACATCCGAACTGGAGTATGGGCGCGAAGGTGACGATCGACTCGGCTTCGATGATGAATAAAGGCTTTGAGATGATCGAAGCCAAATGGTTGTTCGGCCTTACCCCCGAGCAGATACAGGTGGTGGTGCATCCGCAATCCATTATCCATTCGATGGTGCAGTTTGCCGACGGGGGAGTGATGGCGCAGTTGGGTATACCGGATATGAAACTGCCGATTGCCTATGCGTTCTCCTATCCGAACCGCCTGTTCAGCCAGGCGCCCCGGCTGGACTTCAACGTCTATTCGACGCTGACGTTCGAAGAACCGGATATGACGCGCTTCCGCAACCTGGGCTTTGCCTTCGATGCGGTCCGGCAAGGAGGCAATATGCCTTGTATCCTGAACGCAGCCAACGAAGTGGTGGTTGCTGCTTTCCTGCGCGACGGCATCGGCTTCCTGCAAATGAGTGAGGTGATTGAACAAACCATGGAAAAGGCTTCCTTCGTCCAGGCTCCCACCTATGATGATTATGTGGCGACCGATCGGGAAGCACGGCAGATCGCTGCCGGCTTGTTTTAAGTATAATATTAATGTAGAAAACAATAGATGGAAACATTTTTGATTAAAGCACTACAGCTAATCCTTAGCTTATCGATTCTGGTGATTGTGCATGAGTTCGGGCACTTCCTGTTTGCCCGTATCTATAAAGTACGCGTAGAGAAGTTTTACCTCTTCTTCGACCCTTGGTTCGCCCTGTTCCGCTATAAACCGCATAACAGCGAAACGGAATACGGCCTCGGATGGCTGCCTCTTGGTGGTTACTGCAAGATCTCGGGGATGATCGACGAGAGTATGGACAAGGAACAGATGGCGCAACCGGCCCAACCCTGGGAGTTTCGTTCGAAACCTGCCTTCCCGCGGCTGATGATTATGACCGCCGGGGTGATCTTCAATTTTATCCTGGCGCTGTTTATCTATTCCATGATCCTGTTTGCCTGGGGGGATACGTATCTGCCGTTGAAGAATATGAAGGATGGGATGTACTACAGCGAAACATTCAAGGATGTTGGTTTTCGTGATGGCGACGTCCTGCTGAAAGCCGATCATACGGAACTCGAACGCTTTGGTGCCGACAGTTTCCGCAAGGTGGTCGGAGCACAGCACGTAACCGTACTTCGCGATGGCGTGCAGACAGTGATCCCGATGCCGGAGGATATGATGCAGCGCGTCATGCGCGACAAGAAAGGCTTTGCTAGTCCGAGCCGTTTTCCGATGGTGGTACGTGAATTACAAGACGATAAAGCACCTGCTGCCCTGGCCGGCATGATGGCGGGCGACAGTATTGTCTCTATCAATGGCGAATCGACCCCGTTGTTTGAAGATGTGTCTGAATTACTGGCCGAACATAAGGATGCGGACATTACCGTAGGGTTTTATCGCAATGGCGCATTGGAATCAACCGTACTACATACGGATACAGCCGGCAAGATGGGTGTCTATGTGATGCTGCCGAACGACCTCTACGGAACAGTAACACATACTTATAGCTTCTTCGGTTCTTTCCCTGCCGGTATTAAACTGGGCATCAATACGCTGAAAGGCTATGTAAGCGACATGAAATATGTCTTCACCAAAGAAGGAGCAGGCAGTATCGGTGGCTTCGGTACGATCGGTAACCTTTTCCCGGCCGAATGGAACTGGAAGAAGTTCTGGGAACAGACCGCCTTCCTGTCGGTGATCCTCGCCTTTATGAATATTCTGCCGATTCCTGCCCTGGATGGTGGACACGTGATGTTCCTGCTCTACGAAGTCGTTACCCGCCGCAAGCCGGGCGAAAAGTTCATGGAGTATGCCCAGATCACCGGGATGGTGATCCTTTTTGGCCTGCTCATCTGGGCGAATGGGAACGACCTTTTCCGGGCGTTGTTTAAGTAATATGTAAGTGTAGCAATCCGCCGGATTGAAAGATACCGATAGCCAGGTGCCCAAGCATCTGGCTATCGCCGTTATATGCCCTTGGTGCACACCGTCGATACCTTGTGCATCTGGTTGGGATGTTAAAAAACACCGGAAATAATCCTGTATAAAAATAATATAACATTTACGACGTTTTACAATTGTTTTGTTGTGCTGGCCAGCCTATTGTCCTAACAAATGGAGATACCCTAACATGACGACAGCTGGTTAAATCAACAACGCTTTTGTTGTTTACGTTAATTTATTATAACCTTATTTATTATGAGAGCAAAGATTCTATTGTTGCTATGTTGTGTATGCCTGGCTTCACATGCACAGGATATAATTGTCAAAGCCGAGAATGATACGGTTCAGTGTAAAATCTTACAGGTGAGCGATGAATCTGTTCGCTACCAGACCTTGAACAACGGGGTGCTGGAACAGCATACCCTTCCGCGTAAGTATGTATTGGCTTATGCTTTGGGGGAGAACCAGAGTAACCATGACGCAACCGCTATGCCGGAAAAGTCGAAACTGTCGTCTTTCCGTCTGGCTATTGCCGGTGGTTATGCCAGGCGTTTGGGAAAGATACTGAAAACAAATGACCCGGCAGCTGATCAGGTATCCCGGGATTTGGCTAATGGTTTTGCGTTGGATACCGAAATCCAGTATTACTTCAATGACGTGTATGGAATGGCGTTGAATGTGAATTATGTCCGCACGTATGGGGAAGGGCAGAATGTGCATGTACAAGACATGACTATCTCCGACTATAGGGAAACACAGCATATCCTGTTTGTCGGGCCGGCTTTCGCTATGCGCTATGATACCCGGAAGTGGTTAATCACCAGTTCGCTCGGACTCGGTCCATTGTTCTATACCGACAAAATGTTGCTCAATCGGAATGAACTGAAAGGCACTAATGTGTCGTTCGGCATGAATGTCGGCCTCGGAGCCGAATATAAACTCTCTTCTCACTTGGCCGCCGGGTTGAAGCTTTCCTATACTGTAGGTAGTGTCAATTCACTGAAAGTAAACGGGCAAAAAATGAATTTTGAAGATCCGTTCAGCCTGTCCACCCTGATGATCTCTGCTTATGCCAGTTTCCGAACCAGATAATAAGTACCATAAATATAGTTAATATGAAGACAACATTCTTATTGTCCGCCTTCTCCGTATTCCTCTTGCTGGGAGCTTGTAAACCGGCACAGAAAATTGCGTACAACACGCAGCACATCCAACAATACCAGGAGGCCTCGGGACTGAGCCTGTCCGTTCAGTCGTTTGAAGATATCCGTTCGCAGTCTGAGATCAACCAGACACACCTGGCAGCGAAGGATATCATTGCGAAGATCAATGAAGAAACGGATTGTATCAACGCCGAAAAATTATACAAAATACCGGTAGGCACTCAGATGGCTGATATATTTGCCAAGCACCTGAGTGGGAAAATGTATTTTTCGAATGTGTTGGTCGACCAGAAAGCCGATACGGATTATTATATTACCGCCAAATTGAAACACTTCTACGGTGCTCAGAAGCGTTCTACCAAAGCTGCCGTGGGAGCCAGTTTTGGTTTGATCGGTGCCTTGGCCACTTCCGGTTTGAAGACGGATGGAAAGATCATCATCGAACTGACGGATATCTGTGTATACAGTAAAGAGAACAAACTCATAGCCAAGGTCGGTGATTTCAAAAAAGAGTATACCGGTGAATTTCCCGTAGATGCCTATTGTTATTGCATTTATCAGAATATCAATCAGAAGCTGATGGAGTTCAATGAAGAACTTTGTCAAGCCATTTACAGGGAAGTGAAGAACGAGCAGGCGCAGAAATAGCACACTACTGCCAGGCTTTTAGGCGATACTCTTTAGGAGTGATGCCGATTTGCTTCACAAAAGCCCGGTGAAAGGAAGAGTGGGAAGCAAAGCCGCAACGGAGGGCTATTTCATTGATCCGACTGTCGGACTCCTCAGTCAGTTGTTTTTTGGCTTCTTCCAACCGATAATTGAGGGCTATCTGGCTGAAGGAGGCTCCCAGTCCTTCGTTGAACACGCGCGACAGGTAGGAACGGTTCAGGGGGAGTACCTCGCTGGCATCCATCAGTTTGAAATCGGCACGCAGGTAAGGTTTGGTGGTTTGCATCCATGTGGTGATCGTTCGCTGGTAATCGGGCAAATGCAGGGTGAATGAATTATCGGTATCCACCGGTGGGATCATCTCCTCGGACGTTTGCATGGAAGCATGGAAGAAACCTTCCGGGTATGGATTTTCATGGAATAGTCCCTTATAGATCACGTATGTGAAGAAAGTGGCAATCACTATCTGATGAAAGACGAATGTAATGGGGGTGCCAACGAACAACAACAGTCCATAGATGAAGGTCATCAGATACATCCCCATCTCAAAGTAATGCAACCAATTGATATCCATCTGTCTGCTTGAGGCATAGTTTTCCCTGCACCAGTGTTTGTATTTATGTTGATAGTGAAAGATCAGCCATTGTAGCAAGGCCAGATAGATAAAGACAGAAGCAAAAATGATGAACCGAAACCATACATTGAATTGGCCGATATGCACTGTCAGGTCTTCTATACCTGATAATTTGATAATGGGTTCGTGTAAGATGGAAAGTACGATGAAGTAACTCATGTACAGGCAGATATAGGGCAAGGCCAGCATACCCAATCGTTTCCCGTTCAGCCAACCCGGACGAACCACTTCCACCACATAGGGCAGAAGGATAAGTGCATAGAAGTTACCGATGGTGAGCGATACCGGCGAAAAAAAGTCGCGATGCACAAATACCTGGCTACCGGCGAGGCGGCTGATCAGTTGCATCAGGAAACCGGTACCCCATAAGACGACCACCCATGCCAAGATACGCCGTGCGCGATTGCCGTTTGTGCGGAGAAACAAAAGCGTAGCGCCTCCAAAGAACAACGCGCACGAAGCGGGTGTAAGGATTTGTAGAATGGTTTGGTATGAGAGTGCAGTTAATAAAAGCATATCCATGTGTTATCTGTCAGCAAAAATAGGAAAAAGATTTCTGAATAAAAGCGATGATGATAAAAAACGCTCTGTAGAAATATACGCATAAGGACTGTCTTCCTATTTGGCCGAACCTGAAGCTAAATTGAGGCGCAGGCCTGACCCCGGCGAGGCGCACGAGTCAGCGCTGCGAGACTGAGGCCTCAGCCGGCTGGCATGCAGGCCTCGCGAAGGTGAGGCGCAGGTCTGGATTTGACGAGGTCTGCTTCTGATATCTCCCAATCGACGAATCGCCACAAAAAAGCGAATGACGTTACTGAACGATTCTCATCGCGTTCGTTCACAAACACGATGACGTTTGAAAAAATCATAACGGTGATTTTTTTAGACAGGCCGTGGTGTTTTTACCCCCTCCT
>JAVBUR010000020.1:0-88864 GCA_031555145.1 Tannerellaceae bacterium | reverse complement strand
TGTGGCGATTCGTCGATTGGGAGATATCGGAAGCAGACCTCGTCAAATCCAGGCCTGCGTCTCACCTTCGCGAGGCCTGCATGTCAGCCGGCTGAGGCCTGCGCCTCGCGGTATTGGCTCGTGCGTCTCGCCGGGGTGAGGCCTGCGCCTCGATTCGCCACTTTCAGATTCGGACAAAATTGAAGATATATTGTTTCTATTTCCTATTTTTGCAGAGTTAAAATAGTGGCCAGAGCAAGGAAAATATCGAAAGAAAAAGAGAATCGCATCAAGCTAGAACTGTTTCGCAAGAAGAATAGGCTGGTATACCAGCCGTTTTTCGTGATGGTTGTGTGTTTTTTCTGTCTGTATACGTTGCTCGACTGGTGGCTGGTTGTTGAGACGGGTATTTTGCCTCTCAAACGTGATCTGGTTCATTATGTGTTGCCCTTAGCATTGCCTTGGATACCGATCCTGATTTGGCTGCGTCCGAGAATCCGACTACTCAAATTTCCAGTATGGCGCCGTCGGTTGGAGCCCGACGACCTTTATTACTTTATGGCTTGGTTTGTGATGGCTGTACCTACAGTTATCACACAAGGTTATATGGAAAAGACAGTAGGCCGGCTCACCTCACTCGACAATATCCACAGTTTCTATACTGTCCCCGCGACCAAATACTATACGTTGGAGGAGTATTACGTCGATTTTACTCATCCGGGATACTCCACAAAATCAGAATACACCGGTAGGTATAGCCGCAACATTAGAATGACCCTTTATATTGTCGCCCCCATCCGCTCGGATAAGGACACTGTTATGGGTGTAGCCACGGCATGGTTTGGCAAAAGATACCATAAATTGATAGCAGGCAACAGCTCCGAAGTACAAAAAAAAGCAGCTTTCCATTCGCTGGTCGAAGTGAGCGAGCGTAAATTCCGCTATGATTGTCGCAATCCGTTCCAGTATTTACAACGCGAGGGATACTCAGACGATGACGAAGGTTATCGTGCGGCCACACATACAAGCCCGGCTTATACACCAGGTAACGATACCGTGCTGATACCAGTCGACAAGCCCTTCAACACCCGTACAGAATACCAACTACTATGGATATTCATCACCTTAGGTGGCGGGTTATTGGGATTCCTGGCAATGGTTCATGCTGTACCGTTTGATAAAAAGAAATTGCATTCCGTAGTTGAGTAGCCCCCGAACATCTTAGCTCCAATACTTCTTTTATTGTTTTCACCATGTAAAGTGCTAAGGTTTAGATATTTTTTCTATTTTTGTTTTAAATTCTCAAGAGCTTGTTTAAACTTAACGTGCCATGGACATACCTGTGACAGATGAGAGACTGATTGCTGCGATCAAAGAGGATAGCTATGTAAACTATAACAAACTCTTTGAGAGGTATTATGCCCGTCTGTGCCAGTATGTGTTCAGTATGCTCAAGAACAAGGAAGATTCAGAAGATGTGGTTCAGGAGCTTTTTCTGAATCTATGGAATAACAGAAAAAAGATTGTGATTAATGGTAATATCTCCGCTTACCTGTACAAAATGGCCAAGAACCAAACACTCAACTTCATCCGTTCAACTGCAAGTTATCGCAATCTCTTAGAAAACTGGGAAACCACTCAGCCTTGTTTTTATGAAGAAAATCAACTGGAAACAGATGAATTCAGGATTGCTCTTTTTGATTGTATTAACCATTTGCCTGAGCGTTCAAGACAAGTCCTACTGTTTCACCGCATTAAAGGTCTAAAACAAAAAGAAATCGCAGAAAAGCTCACGATCACCGTCAAAACCATAAAAAACCAGATTTGGACGTCCTTGCAAAAACTCAGAAAATGTCTGGTTGCAAAAGGAGTAATAGAAAAAATAGATATTTAATCCTCTTCGCCTACAACCTGCCAGAAACCATTTTTTCTGAAAAAGTGAATAACCCTATAGGACTTATTCCCCCTTTACTGTGTCATTATAATAAAAGCAAAACGTATGGAAGAACCTGAAGAGATAAAAGACCGCATAATTACGCATTTGATGGAAAATGACGATGAAGACATTACTGATCCGGTATTGGGAGACTGGCTGGAAAAAAATGCTACAAACAGAAAGTTCTTTCATCTGTATCAGCAAATCTGGGAAGACTCCGCTTCCTATATACTCCAAGAAGAGTTTAATGAAAAAACAGCTTGGGAAAAGGTCGACAGAATAAATCAAAAGCATATCCGCCTGCGAAAACGGATGAAAAACGTCGCTTATACTTTGTCGGGAGTAGCGGCCTCTTTCCTTGTACTGTTTACCTTGTCATTTATGGGAATATTTGATAGGGAAGCGGATATTCGAATGAGTATGCGTGCAGACTATGGTAACCGTTCGGAAGTTAGTTTACCCGACGGTTCAATAGTACAATTAAACTCCGGGTCAGATATCAGTTATTCCTATAATCCCAAGGAAAAAGTCCGTCTAATCTATTTTCAGGGAGAAGGTTTTTTTGATGTAGCAAAGAGCTCGATTCCCTTTGTCGTAAAGATGAATAATGGTGTAGAAATAACTGTATTGGGCACTTCCTTCAATCTACGGGCGTATGCCGATGACCGGACTATACAAACCTCGCTCGTAGAAGGCAGCATTGAGATAAGCCACGATAAAGACATGCTATTAATGAACGTCGGAGAAATGGTTGAGTTTGATAAGGAAACAAACAAGCTTGCCTCTATCAATGGCATTTTAGCCCATTCCTACGGTTGGTTGGAGAACAAACTGTATATGGAAAATATGCCGTTATCCGAAGTCTGCAAATACCTGGAAAGATGGTATAACGTCGATATTACCCTTCAACCCGGTCTGGGTGAAAAAATACAATATATCGGAGTTATCAAAGAAGAAAGCATCGTCGATGTACTGGAAGCGTTGTCACATTTGAGCGACATCCGGTATAGTATGAAAGGAAAGAGTATAAATATAACTTCTAAATAGAAATGCCTATGGAATAAAAAAACAAAAGAATAGGAAAAACGGGAAATGGTGGAACATCTCCCGTCTATCTTTTTGCTAATTAATTTTGAGTGTAGCCACACCAGTGTTAACTAACAAATCATTTTACAAATATATGAAATTATTTTACATGTCAAGGCCGGAGTCGAATCCGACCCTAAAAAAAAACTTAACAATCATGAAACTAACAACTTTTGTTCTGATCGTATTCACCCTGAATATTTCAGCTACTGTTTACTCCCAGAAGACAAAGTTGTCGTTGGAGGTAAATAACAAATCGATCAAAGAAATCCTTTTTCAGATCGAGAACCAATCGGATTTTCGATTTATTTTCGAGACCGACCAGGTCGACCTGAGTAGAAAAGTCTCTATTCAGGCAAAAGATCAAACAGCTGAAACCATCTTAAACAAACTCTTTGCACAAGAAGGAATACAATATGTAATAACTGAAAACAATTTAATTCTGATCAATCCATTTCAAATGAGAAATAATCGATTAGCAGAAGTGCTTATTGCCCTGCAAACCGGAAAGCGTATTACCGGAACGGTTATCGATGAGCGTGGCGAAGCGGTTATTGGAGCTAATGTCGTGGAAAAAGGGACGACCAATGGAGTGATTACGGATATAGACGGAAAGTTTAACCTTTCTGTCAAAGAGAACGCAACTTTAGACATTACCTATATCGGCTATGTAGCTCAAAGTATACCGATACTGAATCAAACGAATTTTTCTATTATTTTACGTGAAGATACCCAGAGTTTAGATGAAATCGTTGTAATAGGCTACGGTGTTGTTAAGAAAAGTGATCTTACCGGATCTGTCACACGGGTGGGGACAGAAGAATTGGCCAGGCTACCGGTATCCAGTATTGATAAAGCATTACAAGGCCGTGCAGCCGGTGTTCAGATATCGTCTGTAGGTGGAGCACCAGGAGCAGGAACAAGTATCCGTATTCGCGGAGGAAATTCAATCTCGGCGGATAATGAGCCCTTGTATGTGATAGATGGATTCATTGGAGGAGGAGATTTGAACTCACTGAATCCGGCTGACATTGAGTCTATTGAAATTTTAAAAGATGCTACGGCTACTGCTATCTATGGCTCACGAGGAGCGAATGGGGTTATTATGATCACTACTAAAAAGGGTAAAGAAGGGGTAAGCAAAATAGCAGTAAATTTTTATCAGGGTTTCCAATCCTTGCCTCGTAAGCTGCCATTTATGGAGGGCCCGGATAGAGCGGCCTATGCTAATGCCCATGCCGAATACACAAATACGGAGATTCCTTTTCCTGATTTGTCTAAAGTCACACATACCGACTGGCAGGATCTTTTAACTCGGATAGCTCCTATGACTAATGTGGATATGTCCTTATCGGGAGGGAGTAATGATTTCCAACATTATATCTCTGCAAACTATTTTAATCAGGACGGAGTTTATAGGGGTTCAAGTTTCACTCGTTATCAGGCACGTATAAATTTGGATAAAAAATTATTTGACTGGCTTAAAGTAGGTATCCTTACCAATGCCAGTAGTTTACATACAGATAATGCCAAATTCAGTTATCTAAACTATATAAAAGAAGCTTCTACTGTTTCTCCTGTTTATAATGAGGACGGAAGTTATAACTATATCAATCCGATCTCCGGGCAAGTTTTTGAGAATCCTATGGCAAACGTTGATCTGCTGAAGAATGACACCTATAAAAAGCGTTTTTTGGGAAACTTTTATGTTGAAATATCTCCTTTGAAAAACATGATAATCCGGTCGACAATAGGAGGAGATTTCCTTTCAACAAAACAAGAGAACTATTCTCCGGGAACGCTTCCTATCCGACAGGAACAGGGAGTGGGCGGATATGCACGTATTGATAATGGAGATTATTTCAGCCTGCTGAACGAGAATACGGCAAACTATTTGTTCGATTTTAAGGATATACACCACTTTAATGTAATGGGCGGGATAACTGTTCAGAAAGAACGCTCAACTTCATCATGGACCTCAGTTGAAGGTTTCACAAATGATTTAATGGAATTCCATAATCTGGCAGCAGGAGATCCCTCCACAGCCAAATACGGATCGGGCTATTCGGCCAGTCAAATGATCTCTTTCCTTGGAAGAATCAATTATTCTTTATCAAACAGGTATTTACTTACTATAACCGGCCGTTACGATGGTTCTTCCCGTCTGGCAAAAAATCACAAATGGGCATTTTTCCCTTCTGCTGCAATAGCGTGGCGATTGAGCGAAGAACAATTTATACGTAATTTAGAGTTATTTCATAATTTAAAATTCCGTGCCAGTTATGGTATGATAGGCAACCAAGCTATTGGAGTTTATGAGTCATTAGCTTCACTTTCGGTTGTGTCTCCTACATTTGGTGGTAATAAAGATGTCGGTTATATATTAAGTAATATGTCTAACCCTAATTTAAAATGGGAAACAACCAAGCAACTGGATCTGGGATTAGACATAGCGTTCTTTAAGGGAAGACTCTCTTTGGAATTCGACTATTATTATAAACGAACGAAAGATCTATTGATGGATGTTGAAATACCCTGGACAAGTGGATACAAAACACAATTACAAAATATAGGGGAAGTGCAAAATCAAGGTATAGAATTGCTGGTCAATGCTAATCTGATACACAATAAAGCGTGGAATTGGGATATTAATTTTAATGTTTCCCGAAACAGGAACAAGGTACTGGACATCGGAGACTCTAAATATATTGATTTAACAAATGGGGTTCGTCTTTATAAAGGTCAGCCTGCCGGAGTATTTGTCGGAGCCATATATGAAGGGACCTGGAAAAGTCAGGCGGAAATAGATGCTAATCCGAATTATATGCCGGGAGCGCGCCCTGGAACCGCTCGATTTAAGGATGTGAATGGAAATGGGAAGTATGATGGCGTGGAAGATTATGCTATTTTAGGGAATGCTGAGCCTGCATTTTTTGGAGGGTTTGGCACAAATGTAAGCTATAAGAATATTGATCTGGAATTGTTTTTCCAGGGAACATACGGAAATGAGATTAGAAACGCCCATTCTGCGGAAATATTTTTCGGTGGGTTTGGGGCTAATCTGTATAAACTCGAAGGAGAGCAGCCATGGACGGAAGAAAATAACATGTCTAATGTTCCCGCTTCCGGATCTTTGGGATACCATACCAATGTAAACACAATGGCGTATTCTCCATCGATTCAGGATGGTTCGTATTTAAAGTTAAAAACATTAAAGTTCAACTATTCATTACCTGTTGAGAAAATATCGGGAATAAATAAACTGAATATTTATCTACTCTGTAGCAATTTGTTTACATGGACAAACTATAACTGGGGATACGATCCGGATGTAACAGGCAGTGACAGTGTAATCCGGGGTGTGGATGGTATGGCTTATCCACAAAATCGATCATTTCAAATAGGATTTGACATTAATTTTTAATTAGAGTACAATATGAAAAAGATATTATTAGCTATTACTGCTTTATGCGGTATTATACTTGTTTCTTGTGATGATTTCTTAAAAGAAGAGCCCAAAAGCACAATTGCTCCTGAACAATTTTACAAATCGGATATAGAAGCAAATGCCGGCGCCAAAGGGGTGTACCACAATCTCGTCAGGCTGTTCGGCGGAGGTTCTGGTCTAGAATGGGACTTTAACTACTGGTTACATTATGGAACAGATATTGTTCGTCCCACTGGAGGGAGGGAATCAAATTACTCATTCCACACATATACTCTCTCGATTGCTACAGAAGGGTCTGCACCTGATTTATGGCGAGTTCTTTATCGGGGAGTAGCTAATGCCTGCAATTTGATTGATCAAGTATCCGAACCCGGTGGAGGTATCTCTGAAATCGTGCGGAATCAGATTATTGCCGAAGGTAAGCTGTATCGTGCATTTTACTATTATTACCTTACTTCGTTCTGGGGGGATGTCCCTTATTTTGATACGTTTGATACCGATTATGCCATTAGCGGATTACCACGTACAAATGTATCTGAAATTCGTAAACTAATGATCCGCGATTTAGAAAAAACAGCTAATGATTTGCCGAATCAGTCGGAGAATAGTTATCGGGGCAGGCCGACTAGGTGGGCAGCGAAAATGCTGTTGTGTAAATTTTATTTATGGGAAAAAGAGTGGGAAAAGGCCTCTAATATATGTGAGGAAATTATCACACAGTCTCCACACTCCTTACTCACTGATTATGCTAATTTATGGGGATTGGAAAATGAATATAATGATGAGTTTATCTGGGAATTTGATTTTATACAAAACATCTTTTCTCAAAACCGATCGACTCAAATGCATCCCCGTGGTACAGATGAAAAAACAAGCGATCTCGATTTACAAAAGGCTTTCGTAGGATTTGGCTTGTTAACAGCAACAAATGAGTTTATAAAAACATTTGATCCTTCTGACAAACGATATATCTGGTACAAATGGTTGGAGAATGACCCTCGGGTTGACTTTAAATTTAATTATGTAGCTAAATATCTGGATAAACCGGAAAATACTATACGCGGAAATTCCGGCATCAATATCCCCTATTATCGGTTAGCAGATGCTTACCTGATGCAGGCAGAAGCTGAAAACGAATTGAATAATAGTCCTTCTGCTAAAGCCTATGGTCGGATAAACACCATTCGTGCAAGAGCCGGAGTTTCACCTCTGTCTGGTAGGACAAAGGATCAATTCTTTAATGATATAATGAATGAGAGAAAATGGGAACTTGGATTTGAATATCATCGCAAGCTAGATCTTTGCCGTTGGAATAAACTGGTAGAAGTCATGAGAACAATGACCGAAAGCAATCCGCAGGGAGCCGAGCTAGTCGATGCTCATCACCAATTATTGCCTATTCCATCCAAGGAAATGGCAAAAAACCCTAATTTGGTTCAAAACCCAGGGTACTAATCCAATAAAAAAATCACAAAAGATGAAACCTATTCTTTTATCATTAGGGTTAATTCCTTTTTTGTCATTTGCGGAAAACAAGCAGAATATCATTCTCATTCTGGTTGACGATATGGGTTGGGCAGATTTGTCTTGCAATGGAAGTTCTTTTTATGAAACGCCCAACATCGACCGTTTAGCAGAGCAAGGTATATTTTTCACCCATGCTTATGCCGCCGCTCCTGTCAGTTCTCCGGCACGCGGAGCTATTATGAGTGGGAAATATCCTTCACGTACCGGATATACCGGGCTTAGCGGTCAATGGGGCAGGCCTACAAAAGGACGTTTGGTCGATGCGGATTTTGTGGATCATTTACCTCTTACAGAATATACGATAGCCGAAGCCTTGCGATCAAATGGGTATGCAACAATACATATAGGGAAATGGCATTTGGGTGAAAAAGATGAATACTCGCCTTTGAACCAAGGATTTGACACTTACAAAACAGGATTTGAAGGAAGTGTCTGGAAAGAAGAACGTTTCAATGAAAAAGGGGAGTTTATCACAGACGTAATGACAGATAATGCGATAAAATTGATTGAAGCACATCAGTCCGAATCCTTCTTTCTGAACCTTTGGTATTATGCCGTCCACACTCCTATCAGAGCGAAAGAAAAAGATATTTTTTATTTCAAAGAGAAAGCCAAACAAATGAGTATTGACACGATTCCAGCATTTGTCTCAGGCGAAAAATATCCGGCAATTCCCTGGTTCAAGCAAGGTAAAGAAAATGCAGGAGAGGAAAGAATTCAAAAAAGGATTATCCAGTCAGACCCTATCTATGCCGCTTTTTTGTATTGTTTGGATCAGAATATCGGACGTTTGATGCGATCGTTGAAAGAAATGGATTTAGATGAGAAAACAACAGTTATATTTTATTCGGATAACGGAGGCTTATCTTCCGAAAGAGCGGCGCCGACATGCAATGCTCCTCTCAGAGAAGGTAAAGGATGGAATTTTGAAGGAGGAATACGTGTACCTTTGATAGTATATTCTCCTTTTCAGATCAAATCTCCCGGAAGAACTTGTGCATCTCCTGTTGTCGGGACAGACCTATATCCTACGATTCTGGATATTGTAGGCCTAAAGCAAGAGCCGCAACAACATGTCGATGGTGATAGTTTTTTTCATTTATTGCAAGACAAAAAAAAGAAACGTCGCCCTATATTTTGGCATTCTCCGCACTACTTCAATCAGGGAGGCTATCCATTCAGTTGTATTATAGAGGATGGATGGAAATACATATATCGTTATGATGCGGAAGATGAGTTCTTATTTCATATTTCCGATGATCAGAGTGAACAAAAGAACCTAATCAGTAAAAAGAAAGGATATGCGGCTCATCTGAAGAAGAAGTTAAACAAATACCTCAAAGAGGTGGACGCAAAATTTCCCGCAATTAATACGGAAGAGACTAAAGTAGATTAAAATAAATAACTCATTTAATAAACAGATATTTCATGAAAAAGATAATTTTATATTCTATTCTTGCTTGTATGTCTGCTTTTACCGCATGTGAGAATAAGTCAAACGACATGGGGCCTAATCTCGTTCCGGAAACTCCGGCAACTGCCCCGAACTATTGGTGTACCTGGTATGTCCAAAACTATTGGCAACAAAGAGGGGGCGAGATAACCGATTTTATAGGCCTAAACAATATCAATGCACGTGAAGAATTAACCTATGATCATCTTTATAATAAGAAAGATGGGTGGGTCGTTCATTTTTTACCTAAAGGCAGAGCGGATTATTATTTTCTAATAGACCATGGCTGGCAGACCAAAGAAAAAGAAGAACGACTGCCTGGAGCCGAACCATTTTTCTCTTTACAAATCGATGAGCGCGACTTCCCTGAATACAGCAATGCTAAACCGGAAGAATCATTACGCTTGTTTAACGAAGAAATCCAAAGCCACGGTTGGCGTGGCTTGGGTATATGGGTTCGGGGAAATATAAGCCCAGAGTTAGCGGAACAGTTTGTACAATGGTCAAAATATGCCGGAGTGGAATATTGGAAGATCGATGGTGGAGACATTACTGAATTTAATGCCTTTAAGGCAAAAGAAAAGTATTTTCCCAAATTGGTGTTGGAATATGTAACCCCAGCCGGTAATATAAATTCCAATTGGGATAAACCGGGGCTTTCGGCCTACCCTTCCTTATATGAAACAGATAGCCTACACAAGGTTCAAACACTTCGGGTATTGAAGAATTCGGATGTTTTTCGCACCTATGATGCGTCTCCTCAAATGATGACAATAACGACATTGCGGCGAGTACATGATATATTAAAAATGACTGCCGGTCATCCGGAATATATATCCATTCTTAATGTGCAGGACGACTGTAATGCTGCTGCTGCATTAGGCTGCCTGGTTGCCAGTAAACGGCATCCAAATTATGGAGAACGGCTTTATAAAGGAAAAGATCTGCATCATCAGCTGAATGGTAAACGGCACATGCAAAACCGGATGAACGAACCGGAACGCTTTGGACATTGGGAACGGATAGCTCCAGCCTTCTCTGCAGGAACAGGAACTTATCAGGCCTCTGATTATGATTTAATAAACAGTTTTCCTTACGATGAATATTCCACATGGAATAAATCTACTTATGGGAAAATGGTTTACCAAAGTGCCCCTGCGATAATGGCGCGTAATATGCCTTTGCCTAATGTGGACATTTCAGGTGACGCCCCTCATGTAATGGCTACGACTTACCCTAATGGGGCCGTTTGCGTTGCCACAGAGGGAAGAGTCAAATCGGAAAACGAATGGTTCTACCCTTTGGCTAAAGTAACCATCCAGGTAAAAGATAGTGAGAAACCTATTGGGATATTTGGTTATTACGACCAACTGATTATTGAGTATGCGAAACCGTTGAGTGGTATAAAACACATCTGGGCTCAGGATTTACTTGCCAAAGCTTCCCTGGATATGCTTCCTGAAGTGACTATAGAAGGGAAATGCTTGATCATACCAGGTGATTTAATTGAAAAAATAGGAACCTCTGCCGGAGATATAGGAGATGAGTCTGCCCCTGGTTTAGTCATGCAAATAGAATTTTGATATAATCAACATGAGAAAAAACATCTATTTATATACAATTTTACCATTTGCATCCTGCCTGGTAACAACGGTTCCCGATCAAATTGAAAAGCCCAATATTCTTTTTATTTTGACTGATAACTTCAAGTGGAATCAGGCCGGATGTTTTGGGAATAAACCCATACAAACACCTAAAAGCCCCAATATCGTACTCATTAATATTGATGATTTGGGTTGGACAGATATGGCGTTTAATGGTAGTCGCTATTATGAAACACCTCATATCGATCAGTTATACGCAAAGGCCTTTCGTTTCAGTAATGCTTACGCCGCCGCGGCAAATAGCGCACCAAGTCGGGCTTGTTTAATGACAGGACAATACACTCCCAGGCATGGGGTCTATACGGTTCATCCTCCCGACAGAGGCCGGGCAGAAGATCGTAAGTTGACGGTGGCTCCAAACAACGAGATGCTTCCCGATACAGCTTATACTCTGCCCATGGCATTGAAATCGGCTGGATATCAAACCTGTCATATTGGGAAATGGCATTTGGGGAAAGATCCTTTACAGCAAGGTATGGATCGCAATATTGGAGGCAATGAAGCAGGTCAACCCCGTAGTTATTTTTCTCCTTATCGCAATCCGAACTTATCGGATGGAATAGAAGGCGAATACCTGATGGATCGGCTTGCAAGAGAAGCTATCAACTACTTGGATACAGTGGACCGTAGCCGTCCTTTCTTTTTATATTATGCGACTTATGCCGTGCATACCCCCTTACAGGCTAAACCTGAACTAATAAAAAAATACCAGAACAAAAAAAAGACGGATGCACATAACAATCCGGTTTATGCAGCTATGATAGAAAATATGGATACCTGTATCGGACAGGTACTGGAGGCCATAGAAAATAACGGATTGGCAGAAAACACATTGATCGTATTTACTTCAGATAACGGAGGAGTTTATAATATATCCCGACAATGGCCTTTAAGAGCCGGAAAAGGATCATTTTATGAAGGTGGAATTCGGATTCCTCTTCTCCTTTACAAGAAAGGGAAATACGAAGGTGGCCAAACCATCCATACACCAGTTTCACAAATAGATTTGTTCCCCACATTTATGAAGATGGCAGAAGCAGATGGTAAAAAGCTATATTTGGATGGCCAAAGCCTCTTACCCTTACTGGAAGATCCGGAAAAGACATCCTGTTTTACCGATCGTCCGTTGTATTGGCATTTTCCGGCTTATCTGGAAGGAGGACACCAGGAATCAAGAGATAGCATCTTTCGTACACGCCCCGTTTCCGTAATTCGTAAAGGAGAATGGAAACTAATTGAGAACTATGAAGATAGTACATTAGAATTATATAATCTAAAAGAGGATATTTCAGAAAAAAACAACGTAGTAGAGAAATATCCTACAATAAAAAATCAATTATATGATCTACTTACTATTTGGAAAAAGGAGACAAGGGCCTTATTACCTATACAATAAAAAATTACAGTTACACATATTAGATATAAAACAGTCATGAATAAGCAGCTATTATTATCTTCAGGTATTTGTGGATTGGTGGGATTTACTTCCTGCCATCAGTACTCCAAAGAATTGGAAGTTCCTTTGAATGTAATATATATCCTAGCTGATGATCTAGGGTACGGAGATATGGGGTGCTACGGACAACAAAAAATAAAGACGCCTCATATCGACCGGATGGCAACCGAAGGGATACTATTCACGCAACATTATGCCGGCTGTACAGTGAGTGCACCATCGCGGTGCGCACTGATGACCGGATTGCATACCGGCCATACACAAATTCGGAGAAATCAAGAAGTCAAGCCTGAAGGACAACAGCCGATGGCAGCAGGCACCTATACACTTGGACAGTTGATGCAGGAAGCAGGATATACAACCGGGATCTTTGGAAAATGGGGATTGGGAGCACCGGGATCTGAATCAGTTCCAACGAAAATGGGTTTTGGCACTTTCTTCGGCTATAACTGCCAACGTGAAGCACATAGTTATTATCCCGATCATCTGTGGCATAATGAGCAACGTGTCGATTATCCTGAGAATAAAGATTACGGTCGCCAGACTTATTCAGCAGATATTATTCATGAGCAAGCCAAAGAATTTATCCGAACCAACAAAGCAAAACCATTTTTTGCGATGTTGACCTACACCTTACCTCATGCTGAGCTCAATCTGCCCCATGATTCGATCTATCGGCGCTATGAGCATGCATTCGAGGAAATGTCCCATGATACTCCCGTAGGACAAGGCTACTATCCATCCGAAAAACCATGTACTTCGTTTGCCGCTATGGTTTCCCGCTTAGACCTTTACGTGGGAGAGATTATGGCTGAGTTAAAAGAATTGGGAATCGACCAGCAAACGATCGTTATCTTCACCAGTGATAACGGACCACACCATGAAGGTGGGGCTAACCCGGATTACTTTGACAGCAACGGCCCTTTTCGAGGAATAAAACGCGATCTATATGAAGGAGGTATACGCGTCCCGATGATCGCCTGGTGTCCCGGTACGATCCCTACAGGAGTCCAATCGGACCATACCAGTGCCTTTTGGGATATGATGCCAACCCTAGCGGAATTAACCCAAACGGAATTAAAAGTCGAAACCGATGGTCTCTCTATTCTTCCCACACTTCTAGGGGAAAAAGGACAAAAACAACATGATTATCTATACTGGGAGTTTCATGAACAAGGAGGGAAACAAGCCATTCGTAAAGGGAACTGGAAACTAGTCCGTCTTTTTGCCAATCAGCCCGATAAGACCACCGTAGAACTATATAATCTTTCATCCGACCCGGGTGAAGAGGTAAACCTGATCACTCAGCATCCCGAACATGCCACCGAAATGGGAAAGCTATTGGAATTAGCTCGAGCAAAAGATGGTCTGTTCCCTTCCAGTTATTAACTTTATAAGATAAAAAATGAAAGCCATTCCTCTATCCTCTTTGATTGGACTATCCGCTATATACGGAACAACCGTATGCGCGCAATCAATAACACCAGTAACACCGAATGATCTCCCTGTCGTAAAAAAAGAACTTGAAAAAGTCTATGGGAAACCGTCTCCTATCCACCCGTTGGTACAGAATCAACCCAACATCCTTCTGATCACAAGTGATCAACAGTTTTGGATGGGAGTCGGATACAATGACTCAACTCTTCAAACGCCTAATTTGGATCGATTGGCGCAAATGGGCACGATCTACAACCGCGCTTATACTTGCAATCCGACAAGTACTCCGGCACGATCGTCTATTATAACCGGACTATATCCCAGCCAGCATGGTGCATATGCTTTAGGGACAAAACTACCAGAGAATATACCTTGCATCGGAGATTACCTTTCTCAGGTTGGCTATACGTCCACACTGGTTGGCAAAGCACATTTCCAACCGTTAGCCGGTAATGCCAAGTTCCCGTCATTAGAAGCTTATCCGGTACTTCAGGATTTGGATTTCTGGAAAAATTATAAGGGGCCGTTTTATGGCTTCGACCAAGTGGAATTGGCACGAAACCATGGTCATGAGTCACACGTAGGTCAACATTATGCCCTCTGGATGATTGACAAACTAAAAAAAGAAGGACGCAATCCTGACGAATGGAAGCAATGGTTCATCAAACCGGGGTCCTATGACAATACTAGTCCAGAAATGCAAAAGATAATGGATAAAAACGGGGCATTGGGCAAAGGACAAAAAGGAGCATGGAACATACCAGAAGAATATCATATGAATGCATGGATAGCCGAGAGAACAAATGCCACTATAAACCATGCATTGAAAGATGGGAAACCGTTTTTTGTATGGGCCAGCTTTTTTGATCCGCATCCGCCTTATTTGGTGCCGGAACCTTGGGCTTCAATGTATAATCCAGATGATATGGTTCTGCCGAAAGTCGATTCGGATGATCTAAATGATATGCCTTATCATTACCGGATGACACAATCGGATCAACAAGGATGGGGTAAAATTTACAATGAAGACGGATTTGGTGTTCATGGATTGTCCATCCAAAAAGCAACAAAAGAACAATTAGCTCAAAATAAAGCAATCTACTATGGGATGATATCCATGATGGATAAGTATATCGGAAAAATCTTGGATAATCTGGAAGCCGCCGGTCAATTGGGAAATACAGTTATTGTTTTTACAACAGATCACGGCCATCATATAGGAACACATAACCTGACTGCAAAAGGAGGATTTGCTTTTGAAGAAGACCTTCGTATCCCATTTATCGTTGCCAGAAAAGGTCACTTTCCAGAGAAACGCCGTTCAGAGGCCTTGGTTTCTTTAGTCGACTTACTGCCTTCGTTTCTGAAACTGGCGGGATGCACCATTCCAACTACAGTTACAGGAGTAGATATCTCATCAGTCTGGGCAGGCGAAAAAGAAAAAATACGAGATTGGGTACTGGTGGAAAACCATTTTCAACGAACAAAATTTTATCAAAAAACATACATTGAAGAACGTTATAAAATCACTTGGTATATGCATACCAATGAAGGCGAATTGTTTGATTTGGAGAAAGATCCGGACGAATTCCATAATCTGTGGGATAATCCGATGTATCAGATGCTGAAAATGGGAATGATGCATAAAGCACTACAAGCCGAGATGAACAAAGAACCTTGCTGGATGCCGAGGATTGGTACAGCATAAAATGGCACTTGACGAATTCTCTACTATATCGGATTATTTCCATGTACACAAATCTGTATAAAGTTATAAACAAAAAGGTGACTCAATAAGTCACCTTTATATTTTGTCGAAGAATAAAAACCTATTTTTTATCCCTTAAAATCTCTTGTAACATGGCGACTTTTTCCTGTTCAGACTTTAACAAGCGTTCATACAATTCAGCCACTTTATCAATCGGATTGAAGGATGGCTGGTAATTCTGAGCCACGGCATTGTCGTTCCATGTGCCGGAAAATATATTTATCGAACTATCATTATTCACCTCGGTAATAGCTTCTACAGGAATACCCAGCGCTTTTGCAATCTTTTCCAAGATATCCAGTTCGAGTTTGTCCTTTTTCTCATAACCCGAAAATGTAGCCTGTGACACGCCTATTTGCTCTGCAAGTACGTCTTGATTAATGCCCCTCCATTCTCTCCAACGCCTCACATTTGCACCATGATTACTCTTCTTGATCGCTGTTGCTTCCATAAACTTATGCGGATTAACATGTTTCCGCAAAAATACGAAATATATCCGAGTAATATTTTATGCCTTCACAAATATCATAACTGATAAACAGGTAATAATATTTGCTCCGATTCAACTATTATATCAGTCGAACTGATAGGCTACTAATGGGGTATACTGTTTCTTTGCTATTTTAACGAGTAATTGGCGTACCATTTAACAGCTCATTATGGAGAATCCTCATCAGTCCCTGATTATGCAACAATGTTTTGAGAAGTATATCAACCTTGCCTATAGCACGATCGGTTTGTCTTCCGCAATGGTCCTTCAATCGTTTAAGAACAAGGATGTGTCTGTCATGAATCATCTGCACAAGGGATTTGATGAGAAGGCAATAGAAGTCCGTTTGGATAAAGTATCCCTGTGCTGTCTGTTCGATACAGACGATGCCTGCAACAGTACCTTCCTGTGCCTGGATGATCCGGACTATTTGAAACTGTATATAGATTATTGCAGCCAAACCTACACCTACAATTTCCTGTTAAACGGGTGGATGGTAAAAAACTGTTGTTTGCGTGTCCAACGTGGAAAAGAGGAGTTTTTCTTTGCTTTGCTGCCTGTTTCAACAGAATATTTACGGTAAAGAGATGCCTATCTCTTGAATTTACTGTAATTTTGTTTGCCAGAAACGATAACAGACAGACAAGATGAAATTCATACAAAAATTAATTGCCTATCCACTCTCCGTGATCTATTATCTATTGTTTGGTGCCACACTGGCGTTCTTCCATCCTATCCAATGGGTGTGTTTCAACCTGTTTGGCTATCAGGCGCATAAAAAGAGTGTGGATGTGCTATCTTTCTTTTTGGTACTCAACACGTATGTATTGGGTACAAGGTATAAGATCACTGGTCGAGAGAGACTGCCGATGGATGTTCCCCTTGTTATTGCTGCCAATCATCAGAGTTTGTATGATATCACCACCATGTGCTGGTTTCTGCGGAAGGTACATCCCAAATTCGTCAGTAAGATTGAATTGGGCAAAGGCATCCCCAGTATCTCTTACAACCTCAATCATGGAGGATCGGTGCTGATCGACCGGAAAGACCCGAAACAATCCATCTCAGCCATCAAGGTCATGTCGCAATACATCGAGGCCAACAAGCGTACCGCTATCATCTTCCCCGAAGGCACTCGCAGTAAAACCGGAGCCCCCCTGCCATTTGCCGAAAACGGTTTGAAAATACTCTGCAAATACGCCCCGGAAGCCTATATGGTTCCCGTAACGATCAATAACTCCTGGAAGATGGTGCAATGGGGCAACTTCCCCATGGGGGTAGGCACGAAGATCGAACTCATCATCCATGCTCCCATCCGGGTTAAATGTATGCCTTTCCCCGAACTCTTCGAAAGGACGGAACAGGCAGTGGTAGAAGGAATCATAAAAAAAAAATAAAAGGAAGCCAATGAAGAAATCAGAACAGCAATGGGTTAAACTGGCCGTGGAACTGCAATTCATTGCACAGGCAGGTCTCACCTATTCCAAAGACCCTTTTGACATCGAGCGTTTTGAGAGGATACGTGAAATATCGGCCGAGATGATGAGTCAGGGGAGCGGATATCCGATAGAATATGTAAAAGAAGTATTCTGTAATGAAACTGGTTTCCAAACTCCGAAGTTAGACACCAGGGCTGCTATATTCCAGGATGACAAAATACTGCTTGTCGAAGAACGAAACGGCACATGGTCGTTACCCGGCGGATGGGTGGATGTCAACGAGTCGATCAAATCCAATACCATCAAAGAGGTCAAAGAAGAAGCCGGACTGGACGTAATCCCCATCCAGTTGATAGCAGTCCATGACCGTAATTTACACAATCCACCGCTATATGCCTATGGGGTGGCAAAAGTATTTGTTTTGTGCGAGATCGTCGGCGGTCATTTCTCCGCCAATATCGAAACTGTGCAAAGCAGATACTTCGGATTGGACGAACTTCCTCTTTTAGCCGAAGAAAAGAATAATGCCCAGCAGATAAAGCTATGTTTTGAAGCCTATCGTTCCAAAGACTGGAAGACCCTCTTTGACTGATAGCTGGAAGATTTTTTTTGTAAAAAATCCCCGGAATCGCTTGTTGGTAACAACATTGTCACCTATATTTGTGAGGTAATCATAAAAAATCTTACACTATGCCCACTCTGTTTATTGTTTTCGGATTGCGTTTCCACTTTTTTTCAAGGAAACTGATCTACAGTATATTAGCATTGATCATACCTATTCTTATCCAGACGACAAACGGGCAGTCTAATGGATGGTATCACATCACAGATTCCACAAAGATGGCGTTTGATAAAACACCTATCGTAGTAGCTTCTGATTTTGAGTATCTGGCAATTGATTCCATGCAACAGCCTTCTACATCCAATTATTTCCCGGGAGAAGTCCTCTACATAATAAATGGAAAAGTAAGCACAGCTAAAACAAAAGACTTTGCAGATGCCACCGAAAAAGCGATCGGCAAACAAATCGGCTTTTTATATAATGGCGAAATAATCGTGGCTCCTCAGCCTAATCTACGGATAGAAGGTGGTCACTTTCAAATTACCCCCTCCTATCTTAACGATCGGAAGAAAATGATGCAACTGTATGAAAATTTGAAAAAAGAAATGACTCCTCCATGATCCTTTTTCTTGCCAGTTTTTTCTGTTTGGGGTAATTTTGTGGCATGAAGAAAACATACCACTACATTCCCCTCCTGCTTGCCATAAGCTTTGTATGCTTGTCCTGCAATCAGAGTAAAAGTGAGTCCGGATCGCTCACTATGACGATTGATTCGTTACTGGTTTCCGGAGAAGCAAAACCGTTTAACGGTATTATCCTAATCGCAAAAGCAGGGAAGACAGAATACCTAAGGATGATGGGGCATGCCGATCCGGACAAAAAGACTACTCCTTTCAAGACCAACGACCAGTTTGTGGTTGGCTCTGTCAGTAAACAATTTACAGCCGCTGTTGTCTTGCGGGAATACGATAGCGGACGTTTGGATTTACAGCGTCCAATCGGGAGCTATTTGCCTAATCTGCCGGCATCATGGGCCGACACGATAACAACACATCACCTGATCACTCACACCCACGGAATCGTATCGCTGGATAAGCCTACCCTGTTTCCGGCAGGTACACAATACGACTATTCCCAAATAGGCTTCGACCTCTTAGCACAAATAGCAGAAAAAACCTCCGGCAAATCATTCATCGAACTCACCGATGAACTATTTAAGGAATGTAGTATGCCCAACACATTCCATCCCGAAAAGAAGGACTACCACAATCTGGTAAAAGGGTATGAGGAAACCGAAGAGGGTACACTGGAATACACTGATAAAAGTTTAGACCAATACCCAGCAGCCGGTGCTTTCATTTCCTCGGCCGAAGACTTAGCCGTTTGGAATCAACTGTTCTTTGAAGGAAAATTATTCAATGTAAACATCTTTACCCAAATGACCACCAAACAGGAGAACGCCATACGCAATCATCCTATATTCGGTATCACGTACTATGGCTATGGCATTACCGTTGACGACGAAGACGACGTCATACAATGGGGGCAGACAGGTTATGCACCGGGCTTTGCCTCCCTGAATTTTTACTTTCCTCAAAGTAAAAGAAGCGTAATCGTGCTGGAAAATGTTATTTTCAATACCGATGACACAAAGAAAACATTCTACTACCACGCACAAATACTAAAACTGGTACGGAATGAAATTTTGAGAGAAACGAATAATACAGTACAATAATAAAAGAGCAATATGGCAACCATACTAAAAGCAAGCGAACGGAGGTTTGAAGAGAACCCGGGTAAGATAGACCACTTCCGCATTTTCTCGGAGGTATCCCGAGTAAACAAAGAAGTAGAACCACAGCATTTGAACTTCGACCTGCGACAATTACATCCAGGTCAATATTCAGCTCCTTATCACTTCCACCGATATGCAGAAGAACTGTTCATGATAATCTCAGGCTCCGCTACGGTACGGACTCCTAATGGCTTTGAAGTTGTCACCCCCGGCGACATGATGTTTTTTGAAATGGGTGAAATGGGTGCACATCAACTCTACAATCATACTGATGAGCCTTGTACGTTTCTCGATGTACGATCATACATCGGATATGATGTATGTGAATATCCCGACTCAAACAAGGTGTTACTCGCTCCTTCAATGGAAATATTCGGTAAAGACTCTACCGTCAGCTACTTCGACGGGGAAGAAAACGTCAATGATAGTTGGAAGTCTAAAGGCAAGATGTAATAGTAAATAGACTACCCGTTCATTGGACAGTCTATTTTTATTTTTGTGTGCAGACCTATTTAATCTTCTTCATAGGCGGCAATTGATAATGGCCGTTTAGAACTTCAGGACCGGGACCATATATACGTAAAACGATAAACGGTTCGCCATCGGATGCAGGAAGCCAATTGCTTTCTAAAGCCTTACCTGGTGAAGTCTTTGAAACATAAATATCAATGCTTCCGTCGGTGTTCGTTTTCAGCTGAGGGCTACGACTACCAATGGAATAACGGTTGATCGGGTTAGCAACCAGAAAGCGGCCGGGCATGTTATACATCGTGATCGACCAGAAATACTTGGCAGGAGGCGTTTCGCCTTTTTTGAATGTCAGTTTGTAGCTTGCATCCGCTGTATTTATCTGGTTACCGTCCGTATCCTTATGCCAGGCTAAATAGGTAGCCTGCGAAGCATAGTTACCGAAAATACCTTCAACCACGCCAATCATTCTTGCCATGTAGTTTGCTTTCAAAGCCTCACGGGTACTGAACAGATCGCCTGATTTTGCTTTAGGCTGGAAGGCTATCAGTTCTTTCATCGCTTCGGCTATACCTGCTTTAATAGCTTCTTTGGTGGCAACGGTAAATTTTGTAGTATCCCAGGGAAGACCCGGTGCAATACCGAGTATCGCCATACTGTCTAACGCCGGTTTATCCATGGCATTGGGGATGGTGAAAGGCAGTGTGAAGTTTACGTATTTGAAGGCATTGATTGTTTTTTCATCACCTGGCACAAAAGGAATCCAGTCCGTTTTTTTAGCGGCGCCTTCTCCCGGAGCAGGTTGTTTTATGTATTCATGCAAAGGTATCAGTTGGTATCCGGCCTGTACTTTTTGCATATTGGCAAGGTCTTCCGGCCCGTCTGCACCGGTACGAGTCAGTGTGCCGAGGAAATATGATTCACCGCGGATGACTCGTTTAATTCCTTCAGGAGTTTCTCCTTTCCAGTCGGGAGGTGCAATCAGATACGTGCCTCCATCCTGCCCGTCGAGAACGGAGCCGGGACTGTCTAGCACAAAGCCCCACAGATCGTCCCATTGTGAGGTATAATAACGATTGACATCTACCGGTGGCATAACAAGTACCCAGGGTTCGTAGCGCAGGTCTACCCAAGCCCAGGAATAAGGCGTATCGTTGTTAGGCGATACAATGTCTTTATTGTCGGAAGTGGCAAAGCCATAATGACGAAATTTGCCAAAGCCACCTACATATTCAGATGATGCGGGATCAATAGCTTGTTTGTACATGGTGGCATAGTTCATAATCAACGGGTAGCTGAAAATGTATGCTTGCGCAGTCAACGCCTGTATCCGTTCGGGAGGCAGACTATTGATATCATTCTTCTTTGTCTCTGAACAGGAAGCAGACAAAAGACCTACTATCATCGCCATAACAAGAGCGACAGAGATTTCTTTTACTTTCATATCATTTCAAAATTACAATTATCGGTTTATATTCGTAAAACGACTACTAAAAGTAAAACAAATCGCCGGGGCAATGGTTGACCCATATGAGAAAATACATACCATCTAACCGGGTAACAGTAACAGAGCGAACGAGACAACCATCCATCTCCTAGCAACCAGACCAATAAACAAGATTTAACTATTTATATGCAAACCATATCTTAATTTTCCCTGTTCCTATAAAAGGAACGATTGTCATTTTACCCAAAACAACACTTTTATGCCATTGCATTTAACACAAAACACCGACAAGGATCGTCTGCTTGATAGTTATGCGCTTCCAGAGGCCAACCAGCGTATTCCCAAATACACCATGCCTCATGAACCGAATGATGCCCAAACGACAGCGGATCTTATCCTGGATGAACTGCTCCTCGACGGGAATGCCAAACAAAACCTGGCTACTTTCTGTCAAACCTACTCCGACAACCAGATACATCGCATTATGGATGCCTGTATCAACAAAAATATGATCGACAAGGATGAGTATCCGCAGACGGCTGAGATAGAGAATCGCTGTGTGCATATTCTGGCTGATCTCTGGAATTCTCCGGAAAGTGCGACCACAATCGGTTGCTCTACCACTGGTTCCAGTGAGGCGTGTATGCTGGGTGGGTTGGCGTTGAAATGGAAATGGAGGGAAAAGAGGAAAAGAGAGGGTAAACCCTATAACAATCCGAACCTGATAACCGGTCCCGTACAAGTCTGCTGGGAGAAATTCGCCCGTTATTTCGATGTAGAGCTTCGTCAGATACCGATGGAACATGGACGCCTGCTAATGAATGCCGAAGAAGTACTAAAACGAATTGACGAAAATACAATCGGGGTCATCCCCACTTTCGGCGTCACGTTCACACTCGAATACGAAGATGTTGCAGCCATCAGCCATGCATTGGACGACTACCAAAGGAAGACCGGCCTTGATATACCTATGCATGTGGATGCAGCCAGTGGCGGATTCATTGCTCCTTTCCTGCAGCCGGATATCGTGTGGGATTTCAGGTTACCACGGGTGAAGTCGATCAACTCATCCGGTCATAAATTTGGGCTTTCACCGCTTGGTGTTGGCTGGGTAATCTGGCGTGAAAAGGAAGACCTACCGGCAGCACTTATTTTCCGGGTCAACTATCTTGGGGGCGATATGCCTACCTTCGCGCTGAACTTCTCGCGTCCCGGGGGACAGATTATTTCCCAATACTACAACCTGCTTCGCAATGGTTTTGAAGGTTACCGGCAGATACAGCAATCATGTCTTGACCATGGTATTTTTATTGCCGGAAAGGTGTCGCAAATGGGGTTGTTTGATTTGCTATACGATGGTAAGAGCGCATTGCCCGGTGCTGCCTGGATGCTGAAAAAAGGCGTCGACCCCGGTTTCAACCTGTACGACCTGTCCGATAAACTGCGTGCCCGTGGCTGGCAGATCGCTTCGTACTCCCTGCCGGCCCATTGCGAAGATATGGTGATCCAACGGGTAGTGATCCGGCATGGCTTCAGTCATGATTTCGCCCAGTTGCTTATTGAAGATATCGAGCGGAGTATTGAACAGTTGTCAAAATATCCGAAGCGAACCAATCTTACCGAGCACGAGGCCGGAGGTTTCCGTCACTAAAAGGAACCGTTTTTTCATCCCAACAACTTAACGTCCAACAGTATGGCCAAAAAAAAACACATCACAACCTTACAACTGGCCCTGATGACAGCAGCTGCCGTAATCAGCCTTCGTGGATTGCCGATGATGGCGAAGGAAGAACTCACGATGTTCTTCTATATTATTTTTGCCACATTTCTCTTCCTTATTCCTGCTGCTCTCGTGGGGGCGGAACTGGGAAGCGCCTTTGCCGAAAAAGGCGGAGGGGTATATACTTGGGTAAAAGAGGCGTTCAATGAGCGGCTCGGTTTTGTAGCGATCTTCATGCAATGGATACAGAATGTGGTATGGTATCCTACCGTACTGTCGTTTGCCGCAGCAGCTATTGCTTTCCTTATCGGAGACCCCCGCCTGGCACAAAACGGATATTTTGTTGGGCTTTTCTCCATTGCGATGTATTGGTTTGCTACCTGGATTACGCTGAAGGGGACGGATACCATATCCGCCATCACCAGCCGGGGATTTCTTCTCGGCACGGTACTGCCCGGCGTCATCATTATCATCCTGGCTATCCTTTGGATATCAGACGGACAGCCGATTGCACTTGAGCAAATACCAGCAACTGAAACGACACTGGTCAGCGGCGAAGCGGGACATATTCATCCGAGGCTTTTCCCACATATCACCAACGTGGGTAATATTGTATTCCTGGCAGGTATCGTTTTGCTCTTTGCTGGGGTCGAGGTACATGCTGTACATGCTATGGAGATGAAGAATCCGAAAAAACAATTCCCCACTTCTATCTTTTTGGCGGCTATTATTTCGTTCGGTCTATTCACACTTGGAGCACTGGCCGTTGCAATTATTATGCCGTACAAAGAGATTAATCTACAAGATGGATTATTCCTGACCTTCCAACGAGCCTTTGATACCTTCCATGTCGGTTGGATGTCGAATGTGTTAGGGGCATTGATCGCTTTTGGAGCATTGGCTGGTGTCATGTCATGGATATCCGGGCCAAGTCGTGGATTGCTGTGGACTGCTCGTGACGGTCAACTTCCCGCAATGATGACTAAAACGAATAAGAATGGAATTCAGGTCAATATCCTCCTCATACAAGGGATTATTGTCACTATCCTGTCATCGCTATACTTTATTATCAAAGATGTGAGCGTAGCCTTTTTCCTTTTGAGTGCACTTACGATCGGGCTTTACCTGATCATGTACATGTTAATGTATGCTGCCGCCATCAAGTTACGCAAGTCACAACCAGACCTTCCACGTGCCTATAAGGTCCCCGGAGGCAATACTGGAATGTGGCTGATTGCAGGAGGCGGCTTCCTGGCTGTCCTGTTTTCTTTCATTATTTCTTTTTTTCCACCCTCACAATTGCCGGTGGGCAGCCCTACCACATATGTTCTGATTGTTTTGGCCGGAAATGTGTTATTCTTGAGCCTGCCGTTCATTATTAGTGCCTATCAAAAGAAGAAAAGGCAAAAAAAGACCGGCTAACTTGCGTTAGTCGGTCTTTTCCTTCACGCTATTTTTAGTAGGTTAGCTATTTCATCAGGAGGTCTGTTACTTTCGTATTTAAATCGGTCACTCACTCCGCAGTGACTTTACCGGATTGAGGGTGGCAGCATACCAGCTTTGCCAGGAGATGGATATGGCCGATAGTAGGAAGACCAACAGGCCTGACAAACCAAAGATCCACCAGTCGAGGCTTGTTTTATGGGCAAAGCTTTGTAGCCAGCGGCTCATCACGAAGTAAGAGACGGGAATGGTTATTACAAAGGCTATCGCTATCCAAAGGACAAAACGGTTGTTTAGCATCCGGACAATATCGGCAGGAGTGGCGCCATTTACTTTGCGGATACCAATCTCTTTGGTTTTACGTTTGATAACGAATGTCATGATGATGATCAAGCCCAGATTGGCAATGATCAGGCAAAGGAGGGCAAAGATACGGGTTAATGCCTCCGCATTGAGTTCGTTATAGTAAATATGGCTGTAGATGTCTTGCAGGAAGGTATAGTCGGCCTGGAAACCAGGGTTGATCTCGTTCCATACGCGGTTGAAGGTTGCGATGGCTTCCTGATGCTGACCAGGCGACAGGTAGACCATAAAGCAATTCTGGTATAGTTTCCGCTGTAGGACGAGCAAGGGTGTTGAGTCTTCAAAAGTCGTTGTATAGTTGAACTCGTCAGTCACACCCACAATAGTTCCTTTGTTGATGTAATCGACACCACCTGCACCATGACGGAGATGCAGTGTCTTCCCGATAGCGTCTTCCGGCAAGTTGAATCCCAGCATTTGTGCAGCCTTGCGGTTGATCACGTACTCTTCGGTGAGGGAAAAGGCCGGTTTTCCATTGATGTAGTCATGAAAGAGGGCGACTTCCTCCTCTTGTGTCCATTTGGTTTCGTGGAAGACAGTACCAGCTATAGGCTGGATATCGAAGAAAGGCAGGAAGTCATTTCCGACAACAAGTATGGGCAGGGTGCGTTCCTCATCTTCACTGGCATTCTCAGTCCGTACAAATAGCTGGTCGCGTATGGCAGAACCGGGTAGTTGCATGGCGGAAGTCACCATTTTAATCTCCGGATGCTTCAACAGTTCGGCTTTCAGCAACTCATAGCGCCCCTCCACCTCATTGGGTTGTTCTTTCATAACGAGGATCGAATCCTCCTTCCCTCCTACCTGCGATGTCTTTATCAATTGGATCTGTTTGGTGATACCGAAACTGATGATGACAATAAACATCACCATGCAATATTGTGCGATCAGAAGATACTTCACCTTAGACAGGGTAAAACCGGAAGGCCGCAACTCGTCCTGGAAGCTTTTGAACATCGTTCCCGACAACCGCGTGACAACCGGCAGCAAGGAGACGGTCAACACAATTAACAGGAAAAGCAGGCAGAGTAATACCATCTCCTTCACTGTCAATACCGACAGCAAGTCGATCTGAGGGAACAAGAGATACGCGACCATTCCGCCAATAGCAACGGAAGCAATTCCCAACACCAGTGCCAAGAGCCCCTCATCCTTGACAACAACGGATGAAGAGGCGCCGTTCAATCGAAGCAGTTGGTAGAACTTCCGGTTAAAGGAGAAGATTAGTCCTGCATTGAGCCAGAGGTTGAAGAGGACGATCAGGAGTAGTAACAAGTTGGCTCCGGCAATCAGGTAGATATAATTGATGTTGCCGTTCGGTTCCAGCTCACGGAGCAGCCGGCTATGAAGATGGATATCCGTCAGCGGCATCATATAGGGAGAAAGTGGCTGTGGGCTACCCTCAAACTGTTCAGCCATCTTTTGTCCAATCGCTTCTTTGACTTGATGCATGTCTGTTCCGGGATGGAGAAGTAGATAGGTATATGCCCACCAGTTATCATCTTCCGGAAGCTGCACGATCAGATCAGTATGGAAATGGGATATCTCCGGGAAGTCGGCAAATATACCGCTGACAAAAACTGTTTGTTCCGAGAACTTACGTCCGGTTAGCCTGAGTTCTTTCCCTATCGCCGGTTCGTCACCAAAAAGCTGGCGGGCATAGCGTTCGCTGATCACGGCCTTCCCAGGTGCATCCAACACGTTGCTTTTTTCTCCTTGCAGGAGTTTAAAATCAAAGACTTCAAAGAAGTTGGAGGTTGCAAAGAAGAAGTTATTTACAACTTCTGACTTTCCGTCTTTTGTAAGGACTCCGGTGTTGATGTGCTGCATCAAAACAGCGTCTTCGATACCTGGGACATCCACGATCATGGGGCTATTTCGCGTTAAACCATAGATACGTCCATCAACGTCTTCATCGCCGACTTGAATGGCAAGGCGTACGATACGATCAGCCTTCTCATGGAAACGGTCGTAACTTTGTTCCTTCTTAATGTAGGCGAAAGACAATAGTAAACATGAAAAGATAACAGAAAGTCCCAGCAGATTAACAATCCGCAGGTATTTACTCTTTTTCAAGCGTCGTAGCAGCATAGTTCGATTGTTAAGATATACATATAACGTTATAGATTAATGTATTAATATCTGCAAACAACGTGCCAAAAGAAGAAATACGCTCATTTACAGAAGGATAATAAACAGCGACGCTTTCACTCCTGTCTAATTTTTTGACAATACTGTCCAATATTTGTACACCCGCGCCGATATTTTCTTACTTTTGCCTCAACATAACAAAACAGTATATATGATGAAACAATTCCTTGCCATTGCCCTGACTGGTATTCTTTTTACCTCTTGTGCTTCTTTCCAGAACGTGATGTCGGCCGATAGTAACATGAAAAAGATCGATGTCGGGATGACCAAAGAACGTGTTATTTCCATTATGGGAAAGAACTATGAACCCCTTGGTGCCAAAGGCAACGAACTCACCTTGGGATACAAGACGGCCGACAACAGTACGTATGTCCTTTATTTTGTAGATGGCATCTTAGACGAATGGAACAAAGAGATGCCTCCCTACGTTGCCCCTCAGGTCACCGTTAATTCGAACCACCATACGAATCAACCTGAAAACTCCCCCCGTGTTAATATCTCCATCAAGAAAGATATCTTCGGTCATCTTGTGTTCAATGGAGAGAATGGGAAAAGCGCCACCCTTAAGACTGATATCTTCGACAGCCATATTTACACCGACAGCAACGGCAACAAGGTGGAATACGGCAAAGACATCTGGCCAAGTGTGATCAAACAATACCGCAACGATGAACAAGCGCTGTTCCTCTATCTGATCGAGAAACATCTGTATGGATACACCTACGACTATCCTCCACACCGCAGGTAGTCAGCGGCTGGTGTAACTTTCTATTGCTTATATTCGAATTTAAAGGGCACACATTTTCCTACAGAAAAAGTATAGCTATAGTATAGGCAACATATAGGCATGTAATAGGCATGTAATAGGCATGTAATAGGCATGTAAAAAAACTCCTCTCTTCAGATCCGAACAGGTATGTTACATAAACACTATATTTGTGGAAATATATACCTCTACCATCATGAAAAGACAGCATATAATAGTGATGAGCCCAAAGAAGCAACAGGCGTCTTGATAAACAACAAGATATACCTCGTAGGCGGGCGCTCATTCAAACGATTGAATACCATCGAATCCTACGATCTGCCAAACAAACTACCATCGAGTCACAACTGAAACATGAAGCCGACCGTCCGGCAGTTACATCCAATGGCCATCTGGTCTATATTTTTAACAAAGGCTTCATTTACCTGTTTGACACTGTCACCCAAGAGACTAAAGCCTATGCCATTGATCTACAGATGGAAGATGCTACCCTCCATTTCCACAACAATAAACTATATATCCTGGGGGGAATCATAAACAAAGAAGTAACCACCGAAGTAGAAGTTAGAAGTTTTACCGACCTCTCCAAAATAAAAAGAGAAGACCAAGTATCCCGAGGTCTATACAGCATCGATATCGACGCATTCAACAAAACGGAAAATCTATATAAATCCATAATGCACTAAACTCGCCTTTTATATTACCTTTGTTTTATTATGGGAACACAATTTATCACCCTTACCCGGGACAATATCGAAAAGGAACACATCTGCTGTGCTTTTTCAGACAAGAAGTGTAAAGAAAGCTACGAACAGAAAAAAGAATGGCTGAAAAGGGAGTTTGATAATGGATACATCTTCCGACGTTTGGACGAGCGGGCCAAGGTTTTTATTGAATATGGACCAGCCGAAAAGGCTTGGATTCCCGTTGATGCACCGAACTATTTGATGGTAAATTGCCTTTGGGTATCGGGACAATACAAAGGGCATGGATACGGCAAGGCCTTGCTGCAATCGGCCATAGACGATGCGCGGGAACAGAGACGGGATGGATTGGTGACAGTTGTGGGTACGTCCAAGTTTCATTTTATGAGTGATACCAAATGGTTGTTACGGCAGGGATTCGAAACGATACAGAAACTGCCGTATGGTTTTAGCCTGTTGGCTATGAAGATTAATCCTGAGGCTACAGATCCAGCATTTAAAGAAAGGGTATTGAGTGGCGAATGCTCTCATAAAGATGGTTTGGTGGCATACTATTCGAACCGTTGCCCGTTCACAGAGTTTCATATGTATTATTCTTTAGAGGCAACTGCGCTACGAAGGAATATTCCATTGAAAATCATCAAGTTGGAGACAATGGAGGAGGCACAGGCTGCTCCTTCTCCTGCTACTATATTCAGTCTGTTCTATAAGGGTAAATTTGTTACTACAGACTTGAGTCTTTGTATGGACTCGAGATTTGACAAAGTACTTGAATCCAGATAAAAGCTGTATCATGGCGCAACCCCAATCAGGTTCTCTTATATTCAACTACTCCGATGTGTTTTTCAGTTTTCACTTCAATGATGGGGAAACTTGCGTACATATGGTGAAAGACCACATGCTTGTGTATGTGTATTCTGGGGAGTTATTTATTGAAGATGGTAAGAATAGTACACCTTTTCGTTCAGGCGAATGTGCCTTTCTCCGGAAGAATCACCGTGTCAATATGACCAATCGCTCTGTAGGTAACGAGCGGTTCCGAGCTGTATTTCTGGTCTTCAACCGCAAATTCCTGCGGGAATACTATCGACAGATGGATAAGTCCAGGCTGCCGACGGGATTGGAGGATTGTGACATGAGTATTATACCTCTCCCTCCTACTCCTGATATCACAAGTCTGTTTCATTCTATGATTCCTTTTTTTGATTCGTCTATCCAACCATCCGAAGAATGGACAAAGCTGAAACTGCACGAGGGAATACATGCTTTGCTACGCCTTGATATACGGTCGTCGGTGACACTCTTTGACTTTGTTGAGCCGTGGAAGATTGATATACTTGACTTCCTGAACGAGAATTATATGTATAATCTATCATTGGAAGAAATAGCCTCTTTTACCGGGCGAAGTCTTGCCACTTTTAAACGCGACTTCAAACGAATAAGCGATCTCTCACCGGAAAGATGGCTGATGAAGAAGCGGCTCGAAATGGCCTATCATCAACTACACGATAAAGGGAAGAAGGTTTCTGATGTCTATTTAGAGATCGGATTCAAGAGTCTGTCTCACTTCTCTACCGCTTTCAAGAAGGAATACGGGATGGCGCCCACAAGTATCGGCTTATGAATGAGCCTTTCAGTAAACTTTTTTTGAGCCGCAGGTGAAACTTATTCCTGTGTCTTTCGTTTTATCTTTGCGGCATAAGAACTACAAATTAACAGTATTATGAGTAAGAAAGTCATTATCTTATCAGCCAGTCCTCGCAAAGGCGGTAATTCGGATTTGTTGTGCGACCAGTTTATGCGCGGGGCAGAAGAGAGAGGGCACAGTGTAGAGAAAATATTCCTCCGCCATGAAACGATCAACTATTGTACAGGGTGTGGTAACTGTATGAATACGGGCAAGTGCGTCCAGAAAGACAGCATGAATGAGATACTGGGCAAAATGGTGGAGGCCGATGTATTGGTATTCAGTACGCCCATCTATTTCTATGCGATGTGCGGACAGTTGAAGACACTGATCGACCGCACTGTTCCCCGTTACCGGGAATTCAGCGGTAAGGCTTATATTATTGCTACCTGTGCCGACCCGGATCAGCAGGCAATTGAGGGAACCGTTTCAGATTATACTAACTTCCTGCGCATGACACCTAACCTGGTGGACGCTGGTCATGTTTTTGGATTTAGTGCTTGGGCAAAAGGGGATATTCTGGGGAATCCTGCCGTTATGCAGGCGTATGAAGCAGGAAAGAATGTTTGACAACAATTAATAGACAATAAGAGTTATCTTTGCAGCTTCCCAAGCTGAATAATAATCATTGAATAATGAAGAAAAGGAGTAATGGCATCATGTGTATAGTTGTGTTTGTTGTGTTTGTTATTTTTATTGCAACCGTGCTATTTATCAATCAGCCGAGTTTTGGGCGTATACCGCGTGGCGAACGTTTGGAAAGGATACAGCAGTCGCCTAACTATCGCGACGGCAGTTTTCAGAACCTCTCTCCTACCCAACAAGTCACGTCGGATGGTTCTATGGTGGGTGCCTTATTCCACTTCTTCTTTGATAAAAAGGAAGGATTATATCCGGAGACAGATTTGCCGGCAGTTAAAACGGATCTGAAGCAATTCAGTCGCGACGAAGAAATGTTGGTATGGTTGGGGCACTCGACCCTCTTTCTGCAAACTGGCGGTAATAGGTTTCTGACTGATCCGACACTGGTAACGGCTTCTCCTGTTTCATTTTTCAATAAGCCGTTTAAAGGGACGAATCTGTACAGTCCTACTGATATACCGGATATCGACTATGTGATTATCTCGCACGATCATTGGGATCATCTCGATTATGAAACGATTAAGCAGATCAAAGACCGTGTTGGTAAGGTTATCTGTCCGCTGGGAGTAGGCGAACACTTCGAGTACTGGGGATTCAGCAAAGACCGTATCATCGAACTCTACTGGGGTGAACAGGTTACGCTTGATAATGGATCGACTATCTATTGTCTGCCTACCCGACATTTCTCGGGGCGCGGTCTGTCGCCGAATAAGACATTGTGGGCCTCGTATATGCTGCAAACACCTTCACAAACGATTTATCTGGGGGGTGACGGTGGTTATGATACACACTTTGCCGATATCAGTAAACGCTTCGGGAATATCGACCTTGCTATCCTTGAAAACGGGCAGTACGATAAGGACTGGAAATACATACACTTGCTTCCGGAAGATTTGGTTCTGGCTGCCAAAGACCTGCATGCCAATCGACTGTTGACCATCCATAACTCTAAATACGCTTTAGGCAAGCATTCCTGGCATGCCCCACTGGAGAATATTTCCAAGGCTGCCGAACAGGATTCGCTGAACCTACTCACGCCTATGATCGGAGAACCTGTGCTGCTGCATGATACCGCACAGGTATTCAGTAAATGGTGGTCAACGATATTGGATTAAAAATATGTGACAATCAAACAGATGTCAAAAACAAAACATGCCCTCCATTCCCTAATATTTTATATATTAGCCGCGAATCTCTGCATATATGGACTATTACACCGGAAGAAAATGCGTGTTAACCTTCTTGTTGTCGTCGATCATAGCTATTATTACAGCGGCAACGGCCTATTCCGATAATCTTTTTGTCGGAAGGCAAGCGCAGTATATCCGATTCAAGAATTTTTCGGTGAAAGATGGTCTGAGTGCAAACCTTGTCTTGAATATCGTTGAAGACCAATACCATATCATGTGGTTTGCCACCCTCAACGGACTCACCCGGTATGACGGACACACATTCACCGTTTACCATAACGAAAAAAACGTTCCAAGCAGCCTGTCTGATAACGCAGTTACCACCCTGGCTGAAGATTCTGACGGAAATCTCTGGATTGGCACACAGAACGGGCTGAACCGTTACAACCGGAACGAAAACAACTTTACCCGTTACCTTGCCGGAGATAACATCAATAAAAGCCCCCGGAGTAATGCTATTCAGGCGCTTTATACCGGCCATGACGGTTTTCTCTGGGTACTCTCTGAAGGAGGGTTCCTGAGTAAATACAATATAAAAACGGACAATTGGATACACGGCAATATAAGCTTTCCCAACTACGAAGGAAATAAGAACTACCATTATTACCATTTTTTTGAAGATTCCGATAACCACCTCTGGGTCGGAGGACGAAATCTTATTCCCCACAAAATCAGGGATAAAGATCCGACAAAGGCGTTGGAAGTCAAGGCCGACAGCACCTACTATACCGGTGAAACCACGTTCTTTGCTGAAACACCGGACGGGCAACTCTTTTGTGGAAATTCCAATAACCGATTCCTGTGCTATAATTCCTCTTCCGGCATGTTTGAAAGCGTCGCAACAGTAGGGATTTCCGCCACATCTGCCGTCTGTGGAAACGACGGTAAACTATGGATCGGAGGTTCGCCCGGTCTCCTACAGATCGATTTGGACAAAAAAGAGACCCTCGCCATCCGCAATCATCCCTTCGATGCTGAATCCCTTATCTCCAATCAGGTACATTGTCTATATAAAGATAAGAGTGGCAATATCTGGATCGGAACGGAGAAAGGTATTTCACTCTATTCCTCCGAATGGAACACTATCCGACACTACAAACAACTCTACGGTCTCAGGGATGGGCTCAGTTCAAACAACATAACCGCCCTTATGCAGGACACCGACGGTCTTATTTGGGTTGGAACCGCTGAAAATGGTGTGGACACCTTCTCCCTGAGAACGGAACGTTTCGGTAATCTCACCTACAATCTGCTCACACACAATCTCGATGAACAAACATTTAAGCGTGAAAAAGACGTACTGAAACAATACTTCCGACACGCCTTTATCCAACCTGGGAACGATCATACAAAAGAAGAAAATGCATTTGCATCCTATAGTTCTTTCCGAAATGCGCCTCTCACATTTAAAACTGTCAATGAAAACAAAGTGTCAGCCTTTTATCAGGACAGCAATGGTAAGATATATGTCGGGCTTTGGTCGCATGTTGGCTTCAATGTCTTCGATAAAGCATCCGGCCGATTCAAACGCTACGCTCTATGGAGCCGGCCTGCTGATAACAACTATCCTCGTGTATTCGAAGGAAACCCCTTCGGTGCCAACTGGTATGCCGGTTTTCTGGAAGATAGTCAATCCAATTTCTGGTGTGCCACCTGGGAAGCCTTCGGGCTTAACCTCTTCGATCGCGAAAAAGGCATCTTCCTTCCCAAGCACTACATGCCCGGCAACCAACCCAAAAACAAAATCAAGGGTCTCTTCTATAACCCCACGAACCAGCGTATGTATATCGGAGGACATAGTTATTATGGTTACTATGACTTCAACACCCAAACCTATGTCCGCTACGGAGGTATCCTACCCGCCGATTACATCAACCGTAGTTTGTTTGAGCAATACTTCGCCTGGTGCAACGCCCGATGGGTGAATATCCCTTATATGCTTGATTTTCTGCGATTCCACTTTCAGGAAAATGCTACCTGGATCGTCTATCTACATTCAATCATCAAGCATACCCCGGCTGACGACCGGTTTGAAACAATTACCGACAGTAGCATCGACGAATGGGTCATACTGGCAGACAGTCATAACAGTCAACGGATTTGGATCGGTATGAAAACCGCCCTCAAACAAATCGACACCCGGAATAATCAGATACAGACAGTAATCACACTAGAGAATGACACCATTCGTTCCCTTTGTGAAGACCCTGCAGGAATCCTCTGGATAGGGACGGAGAACGGGCTCTACTATTTCGACACCCAACACAGCAGGCTGCAACCTACCAACCTGGATATACATAAAGTTATACAGATCCTGCATGACAACAACCGTACCTATATCGTCTGCTCTGAAGGACTGGTCAGAATCGATAACACGAAACAGACAAATACCCATTCCCCAGGATACACCATACAAAAAGACATACCCGGTAATTCAGCCTGGCTCTACGCTTCCGCAGACCACACGATATGGGTCTGCACCAACGGAGGTCTCGCCTCCATATCCCCCGACAACGAAAAAGTAACCCACTACCCATACGATTCCCAAAACCCGTTTGGTATTACAAGCAAGCTGTTACTGGAGGCCTGCGAAGGACCAAATAATCAACTTTGGATATCCGGCGAAAGCGGGCTTTGCCTGCTGGATCGACAGAGCGGCCGCTTCACTGACCTAAGCATCCCCAACGACAGAACCCTCACCTCCCGCCTCACCAGTTGTATCACACAGGATCATTCCGGCAATATCTGGATCGGTACTACCGAACGGGGTATCAGTATCCTCCATCCTACTACCGACCGGTTGAAACACTACATCCACCACGAATGGGACAAACAGGGGATTTCAGATAATTGTATCAACTGTATTTTTCATACAAGCCGCGGCGACACTTGGGTCGGAACACAAAAGGGGCTGGATCACTACGATCCTCATGAGGACTGTTTTCAGTCTGTCGATGGGCTGACCGGTTACCACATTATGCACATCGAAGAAGACGGCAGAGGGAACTTATGGATAAGCACAAACGACGGAATCTTCGCTCTCTCCTCTTCCGGCACGATTATCCGCCACCTGTCTGATTTTCCGGGCCTGCAGGGAAAGGAGTTTTCCGCTGCGGGATGCAAACTGCAAAACGAAGACCTTGCTTTCGGTGGTGACTTTGGCTTTAATATCATCCATCCAGAGGCCCTGCTTTCCGGCTTCGAGGCTAAATCCGCCACGTTGTCACGTTTCACAGTCGGCGATTCCCTCCGTTACTTTGATCTCAACCAGGTAGACGGGGTCAATCTTAGATACCGAGACAACTCCTTTTCAATCAGTTTTGCATCTACTGACTATCTATTCGGCGAACAACTCCGTTACCGCTATAAACTGGATGGTTTCGACACTGATTGGAACTATACCAAAGCACCAGTCCTAACCGCCCGGTATACCAACATTCCCTCAGGTGCATACACGTTCATTGTCGAAGCCACTGATCCCTTCGGTGAATGGGATAGTGCCGGAAAAGAATTTTACCTGTTGATTGCCACTCCCTGGTATCGGCAGTTTTGGTTCTTTATCCTCTTGATTGTCCTCCTTGGCACAGGCATCTACATCCTTATCCGAGCCAGGGAAAGACACCTCAAACAAGACAATCTCCGACTCGAAAGCATTGTAAACGAACGCACCGGTGAACTCCGTGAAGCCAACCGTAAACTACAGGCTTCCGAACAGGATCTGAAAGCCACGAACGACTCCAAAAACCGCTTCTTCGGCATCATCTCTCATGACTTACGCAATCCGTTAAAAGCCCTTACTCTCACCACGAAAACACTTTACGAGCAATACGACCAGTTAGAGGAAAAAGAGAAACACCGCATCATTCGCGTCATTCATGAAAGCACAAGCCAGACAGGAAGTCTACTTGAAAACCTGCTCCTTTGGGTTGTTTCGCAAATGGACATGCTCCAACCGACGTTCAGGCAAGTAAACCTGTCTGCTCTGTTAAACAACAATATCGAGCTGTTGCAACTCATTGCCGGGAAAAAGCATATAGCCCTGATCAATGAGATTCCATCGCATTATACCGTCCAAGCCGATGAGAACTTACTTTCCACTATCTTCCGTAATCTGATTGGTAATGCGATCCACTTTTCCCACCCGCATTCTTCGGTCGTCATCACTGCCGTAGAAAGCGGAAACAGGGTACAGGTCTCCGTCACTGACCAGGGTGTCGGTATTAGTCCGGAAAACCGGCAACGCCTCTTCCGTCTCGACTCCCGTATCCGTACCAAAGGGACAGCTAACGAACAAGGCTCCGGTCTCGGACTGATTATCGTACAGGAATTTGTACATTTGCAGGGCGGAGATATCCGTGTGGAAAGCTGCGAGGGCAAAGGCAGCACTTTTATATTCACCTTAAAGAAAGAACAGAAAGATGATTAACGTACTGATTGTAGATGATTCACAGATTCATCTGGAAGGCTTGAAACTGATCTTCCGCCAACAGGAAGGTATCACCATCACCGGCGAAGCCACTAATCCGCAAGAAGCCATGCAATGCCTGTTGACACATACGCCCGACGTTGCAATACTGGATATCAGCCTCGAGAAAGAAATGGATGGTACCGACCTCGCCCATGAGATTAGACAGCTCTATCCCAGCGTCAGAATCATCTTCCTCAGTCATCACAAAAAAGCTAAATACCTTGTCAATGCGCTGAAGTCGGGCGCATCTGCTTACCTGCCCAAAGACACCACACCACACGAACTGATACACGCTGTATCTGCCACACAGGAAGGCAAAGGCATCTATTTCGGTGAAACTATTCCCCTATCCAGCCTGTTGGACATCTTTGGTTCCGAGAAAAACCTGTCGAAGAACAAACCCTACGATCTGACCAACCGTGAGATTGAGATCATTAACTATCTCGCCCGTGGATACTCCGCCAAAGAACTGGGCTCCCTCCTCGGTATTGAAGTCAACTCCGTTGAATCTCATAAAGAACGTATCAAGGAAAAACTGGAAGTGAAAAGCGTTGTCCAGATTGTCGTTACCGCCTTCAGAAAGGGGATTATTCAACTGTAAGGTCATTTTAAGACTATTTGCGCAGTCTGATTCAGGGTGAAAAGTAAGGGTGAAAAAGTAGATTTTTTACCCTTACTTTTTAGTCTGCCTTCTTATACATTTGTGACATGGAAAGACAACGACTAAACAGGAGAATCATGAAAACGAATGTTTACTATCTAAAAAAATTATCGGCTCTGTTGCTACTCAGTCTATTCATACTGACCACTGTCGGTTGTGAGAAAGGCGATAATGAAGAAGGCGGCGGAAACGGACCTGAGTTGAAAGGACTGGGCTTCATTGCCCCTTATGCAGAATTAGACCCCTATGTATTTACCGACTTGACTGAAGGCTCTATGATCGGTTTCTATCAGAATCAGGAAAGCGGACAAATCAAATCGGGTATCTTTCAGAAAGGGAGCGAGCAGATACTTGTTCGTTACAACACTTCCGGGCTACCTATCGGAGTGTATGCTGATAACAAATACCATGTATTTACCAACTACCAGGGTAATTCGGTGACCATTACTACCTACAATGAGCAACAGCAGAAAGTGAGCGAAAAGACGCATACAGGCTCTGCCGTCGGCGCTATTACCAAAGCTTCCGACAGTTTACTGAAAGCCGACACAAAAGCATCGTCTGCATCCGACGAACTGTTGAAACTAACCTCCCTCGGAATCGCAATGAGTCGGGAAGCACTCGGCAAAACCGCTTCTAGTCTACCCAATCTGGTCAATACCGAGTTCCGGAGCCTTGATAAAAATACCCTGCTGAACAATCTCGGTAAATTTGCAGAGAAGAATGGTTACGACGAAGCTACTGTCAACCTTAGAGTTATACAAGCCGAAGTAGATAAAATGCTTTCGGGCTGTAGTGAATATGAGCAAAAATTATTGAGTCTCATGCGATTACATAACTTTGGGAACAACCTCAATAGCGACGTATCCGACAATATCCGGCTCAGTACCCGCGTTGTGGTATCCCTCATTGACAACACCGTCACTATCGAGGGTGGCATCATTGCGCCATCCGGTACTATCCCCTACTATACCACCGTCAAAGGAGGTGTTTCGATCGGGCAAAGTCCTGCTGCAATGACGATGCAAACCTCTGCCGAGAAGAACCATACGGTGACCTCTACCAACACTATCTTTTCATTCCGGTACAAAAGCAGTGCCTTCACTACCGGGAAAACATACTTTGCACAGACTTACATGTACATCAATGGCAACCTGATCAAGGCTACCAATATCAAAGAATTCAAAGTGGGCGAATCGTCGGGTGGGCAGTTGTGGAAAGGCACCCATAAGATCACTATGAGCGGCACAATCACCACCACCATCCCAGGCATGAACCCTATCACTATAAATTCTCCCGCCACTACGACACAAGAAGCAATTGAGTTCGAAATAGTCGACGGTAAAATCTCCGTTCCAGGTGGTGAAGACATCATTACCGTCAAATACGACGGAAGCGACGTCATTTTCGAATACAAAATGGATCGTACGGTAGAAGGCCTCCGCAATGTCGGTAATTTCAAGATGACTGGTAAAATGAACTCCCAAAAGACGAAGATCACCGGCACATCCGCCTTCACTCTCAAACAGTCCGGTTCAACAGGGGGAGGCACTGTTTCCGGCAACTTCTCCGGAACCGGAACCTGGGATGCGGCACCGCAATAAATAGGTGTAAGTGGGTGTAATGCTGCATTTTGTTGTCCTAAGCCTGCAAAGTTAGAGACTTTCACTCTATCTTTGCAGGCATGACAACGAATGACGGAAAATGAAGAAAGTTGTTTTACTTTTCGCTTTATTGTTTGTGATGCAAACGGTTTGTGCACAGAGTGAGATACCGGGAGGATTCTTCGGGAGCGCCTTTGGTGCAACGTTGAATACCGTTAGATACAATCTGGAAAAGGAAGGGTTCAAATATGAGGAAGAACTGACGGAGGGAGCCATTGCTGCGATAGACGTTCCGTATGAATCGGTTGATTTCGACAGTGTGGTCTTCCTGTGTTATAATAATAAGCTCTACCTTGTCAATTTCTTTCTGAATCTGGAAGATAAAGACGAAGCGCTTAGTATTTATAAAGAGCTCCTGAAAAGATTGAACAAGAAATATGACCACCTGAAAAAGAACGAGGAAGGGAGTGCCGTCACTTTCCATCACCTGAACCGGTCCGTTCAACTACAATGGTATGTACAACCGTTTATTGACGGCGATCCCCGCTATTATATTTCACTGGCCTATTATGATGAGGCGCTTCTTCCTCCGGCATAGAGATTAGATCTGATCGAAAGCTTCCCGTATAATCTGTACGCATGCATCCATTTGTTCATGGGTATGGTTGGACGACATGGAGAGGCGTAGGCGGGTGCGCTTACTGGATACGGCCGGATAGGTGACGACACCGGTGTAAAGTCCCCGGCTGTGTATCATACGGCTAATCTCGCGTAGGCGACGGTCGTTGCCAACGATGACCGGGATTACCTGCGATTGGGTTTCGCCGGTGTCGAGTCCGGCTTGCTGTAATCGCTGTTGCATGTAACGGGTATTCTCCCACAATCTGGTAAGGGGTGATTTATCCTGTTCGTAGAGTTCGAGGACTTTCAGGATGCCGGCGGCGGTATGCGGGGCCATGGCACAGGAGAAGACGTAGGAACGGGCATACATTCGCAGGTAGGAGATCAGATTCGCGTTGCCTGTGGCAAAGCCACCGATAGCACCAAATGACTTACTGAAGGTACCGATGGTGATGTCGATTTGGTCTTCCAGTCCAAAATATTCAGCCACCCCTCTACCCTGCTGACCGAAGATCAGTGTGGCATGGGCTTCGTCGAGTAGTATTCGGGCACCATATTTTTTGCAAACGGCTACGATTTCGGGGAGGTTGACCAGGTCTCCGTCCATGCTATAGACGCCTTCGACACAGACAAGGGCGCGTTTCGTTGGGAGGCTTTTCAATACCATTTCGAGGTGTTCGGCGTTGTTATGGCTGAAGACTTTGATATCGGCTCCGGCGAGACGGGCGCCGTCGCGGATGGAGGCATGCGAGAGAATGTCGAGGACAGCTACATCCCCCGGTTTCAACAGGCAGGAGATGACTCCAAGGTTAGCGCCATACCCTGTAGGGAACAGGAGGGCGGCTTCCTTGTTCTTGAAGCGGGCAATGTTTTCTTCCAGACGCTTCGACAAGTCGTAGTAACCACTCAATAAAGGGGCTGATACGGCTCCGGTTCCATAGTGCGCCAAGGCTCCTTGCACGGAGTCAATCACTTCCGGGTGGCAGGAATAGCCGAGGTAGTTATAGGAACAGAAGTTTAGGAAACTTCGCTCCTTTCCCTGATAGCCATCATATACATTGAATTCGGCACCGGGAGCTGTCGAAATGGGGTTGCCATAGACCATATATCCCTTTCTGGCAGCGTCTTGCAGATAGGCGGCGAAGTAATCCGTTACTTCGAATAAGTCATCTCCCCTATACTCAAAGAAATCTACTTGTGTATAATCGTCACAGTTGATGCTATGTACATCACAACCTTTGTTTAAAGCCATACTATTTTATATTTAGGTAATTACTATTCATACAGTATATTATGATAAGGAAACATCTACAAAAGCCGAACGGAACAAGGCATGATAGTCTGAATAAACTGGATCGCATGCCCTAAGTAATTCTATAGGTGTAAATCCGGAGAATTCCCGCAGTTCTTTTACCAGGTGTGACTTGTCATAATAGCCGCATTCACAGGCAAGTTGTGATATAGTCATGCCTGCATGTTGTTGGAGCAAGTGGTGCACTTTCTGGAAACGCACAATCCGCAGGAAGTCTTTTGGATTGACGCCGGTATGCCCGGTAAAAACACGTTTGAATTGTTTGTATCCAAGGCAAGCCGTCTCTGCCAACCGATTTACGTCTGTCTCGCCGCTATGGATAGCATGCATGACAGAGTATACCTGCTTGTTCTCATAGTTGTCGAAGTGATAAAGACGACGCAATAAGAATTGCTCGATTGTATGAACACACGCTTCATTATCTTCTCGGTCGTGTAACTTTCTCTCCAGTTCGCGCAGTTTCGAATCACCAAGCATGTCTAAGGATACATATGAGTGGCTCAGTTCACTGACCGGCATCCCGAAAAACACCTGTGCTCCGGCTGGCTGAAAAACCACACTGACAAAATCCACACAACCTGAAAATACCAGATCCGTATAATCTATTGCCATTCCGTGCAAATGCGACAACGGCATATACTTCCCATCCAAGGACGAATATGCACTATCTCCCCGGTGAAAACTCAACGTCACACAGCCAAACGGAACCAGCCGTTGTATACTTTGTGCAACATTCGCTATCCTCACAAACCAGTATTGCTTCACATACGGCGCAAGCAACGCTGAAGGCGCTATCACCTGAAACTGATTCATATCTACTATACTGCAAACATACAGATATTCATCGGTTACAAAGGTGTAAAAAAAGGACTTTCTTCAGGACAATAGATAATTAATACTCAACAAAACCATTACATTTGCAGGCTATACATCTCTATTATCTAATCACCGTTTATAACAAAGAATATGCAAGAATTCTGGGAAACCAACTTTATAGAGAAACAAACCATGTGGGGGATTGAGGCGGCTGACTCTGCTGTGATGGCGAAAGAGTTGTTTCTTGAGACAAAGGCAAATCACATACTGATTCCGGGCATAGGATATGGGCGTAATGCCGGTGTCTTCCTTGAAAGCGGGATGAAGGTTACGGGTATTGAGATATCTGAGACTGCAATTGAATTGGCGAAGAGTAAGATGGAACTTGATCTCACGATTCATCATGGATCTGTATGCGATATGCCCTTTGATAGGGAACTTTATGATGGGATATTCAGCTATGCACTTATTCACTTGCTTAACCAACGGGAACGCAGGAAGTTTATTCGCGACTGCTTTCAGCAACTAAAGCCGGGAGGGTATATGATCTTTGTAACGATCTCCCTACAAGATGCGAAGTTTGGGAAAGGGCGTAAGTTGAGTACAAACCGCTACACATCTATCAAAGGGGCGAACCTCTTCTTCTATGATGCTGATTCCATCCAACGGGAATTTGGGATTTATGGTCTGATCGACTCTCGCGAAATTGAAGAACCAATTAAATTCATGCCAAACCATCCGTCGATGAAGTTCACGATGATTATTTGCAACCGTATTCTCTGAAATCGAAGGACTTATAAACAAAAGAGCACTGACTTTACGCCAGTGCTCTTTTGTTGTTGTTGTTGGGGTTATCTTCGTTCGTTTCGTGAGGCTCCGCCGAAACTGGGACGGCGCTCGGTGGAGTGTTGGAAGAGTTGGAAGCGGGAGGATTGCTGTTGGCCGCGTTCGCGGGAAAAGGCGGAGCGGTTGAGGCCTTGCAGGGTTGAGTTGGGGGCTGTGAGCCCAGGGGTGTGTTGGGGGGCAATGTTGCCGTTGCTGCCACTGTTACCGCTGTGGAGTTGGTTCCAGCTGTTGCCATGGGTGAATTCGCTCCATCCACCGTTGGATTCGTGGCGATAGACGTTGCCATCGGGACCGGCGTAGATGTGGTTGCCGTTATTATTGTGTATGACAGTGCCGTTGCGGCCGTTGACGACGACGCCTGATTTGCCGCCGGAGGTTTGGTAGCCGAAGGCGGTTCCGTTGGCGGTTGTTACATGGCCGGAGCGGGCCCATTGGTAGCCGTTGGTAACGGTGGAGTGTCCCCATTGGGCGTAGGGGTTATGGCCTTGTGAGGTGTGTCCGTAGGAGCCAGTCCAGGGATTGTAGGTGTTGGCGGCGGTGCGTCCGCCATACCAACCTTGCACACTGGCGGAACGTCCGTAGCGTCCGGTGGCGGGGTTGTACCAGGCGGAGGTTCCGGCTGCGCCGTAGGGACCATAGACGGCTCGGCCGGCGGCAAAGCCTCCTGTCCAGGGGTTGTATATGGCTCCGCCTCCATAGGTGCAGGGCCAGGGGTGGTAAACGGGATAGAGGGCGCCTAGGCCCCAATAGAGGTAGGGCGGGTAGTACCAGCCGGTTCCGTAGACGATGGCTGTTCCGACGATGGCGCCTACGGTTGCACCGATGATGAAGGCGCCGAGGTAGCCGCTGGTTGAACTGGCTTCGACGGTGGTTGAGGTCGGGTTGGTTTGTGTGACGTAGGTCACGTTATAGACGGGGGAACTGGGCGGGATGGAGTAGATTTCCTGGGGTACGGAGTCGGCGGTCTTCCACGGGCCTGTGGGCGAGGTGGAGACAAACCAGACGGCCTGGAAACACATATAGTAGAGGTCGCCTACACGGATAACCTTGTCTTGCGTGTTGGTGGCGTACTGGAGGGTGGTGCCGGGTATGGGTGAGAAGGCTGGGGTGCCGTCATAGGTGGCTTTGGCCTGGGCTTCGGCTTGGGCACGGTTGACGACGACTGTCGTCGGAATCTGGGCGAGCATGACGGCGTCAGAGGCTTCTATGGTCCCGGGTATGGATGCGAGGACATGGCCTTTTGGGGAGTCTTCAGGGATCTTGGAGAAGTCGGCGGGGAGGTTGTTGCCAGCGTATGTCCAGGGTCCTCCGAAGGCTTTGGCGCGGAACCAGCGTCCGGAGAGGAGGATGTAATACTGGCTCTGGAGTTCGTCGATAAAGAGGTCGTCTTCTGAGTTGCTGACATAGAGGAGGCCGGTGCCGGGGATCTTGGTGAAGACGGGGGAGCCTTCGGTCAGGATGAGTTCGGCGGGGGCGTTGCTATAGTAGACATCGGGGATGGATGAGGCGGTGTGCGGGGGAATGAATTGTTTGATATCGTCGAAGTTCTGTCCGGTGGGCAGGGAGGACATGGCTTTCGGGAGTGTCGTTGTTTGTGTCCAGGGGCCTTGCAGGTTGGTGGCTGTGAGCCAGGCGTCGTTCACGAGGAGGAAGTATTTCTTCGTTGATTTTTCGAAGAAAAGGTCCCAGTTGGTGTTGACGACGAATTGCATGTCGGTCTTTTCGATGGGTGAGAGTACGGGGGTGCCGTCAACGGTCAGCAGAATGGCGGGGCTGGCGCTATAGAATATTTTGGGGGGATCGTTTTTTACTTGTACGCCTTTGGCTTTAGCTTGTCCGTCGGTGTTGAGTTCGGCCATTATGCGGTCCATGGAGATGGATTCAGTACTGGTGGGCATGCGTTCGAGGAAGAGTTGCTTCATCGAGGCTGCGGACTTGGTGTCGAGCGAGGGGAAGCGGACGTCGGTGTAGTCGATGTCGTGCAGGTAGGTGGTACGGGCTTCTTTGTCAGTCTTTGTCTCGCTGGTGAATGAGGCAACGCCGAGGATTTCCTGTTGTCCGGCGGGGGTTAGTCCGAAGGCGATGCGGCCGGTTATTTTTTTGTAATTGTCCCATTTATCAATCTGGGGTTGATAGTAGATCAATGTAGCCTTGCTGTCGGATACCTGGCGGGGCCAGCCGATGTCTTGGGTCATGTCTGTCTGCGCCATGCTGTTGGAGGTCAGGCAAGCGGCGAAGAGGGTTGATAAAATCAGCGTTCTCATTTTGGGTTGTTTATTTTTGACATTAGTTTAACTGTCGTTATATTTTGTACAACGGAGTAATATCTTATTAACAAGTTGAGAAAAGGGTTTGTTTATCGTGGCATGGGATTATAAACTATCTAGTTCTATGGCTTGCTTGATGAGTTTATTGACAGTGATGCCGCGTTCCTGGGCGGTAGTTGCCATCAGGCGGTGTAGTTCGGGGGATAGCCTGACGCTGAACTGGCCGGTAAAGGGTTTCTTGGGGGTGAGGTCGTTCTCCTGGCAATAGGCGAGGTAGTCGTCAATTCCGTTTCTGAAATCGTGTTCCAGGTCTTTCAGGGTTTCGCCTTCGTAGGAGATCAGGCCTTTGTCAAGACCCAAGACTTTACCGAACAGGCAGTTGTTGGCTAAGCTGTAGTTTATGTCGCCGGTATAGCCCTTGTATATGAGATAGTTTACTCTTTGTTTAGTCATTTTCACACTCCCTTTCTTATTAATCGACACTCAATTAAAATGATTAGAAATTGCTTTAAAACGTATTCTTTAATGACATAATGACTTTTTGGTTTATCGGGTAAATGTACGTAAAAATGCTGAAGGTACAAGTGGTGCATTATAGAGACTTCCAGGAGGGCGATCGTGTGACGTTTGTGTTTGGGGTTATGGGGCTTTTCTACGGTAAACGACAACAGTATAATCTGGAGACGTTAGGAAGTGATTCCGAACCTTGTCCTCTGTCCAAGGATGGAGAGGTGATTGCGCTGATTGAGGGGCTGAAAACGCCGTCGCTGATGGAGTGATTGAGGTGTTGGGAACTGACTATTAGAATGGGAGAAACCGGGGAAGGCTGGAAGGCGTTCTCCGGTTTTTTGTTGTAGTGTTCCTAAAAACAACCATAAAACATGACAAAAGAGAAGTGAAAGGTCGAGGTCTATTTTAGGGGTTGGGGTAAAAATAAAACGTCAGATGAGAGAGTGTTCATCTGACGTTTAGGTACGAATATAGAAAGTATAAGAGTCTTAATTCACTCCCCCGCCCAACGCTTTATAAAGATTAATCTGCCCTTGTATGCCCTCATACCAATCGGATATATACATCAATTGGGATTGAAGCAATGTGCTTTGGGCAATAAGTATTTCCATGTAAGTATTGGAGCTATGCTTCATCAACTCTATACTATTCTGTAATGCGGCGTCATTGGCTTGCACCTGTTTTTGGCGCAGGTCAAGTTTTTCACTGCTTGTCTGACATAAAAGCAAGGCTTCGTTTACTTCCGAACCCGCAACTAACAGCGTTTTTTCAAAAGTAAGCAGGGATTGTTCGTATTGCAACTTCGCTATTTTAAGGTTGGCACGATTGACCCCCCGGTTAAACAGGGGCTGCGTAAGCGAACCGATAGCTGAAAGTAACATACTTCCCGGGTTAGAAATGATGCCTATATTGTTAGTCCATCCTGCGCTTCCGCCTAATACGATAGATGGATAGAAAGCGGAACGGGCTACATTTATATCATAAAAACTGCCTCGTAATGCATATTCGGCTTCTTTGACATCGGGACGGTTTGCCAGTGCAGTCAAAGAAATAGGATCTGAAATATCCATATTAAGCGAAGCCTTCATGTTGAGAGAAGAACGAGGTATATTATGTGGCGTTTCGTTCACTAACAAAGCAATCCCATTTTCAACGGTTTGTATTTCTCGTTCCAGATCCTTTTCGGATGCCATTACACTGTAATAATCTGCTGTCGCCTGATTAACTGCCGCTTCTGTTTGCATTCCCGCATCTTTCATGGCAATAATGATTTCCAGGTTTTTTTTCTGAATATCAACGCTGTTACGTGTTATTTGCAGTTGTTCATCCAGCATAATTAAAGTGTAATAGCTGTTGGCTATGGCAGCGACGAGTTGCGTTTGTACCATTTTAGCATATTCGTTGCTCTGCATCAATACCGAACGTGCCTGCTCTTTACTGTTTCTGATCCTGCCGGAAAGGTCTATTTCCCATTGCATTGTGAGCGGGAGATTATACGAATAGGCGGCTTTCTCTCTCTCTGCTTTGGTAATGCTGCCTTCAGGTGATAATGACAATGAGGGTAAGTATGCCAGTTTTGACATACGCAGTCCTGCATTTGCTTTCTCCACGTTCAGACGTGCAATTTGCAAATCGGTATTAGACGTAATCCCTTTTTCAATGAGTTGCTGTAAGGGTACATCAGAGAATAGATCTTTCCATGAAGGTACATTTATCAGTGTGTCTTGTACTTCAATATCGTTTCCACATACCTTGTTTATCTTGACTTCGGGTGTTTTGAAATTTCTATATGTGGAACAGCCCGAAAGCAGAAATACTGCCAGTGTTGTTACTATTATGTGTTTCATTCGGCTTTCATTTTATTTTCGGAATATTCCTTGATTAATTTCAGTTCGTTTATGATAAGCGGGTCGGTCGGCTCTTTGAATGTAATTGGTTTTACTTTTTCCTGTAATGTTTGGAAAACAATAAACAAGACAGGTACGGTGAACAGTAAACCGACACAACCGACAAGCATACCCCCTACGGTTCCAATACCGATAGTCTGGCTACCGTTAGCCCCAACGCCCGATGCAAATGCCAAAGGGATCATACCGAACACCATTGTTAGTGCGGTCATTAAGACAGGACGCAAACGCATCTTTGCTGCGAATAAGGCTGATTGTTTTAGCGACATACCCGCCTCACGACATTGTGTCGCATATTCGGTTAAAAGAATAGCTGTTTTCGCAAGTAGCCCAATAAGCATAATCAAACCAACTTGCAGATAAATGTTATTCTCAATTCCAAACAACTTTGCAAACAGAAAGCTGCCGAATAGCCCAAACGGAATAGAAAGAATAATGGCAAACGGGATGAAGGCACTTTCATACAGTGCAACCATAATTAAGTATGCGAACAGAATACAAATCACGAATATAACGGTTGTGGTATTGCTGCCCTGGCTCTGTTCGCGTGTAATACCGCTAAAATCGACCGCATAACCCAACGGCAATTCAGCCTCCGCAACCTCCTTTATGGCGTTGATGGCTGCACCCGAACTATATCCCGGCGCATAGTTGCCATTTACGCCCATACTGTTGTACATATTGAAACGGTTCAATACCATCGGGCGGTACACCTTAGTCAGGGTAACGAACTGGCTTACGGGGATCATCTTTTCGCCCGAACGAATGAAGATATTATTGAGCGATTGCAGGTGTTCCCTATACTCCGGTGTCGCTTGAATCATTACACGATACACTTTGGAAAATTTATTGAAATTTGAAACATATGCACCACCGTAGTAAGCTCCTAATTCGTTCAACACATCTGCCGGAGAAATACCCAATCGCTTGCATTTAGATGCATCTACATCTACTGAAAATTGAGGATAATTGATATTGTAGGAAGAATATGCTTCCGCAATTTCTTCTCTCTCCATTAGCTTGTATAAGTAGCTTTGTGATACATCGTAAAAAGTGGCTATATCGGCATCATTCTTATTTTGAATACTGAACTCAAATCCGCCGCCATTTCCGTAGCCCGGTATCATACCCGGGGCAAGAGCATATATTTGTGCAGAGTTAATATGCGCCGTTCTGCCGTAAATCTCGCCAATTACAGCATTTACACTATTCTCAGCCCCCTTGCGGTCACCCCAATTCTTCAGCTGTATAAACAGTGTTCCTGTATTGGCTCCGGTTCCTGAAATCAAACCAAACCCGGACACTTTACTAATGCTTTCTATGGCGGGAATGGCCTGAACACATTCGTTTATTTCAGTTATAATCTCATCGGTCTTGGCAAGCGAGTAGCCAGGCGGTGTGCTTATATCCACATAGATGCTTCCCGTGTCTTCATCGGGAACAAATCCGTTCATGGTAACATTCATCAATACCACAAGTAAAACGGCTGCTAAACCAATGCTCGACCAAACCAACCATTTTTTCCGGATAAGCGACTTAACGATACCTGCGTATCTTTTCAAAAGCGAATTGTATGAGGTATTATAAGCCAAACGCACACGCCTTGCGAAAGGGCTGCCTTTACCTTCTTCGGGGTTTGGACGAAGTATTAACGCACAAAGTGCTGGGCTTAATGTAAGCGCATTGACAAACGAAATACCCACTGCCACTGCCATGGTCAAACCAAACTGTTTGTAAAACTCTCCGCTTGTACCTCCCATAAACGACACGGGAATAAAGATTACCATAAATACAAGGGTGGTACTAAACAAAGCTGCTGTAAGCCCACCCATTGCGTCTACGGTTGCAGTATAGGAGGATTTATACCCTGCGTCAAAACGGGATTGAACCGCTTCGACCACAACAATAGAGTTATCTACCACCGTACCGATAACCAACACAAGCGCAAAAAGCGTAAGCAGGTTTAGTGAGAATCCGGCAACACTGATAAAAGCGAATGTCCCGATAAGGGAAACAATAATTCCGACCGCAGGTATCAACGTAGCTCTAAAATCCTGCAAAAAGACATAGACCACCACCAACACCAATAGAATGGCTATAATCAGCGATATTACCACCTCCCGGATAGATGCAAAAAGAAAATCATTTGCGTTTTCCAGTGTGAGGATTTGAATGTCTTTCGGCAGTGTTTTTTCCAGGTTCTGAAACAAAACATCAATCTCATTATTGATTTCTGTCGCATTCGATCCGGCAATTTGAGTAATCATTGCCGTTACTCCGGAGTGATTATTAACTGAGCCCATATAACTGTAATCGTCTAAGCCAAGTTCAATATCTGATACATCCTTAAGCAACAGCTCTTCTCCGTTAGAGAGCGTTTTGATTACTAAATCCTCAAACTCCGATACGTTCGTTTTTCTTCCCTTGTAGCTTAAAGTATATTGAAACACATTGTCCGAGTTCTCTCCCAATGCGCCAATAGGTGCTTCGATGTTCTGTTCATTCAGTACAAACGAAATATCGGAGGGGACAAGGCTATACTGCGACATCCTTTCGGGGTTCAGCCAAATCCTTAAACTATATGAACCGGCAAAAACCTGCACATTACCGACTCCCTGAATTCGCAACAGTTCAGGTTTTACGTTGTTGATGAAATAGTTGGACAGGAAAGCCTCATCGTTGGTGTTATTGGGGCTTCCGAGTGCAACAGTACGCAAAACGCCGGGCTGTTGCTTTACGGTTGTCACCCCGATTCGTATAACTTCGGCGGGCAATACCCCGTTAGCTTGTGCGACACGGTTTTGCACGTTGACAGCAGCCATGTCCGCATCTGTACCTTGTGCAAAGTAGATATATATTTCAGCAGTACCGTTATTGGAAGCGGATGATGTCATATAGATCATATTTTCAACCCCGTTAATAGCCTCTTCCAACGGAACAACGACACTTTTCTGGAGCGCTTCGGCACTTGCCCCCGGGTAGGACGCCGTAACCCAAATAGTGGGTGGTGCAATGTCGGGATATTTCTCTACGGGCAACGCAAATAAGGATATAATACCGACAATAACTATAAAGAGGGAAATAACGCCCGATAAAAGCGGGCGATTAATGAATATTTTTAGCATGGAATAATCTATTCTTTATTATTAATTACTACGGCTGTGCCTTCCTGCACTAAGCCAGCACCTTTAGCTATGATAATATCGCCCAGGTTTAGTCCACCGGTTACGATATATTCTTTTCCGTTGTCTATATTATCAACCGTTATCATGGTTGATGATGCTGTCCCATTTACCACTCGATATACATACGTTTTATCTTGAATTTCGTATGTGCTTTCTTTTGGAATAACAATCGCATCGGTATGGTTATGGGGCATTATCAAACTGCCCGCACCGCCACTGATCAATAACCTGTTTTCATTCGGAAAAACAGCCCTTACACTTACTGCTCCAGTCGAAGGCTCGATAATTCCGCTTATGCTTTCCACCCTTCCGCTTTCAGAATAGATTTCATTGTTGCTCAATCTTATGTTCACATCGGGCATCTCTGCAATAGCAGCTTCTAAATTTCCATATTGTTGGATCAGCCCTATCGCCTGACGTTCAGTCATTGAGAAATAGACGTACATCTGCGAGTTATCGGCAACTATGGTTAATCCATCCTGAATATTAGGACTGACATAATCCCCTTTACGGTATGGTATCTTACCGACCACACCATCCGAAGGGCTTTTGATGACTGTGAAAGAAAGGTCGTTCAGGGCAGCGTCTTCCTGGGCTTTCGCCTGTTGCAAATTCGCCTTCGCTATTTTTAGCGCATTTTCCGCTGAGGTCAAATCAAAATCCGACACAATCTGTTTATTGTAAAGTGCTTTTTTGCTGTCATAGATAAGTGTCGCGTCGGCTACATTTGCTTCACAGATAGCCACCGATGCTCTCGTCGCTTGCAGTGCCGCTTTGAAAGAAACCTGGTCTAAAACAAAAAGTGTTTGACCTTCCCGTACCTTATTTCCTTCTTTTATCAGTATGTCGGTTAAATAACCGTCTACACGGGGAATGATTTTTATATCCTGCTGTCCCCGGATAGAAGCAGCATAAGTACTGTTCAGGGAGATGTTTTTTGATTCAATTTCCATCAGGTCGAAATGTTGTGTACCCTGTTCTGGCCCATTGTTCCGACCACATGAAGTAAATACAACTGCGATTAGTAAAAAGACTTTTAATACCTTCATCCTATTATTTTTAATTATGAAAGTGCAAAGGTCGCGCTTTTCAAATGTTAATTCCATGTCGATTTCGGCCCTGAATTTGCCGATTTATCCATATATTCGCAATTTCAAACGTAAAAAAGCACTCGAAAATGGAAGAAAACAGAAATATGCAACAGGAAAACGAACCCCTGTTTTTAAACTCACAAGTGGAACATGATTTTCAGATAGAATTGCGTAGCAACGCTTTTCCTTTCAAGCAAGGGACTTCAAGGTTCTCCAAAGCGATGATATCTGTCTGCCTGAATGGCGAGGTGGAGATAGAGGTGGATATGGTGAGTTATCATATCGGGAGGGATACTTATCTGATGTTGTTTCCCGGACAGATAGTTAATCTGAAGAAAACAAGCGAAGATTTTGAGGTTATGTATTTCATTCTATCGGCTGATGTTTTTCATGATATAACCTTTCGTTTCCCGATAGAATTTACTGCATTCTTAAAAAGATATGTTGTTTACTTCGACCCGGAGTGTGATGATGTAGAAAAAGAGAAGATTCGATTTGGGCAGTTGAAAGCTGTTTATGATGATAGCGAGAATGTCTGTCGCCGCGAGATATTGTTGAACCTCTCCCGCGTGTATTACTTAGGTTTCTACAACGATATTTATTCATTGTTGAAGAAGAACCCTGAACGGAAGAGCAGGCAATCGGAACTTTTCAGATGCTTCGCAAACTCGGTCATGGAAAACTATAAGACGAGCCGTGAAGTGTTGTTTTACGCAAATAAGCTAAATATCAGCGTTAAATACCTTTCGATAATCGTTCAGAATGAAGACAACCGGAATGCCAAGAAATGGATCGACGATTGCGTAGTGGCGGAAATTAAGATACGTCTGCAGTCGTCCAATGAATCGCTGCAAGATATAGCCTTCGACCTTGACTTTGCTGATCAGTCTTTTTTGAGTAAATACTTCAAGCGGCAGACGGGGATGAGTCCGACTAAGTATAGGAAAAGTATTATTTGACAACATAAGAATGCCTGCTAAATGATATAGTTCTGCATGTGTTTGTATAGGGTACAATATTTTGAATATATGCCTTCTACTCGGTTATACCCTACCTTTCGGGAAAATTCTTGGTTGTGTTTAGCAGACAGGGTTAGGAATGTATCTTGTTTTATTTAAAATGATTTCTGATATATTTATTAACAGGTTTTTCAAAATAGTAGAACGAAAGCAAGCTAAAGCCTATAATAATAAGCAGCAATATGGGTATTACCACTTGCCACGGGTAGCTCCATCCTAACTTCTTATAGAACTCGATGACAAAGAGATGCAACAGGTACATGGCATAACTTATATCGCCGCTGATGACGAGGTATTTATTACTCAACATACGGGAAATTTCACCTTTGTTCACAGCAAATACATAAAGTATGAATACACCTACCGGCTTTTCAACCTACTTAAATTTTGATGTGTCATACATGGTAGAAAATAGAACCACATGTTATGGCAGTTGCCAGACTACTCTGTTTTCAATGGTGTAAACAATTCAATCAGATTTTCTTCCGGGTCTCTTAAGTGAACTACTCTCATTCCCCAACCAGGCATATCTGTTGGTTGATTAATAAACGTAATGCCTTTTGCAGAAAGGGTATTGAAGGTTTCGTCAACATTTTCAACTTCAAACGATACCATCATTTTTTCTCTGCAATTGGTCGGGTGTTTTTTGTCCGCATTATCGACAACGGGCGCCATAAGGTCGGACGTGAATATTGCGAACCCTTCAATACCATCTGCCACGTTAAAACTACCATAGCAATTTTCTATATTAAAGACTGGTTCCAAACCTAGTTTTTCAGTGTAAAACTTGAAGCATTTTCCGTAGTCTTTGACTAATAATCTTACATTACTGAATTTCATAATCGCTTAATTTTAAATTGGTTTATATTATTTCTGCTTAACGTTCAATTTTCAACGTAATTATCCGCCACGCTTTCGAGCTTGCAGCCGACTCGAAGATAGCTTTTTTCTTAATACCTTGGTTTATCCTTGACTTCATCGAAATAGGCTTCAACTCCTATACTCTTCATTCTCTCATTTATATGCTGGAAACGTTTATATAGATGCTCGTCAAATCCGGTATCGCTACATGGGAAGTCGCTACACTGGAAGCAGAAATCAACATTTTTCCTTTCGGAGCATTCTCTTACTTTACAGCTTTTGAACAAGACACACTTTTCTTTTCTACAGCCTTTGCACCTGGCAATTGAGAAGTAGTGCAAAAGCGATTTGAATGCAGGATAATTAGAAAAGGCGGGCTCATCCAAAAGTAAGACAAACCGTTCTGCATAAGCATCAAATGCGCCTAAAGATTCTTTCAGTTGTCCGCTTAGCTGAACAATATCTCCGTCTTTAAAGGCAAAGCATTTCCCACAGTGTAAGCCGCAAGGAGATAGTCTCGATTTGATATGGTCATAATCCATACTGTACTATATTTTAGATGATTTAGCCGCAAAAATAATATTTTTCCGCGATTATACTTACTACTAAGTAAAATTGTTTATATTTGCTGCATGCATGATACGAGAAGTGAAATAATACGGTTAGCGGGTGAACTGATTAGGTCTATAGGTTATAATGCCTTTAGTTACACGGATATATCTAAGAAATTAGAGATAAAGAATGCTGCTATACACTATTATTTTCCCTCAAAGGCGGATTTGGGAGTAGAAGTAATCAAGGAGAACACTATAGCCTTCAATTGTCTGATAGAGAGTTGGAAGGGCTTAGACTACAGGCTACAGTTTACGAATTACATCCACATGCATGATAGCTTTATTGATAAAAGCTGGGTATGCGTTGTTGGGGCATTAGCTCCGTCGTACGATACTTTACCTGAAAATATGCAGAAGGAGTTGGAGATGTTGGTATATATGATAGTGGGATGGCTGACAGATTTGTTGGAGAGAGGACGGGAAAGTGAAGTTTTCTCTTTTACAGAAATACCGAGGACAAAAGCTTTCATGATTCATTCCGCATTACTTTCTTCTTTACAGATGAGTAAGATATTGAAAAATGATGTGTATAAATCTATCCAAGAAGGATTGTTAAATATTTGATTATTTTTTTACCCTATATGCTTACTTATTAGTAAGTAACTAAAATGAGAACGTTATGAACCAGGTTGATTTTTTAAGGGGGCAGATCATCGAGTCGAGAAACTTTGTAAATCGTTTGATATCGGAACTACCTCAGAATTTGTGGTATGAGATTCCAGAAAACACCGATTCTAATTTTGCCTGGCAAATAGGTCACTTGATGATAAGCCAGAACTTCCATGCTATTACGTGTATCACGGGAAGAAATGGCAAGGTGTCAAATTTAATACCTGTGGTTGACTATATAAAGATTTTCAATGGTATGGGTGCACTGCATAGATCTGTAGAAAAAGATATAATCCCTGTTGCTAAGCTAATTGAGCAATTTAATGTAGTTCACGAGATATGCCTTGATAATTTCTCCAAATTAGACGATGACATCTTAACGCAGCAATTAGCGCCTATCCCATTTAAGCATCCTGTTGCTAACACAAAGTATGAGGCCTTATCATGGTGCTTCAAACACGAGATGTGGCACAGCGCCGAAATGGAGGCTATAAAATTAGCATTAGGGTATCCGATCGTTTGGATGAAAGATAATTAACCAAAACAAGGATCATATAGCATCTTTTTCGCTTTCTTTGTTTAGTTGCAGGTTTTGGAAAGTCGCCGGCCTGGTGTCTCCCCCACCCTACACCTTGTCGGCTATCATTTCAAGCATCCAGCCTGCGGGTAGCGTAAGTCACGATCCATATTACTGTTTACTTCTGTTTGTTTTAATAGTATTTTTCAATTCCGCCAAATCCTGTTATTTTTTTATTTTCTTTCGTTTTGCTAACGAAGTGGGTTAACCGTTTTTCAAATTCTGCTGGCCGCTTCCTTGCGGCTTCAATGTATGCGATTCGGATACGTTTATATGCCTCAGAAAAATGTTGATAGTTTTTCCATACTATTTTATCTTCTTTTAATTTGTCGATTATGTCATTTGGGTAAATAAATGGCTCAGACAAAATATTTTGTATTTTATCCTCAAATGCTGGGTGTATCATTTTATTTTCCAATAGCCATTTAAGCCTTTCCTTGTTGGCTTGCGAGTATGTGCTTTTAGGGTTTCTGGGGGTGAAGCGCTGGACTTTATGTTCACTGTCAAGTGATTTTATTGTGCTGTCAACCCAATCGAAACAAAGGGCTTCTTCAACTGCGTCATTGTATAAAATGCTTTTTTTGCCTGACGACTTTTGAGGGAATACAAACCAGACTTCATTGGTTGTTTCGAAGTTGTTAGTCAGCCACTTTCGCCAGTCTTCTCGATTTTCAAAATACTTGATTTTATTGGGGGTTGTCATAACAAGTTATTCAAACTAATTATTTTATGTCCATGTCGGACGGTAATATGGGATATATACACGCAGGTTCCGATAGCTTAACGGCTTACAGATAATCGCCAAAGATACTAAATTTTGAGGTGTTGATGAATGGTCTTCCCACTTATTCAAGTAAAGATTGTACCTTTGCAGGAGTACAAAGAAGGGGTGTTTCGTATTGTATTATCGCTAAAAACACTAATTGAAAATGAATATTGAGGAATTGATAAAATATTGCCTATCGGTAAAAGGGGCTGTTGAATCTATTTCTTTACAAAACCACAAAGTGTTGGTATGTAAAGTAATGGAGAAGGTATTTGTCTATATTCCGTTGGAACCCCAAGATGGTATATTCAAGGCATACCTTAAATGCAATCCGGAAAGGTCGGTAGAACTGCGTGAAGAATATGACGGAATAAATCCTGATGATTTTAAAACTCTTTTGTGGAATTGGATTACGTTGGAAAGCGACGTACCTGGCGACCTGATTAAAGAACTAATTCGTCATTCGACAGATGAAGTAATCCTGAAATTACCGAAAAAGAAACAGGAAGAATACCGGAACAGTTGAAATGAAAAACAGAATAAAATATGAGTTTTTAGCCACTCCTTGGCAACAGTGTTGGTATTTCGTTTCCCTCCCCGAAGAAATGGCAAGCGAAATCAGGGAGAATCTGAGATTTCAGGAAGAAGGTTGGGGACGGATGAAAGCGATGGCAAAAATCGGCGACAGCCAGTGGGAAACCGCCATCTGGTTTGACACGAAACGTAAAACATATCTGCTTCCAATCAAAACAGACATAAGGAAAAGGGAAAATATCGGGGTTGACAAAGAGGTAAAAGTTTGTATCTGGATTTAGTGAAATACAAGGAGATTGTAAAATTCCAAGGATTCAAAACCAATTTATCATGTTTTCCCATAAGGGTAGAACGAAAGGGGATATTCGAGAAAGGGAATTGTCTGCAATTGGATTTCCGAGGTTGACGGGTAATCAGTCGTTCGTCGTGACAGGTTTTGTGTAAGATGGACAGGGGCAACCGATAGGGATTGCGGTGGAAGATCAGACTGGAAAAGTGCTTGATCTGAAATCGGAAGGCGACTCTTCCGAGCCTTGTCCTCTTTCCAAGGATGGATAGGTGATTGCGCTGATATAGGGCTGAAGACGCCGGAGATGATGGTATGATCGAGGTGATGGGTATAACGATCAAAAAAGGGAAGAAACCGGGGAGGACTGGAAGGCGTTCTCCGGTTTTTCTTGTTACGGCTTACTTATAACGGATTTCATTTTTTAATTCTTTTCCATCTTGAAGATCAAGTATATTTTGCAAGGTGGTTTCGGCGATATTTTCCATGGCTTCTTTGGTGAAAAATGCCTGGTGAGAAGTGACGATCACATTGTTGAAGGTGAGCAATCGGGCTAGAATATCATCTGTCATGACCATGTCCGAACGGTCTTCGTAAAAATAGGCTGTTTCTTCTTCGTACACATCCAATCCGGCAAATCCAATTTTTTTGCACTTGAGTCCGGCGACCAGGGCTGTGGTATGGATTAATTTTCCTCTTCCTGTATTGATTATTGTTACGCCAGGTTTCATTTGATCGATGGCGGCTTTATCAATCATGTGTTCGGTTTCTTTTGTTAAGGGGCAATGGAGCGATATGATGTCGGATTGGGCGTATAGGGTGTTCAGAGGAACGTAGGTAATGCCTGTTTCTTTGGCAAATTGGGTGTCCGGATATAAGTCATATGCCAGGATTTTCATACCAAACCCAAGCAGTATTTTGATCAATGCTTTACCAATTTTACCGGTGCCTACTACTCCGGCTGTTTTTCCACACATGTCGAACCCTTGAAATCCACCCAAAGAGAAATTTCCGTCCCGGGTTCGCCAATAGGCTCTGTGTATTTTACGATTCAGGCATAACATGAGGGCTACCGTATGTTCAGCCACGGCATGAGGTGAATACTCGGGTACACGCACAACGGGGATTTTTCCGGAGGCGGCAGCTATGTCTACGTTATTAAATCCGGCACATCGCAATGCGATCAGCTTGACTCCCATCCGGTAAAGTTCGTCAATCACTTTGGAATCCACCACGGCGTTGACAAAAATGCAGACAACATCTGATCCTTCGGCCAATATCACATTTTTACGATTCAGGTGCTCGCTGAAATAGGATATTTCAAACCCGAATTTCTTATTGATCCGTCCAAAGATATCTTCATCATATGGTTTACTATCGAAAAAGGCTATTTTATATGACATGACTGTTCTTTTATACTGTAAGACAACTATGATGATAACAGCAAGAAGGACGGTTTTGTTTAGGGTCTTAGTGTTGCTTTATCCTGTCGAACCAATTGTTTGACAGGATATTTTTTTTGTTTTTGTTGATGGTTTTCTGGTTTTGATTGAGGTATGATTGTACCATTTCATATCCTTTTTGATACAGGTCGTTTACACCTTTTGTATCAAGAAGGTAGTAGTTTGAAAGGTCGGCGACGGTGATGTAGTGGTCGCATAATTTGATGGCTTCGGTGGTGTTGGCTCCGACCATGTAGTTCATGGTGCGTTCGATGATGTATTTGAGGGATTTGTCGTATTTCATTTGTGTGATGGGGCTTACGTTGATGCCGATGACTTTGCGGCATTCTTTACGGATGCATTTGACGGGGAAGTTGTCGAAAACACCGCCGTCAACGTAATAGTGGCCGTTGATTTCCACAGGGGTGAATACGATGGGGATGGAACAGGAGGCGATGATAGCGGGGATTAATTCTCCCTCAGAAAAGCAATGGGCAGTTCCTTCTTCGATGTCGGAGGCGATGATCCGCAAGGGGATGCGTAGGTCTTCAAAGCGTTTGGCGTGCAAGTGTTTTTCGAGGAGATGTTGGATGGGGGTTATTTTGAGGATGCCGCCGTGGTCAAAGAAATTGGTGGTGGCGATGTCTTTGAGTTTGATGGTTTTAAACATTTCGTAAACGCTTTCGGGGGTGTGGCCGTCGGCGTACATGGCGGCGACGATGGAGCCGATACTTGTTCCGGAGATGATGTCGGGCTCTATGCCTTGCTCTTTTAGTGCGGTTAATGCGCCTAAGTGGGCAAAGCCTCTTATGCCGCCGCCGCTAAGGGCGATACCCCAGTTATAGGTTGGTTTCATTTTTTAGCGATTTTGTATAGTCGTCCTTCGTCGGTTACAGCGTAGAGGGCGCCGTCTTTTCCTTCGCCTACGTCGCGGAAGCGTTGGTTTTCATCGGTGAGGAGTCGTTCTTCGCCGATTACTTTGTTGTTTTTCAGTACGATGCGGGCAATGTGTTTGCTGCTGAGTCCGCCGATGAAGAGGTTGTTTTGCCATTCGGGGATGGTGGCTGAGGTATAGAAGGTCATGCCGCTGGGTGAGAGTACGGGGTCCCAGTAATAGATGGGTTGTTCGAGGCCTTGTTTTTGGGTAATACCGTCGCCTACGGGTTGTCCGCTATATTCGATTCCGTAGGTGATGGTGGCCCAGCCATAATTCCGGCCGGGTTTTATGAGATTGATCTCGTCGCCGCCACGCGGTCCCATTTCGGAGAGCCATAGTTCGCGGGTGACGGGGTGGATAGCTAATCCCTGGGGGTTGCGATGTCCGTAGGAGTAGATTTCGGGGAGGGCGCCGGGGGTATTGATGAAGGGGTTTCCGGGGACGGGGTCTCCGGCGGGGGTGATGTTGATTACTTTGCCGTATCCGTTGTCGAGCAGTTGGGCTTTGGGGCGGGTTGCGAGGTCGGAGCGTTCACCGGTGGAGATGAAGAGGTTGCCATTGTCGTCGAATGTGATGCGGCTTCCGAAGTGCATGCTGTTATCAAAGTAGGGTATGGCACGGTAGATGGTTTGGAAGTTGTCGATGCGTTTTTCGTCGGCGGAAAGGGTTCCTTTTCCTACGGCGGTGAGTGAGCCTTGGGGTGTTTTTTCGGCAAAGGTGAAATAGAGTAGCCGGCTTGTTTCAAAGTCGGGTGCAGATGCTACATCAAGGAGGCCTCCCTGTGATCGGTCGTCCACTTCGGGGAATCCGGTGATGGAGGCACTAAGTTGGCCGGTGGTGGTGGCGATGCGGAGGGTTCCGGCTTTTTCAGTTATGACTAAGCGACCGTCGGGAAGGGAGGTTACGGCCCATGGTTTTGAGAGGGCGTCTGTGAGGATTGTGACTTGGTAGGGGGTGGTTGTTTTTACACCTGCGATGCGAGTTTGGCCTTCAAAGGCGGGTTTATAGGTGGTGTTGGGCTTTTGGGTTTCTACAGGGGGGAGGGTTTGGGGGTCTTGCTCCTCCTGTGAGGTGTCTTTATTGCAATCGGCGAAGGCGGAGATGATGAGCATGGATGATATGCTGACGAGGATGATTCTAAGAGATTTCATATAGGGGATTTTTAATGGGGTGAGACTGAATTGTCACTGCTGTTTTTATATAACAGTTTGCAGGAGAGAGTTGTTGGAGGGGATAGATGGCGATAATGGGGCTTTATGTTTTAGGTAGCTTCATTCTGAAGAGCTTGCTGTAAGTTAAGCTTTTCCAGAGCCATTCTATAGGGCCGAATTGATAATATCTGAACCAATACTTACTGATAATGAGTTGAATAGTGAAAATAACAATAGATAAGAGCAGTCCTAAAGCAGGGCCTACTTTACCATAAAGTCCTAAGCCATAGTTATAAAAAATGGTTGTGCATATTATTGACTGAAGCAGGTAATTGCTCAATGCCATTCTGCCCACGTATGAAAAATGCTTTAATTTCGACTTCCATTTTCTATTTTGATACAATAGGATTATTGAGGTCATGAAGAAAAGGCAGAGTCCTGTATCGCCCAGAAATCCAGCGCCTGTATGAATCACGGTATCAAAGGAAAAATAGTCAGCGCCCATCAGGTTCTTGAATATAAATTTCACCATACTCATTGTCAATCCAATGACAAGGCTCCATTGCCAGGTTTTTCTTATTAATGCCAGGTTTGTTTCGATGTGTTGAAAGATCTTCTTTCCTCCCACGTAAAGTCCAAGTAAAAACAGGGGGAATATGACAAATAGGCTTGCAAATATGCCGCTGTAAGAAAACAGGGTGTCGGAAGTACGTTGAGCCATTATTTCCGAAAAAGTGCCTTGTCCATAGGCATGGATAGCGCTTTCCATTCTGCTTTCCATATCGGTATAAAATGGTTGCAGGCTATCGCTAACAGCTCCTTCATTGAACATTTCCCCTAAAGCTACTAAGCCCATCACAAAAGCTAAAAATAATAGGAATATGCTGAAAAGCGAAATTACCCACTTGATGAGTGTTTTAGGTTTCAGGTTAAAGAATAGTGGTAACAGAAAACCAAGTAACGCATAGGTAACAAGTATGTCGCCGTACCAGATAAAGAAGGCATGTACCAAGCCGATAAGTAATAGAATAAAAAGCCTTCTGTAAAAAAGAAGTTTGGGCTTTGTGGTTCTTTCTTTGGCTCTTTCAAAAAATAGGACGAAACCCAAACCAAAAAGGAAAGAGAACATTGAGTAGAATTTTCCTTGAACAAAGAGGTTTATAAACGAAGATGTTGTTGTGTCCCAGAGTCCTGTCCACATATTTCTGCCCAACATATCGGCGTAAAGAGCGGGACTGCTATACCAAGCCATATTTGCAATTAATATTCCCAACAGGGCAAAGCCGCGTATAGTATCAAGCAGTTCTATCCTTTCCTGGTTCTGTACAGGTTCGAGTGTTAGTAAACTATTTAAACCTGCATCGTGCATCGAATCGATTTTTTCTTGCATATTTTTTTGTTTTTAGTTTACATATTGGCGTATAGATTATCTCAAATGCATCATTCATCAGATGAAGGCTTCAGACAAAAGAGGTTTTTTCTTTCACTGACAAATTTAGTGAATTTCCGGAATAATTACAAGAAGGAAAGGGGATAATTGGTAAGGGTATGGATGAGATATAGCCAAACACTAGGCATACACTAGGCATGCCAAAATGGATATTGAGAATCAATCGGTTAGAGGTTTTGTGATATACAAATGATATACAAGGCAGGGCGAAGGGATGTTGACTTTGTACAAAGGGATATAGAAGTTTGTACGAAGTGGCTGTTTGAACATGGAATTTAACTTATAGAGAGTTGTTGGGGATAGGGAGGTGATTTATTTCGCAGAAAACATAAACAGATTTGGTTTACAATCGTACATTTGTAAGGAATCGTATAGAAAAGAGGTAGTTAGAATTATGGGGAGAGTAATGACAGAGGATTTTCAGGTGTTTGTGAAACCTGTGGGGGCGCGTTGTAATTTGAGGTGCAGCTATTGTTATTATTGGGGGAAGGGGGATCTTTATGATGGTGACTCGACTGGGGTTATAGGTGATGTCTCAAGCGGGGTTATGGGGGATGAGACGTTGGAGAGGTATGTAAGGCAGCATTATGCAGCTTCGTCGGGGGATACGGTGCTATTTACCTGGCATGGTGGGGAGCCGTTGTTGGCGGGGATTGATTTCTTTGAAAGGGCGGTGGCTATTCAGAAAAGGTATTTGCCGGAGGGGAAGAGTTTTTTGAATGGGATTCAGACGAATGGGACGCTGGTTACGGAGGAATGGGCTGATTTTTTGGCGGCAAATGGGTTTGTGGTTGGGGTGAGTATGGATGGGCCGGAGGTTTTTCATGATGCTACGCGCTATACGTTAAATCCGCGGCAGACTTCCAAGCGATGTGGGAGTTTTGAGAAGACGCTTAATGGTTATAAGTTGCTGCGGGAGCGTGGGGTATATCCTGAGGTTTTATGTGTTGTGAATGTTTATAATGTGAGGTATCCGTTGGTTGTTTATGATTTTTTCAAAGGGCTTGGGGTGAGTTATATTACTTTTTTACCGTTGGTTGAGAAGGTTTCCAGGGAGAAAGAGGCGGTTACGGGGGAGTCTGTTCCGGCGTTTGAGTTTGGGCTGTTTTTGTCTGCGGTTTTTGATGAATGGGTGGAGAAGGATATTGGGAGGGTTAAGATTCAGATTTTTGAAGAAGCGCTGCGAACGGCGTTCGATCAGGAGCATTCGTTGTGTATCTTCAGGGAGCGATGCGGTGGGGTTCCGGTGATAGAACGGAATGGGAATTTTTATTCGTGCGATCATTTTGTCGAAAAAGGGCAGTTGCTTGGGAATATACATGAACATGAGTTGGGGTATTTCCTGCGGCATCCTGCACAAAAGGCATTTGGGGATGCGAAACGAGATACGTTACCGCAATACTGTATCGACTGCAAAGTGAGGAATATGTGTAACGGCGAATGTCCCAGAAATAGGTTTATAACGTCGCCGGATGGTGAATCGGGATTAAACTATCTGTGCGATGGTTATCAGTATTTTTTCAACCATTGCAAGCCGTTTGTGGATTCGGTATCGGAGGCTTGGAAGAGGGAGGATCAGAGGGCGCTTTAATCGGGTAGGCTTTTCCTTGAAATCAGGTGAGCTTTTCCTTGAAGAAAGCGATGGTTCGGCTCCAGGCTAATTTGGCGGCGCCGGCGTTATATCGTTCCGGGTTGGTATCATTATTGAAGGCATGGGCTGTTCCGGGATAGATATATATCTGGTAGTCTTTGTGCTGCTTTTTGAGTTCTTCTTCAAATGCGGCTATTCCGGCATTTATACCGGCGTCGTTCTCGGCATAATGGGCTAGTATGGGGGCGTTGATTTTTGCGACATCTTCTGTAGCCGGCTGGCGACCGTAATAGGGAACGGCGGCGTCAAGGTCGGGAGAATTTACGGCGACATTGTTGGTCATGGCGCCACCCCAGCAGAAGCCTGTACAGCCGACTTTTCCGGTTGACAGTGGGTGGGTTTTGAGATATTTTACTGCTGCTACCATGTTATTGATGGTGTCGTCAGGGTTCAGACTTCGTATTAATTCGGAGGCTTTTGCCTGGTCGTTTTCGGGAGTTCCGCCGACAGGGGTCAGGGCATCGGGGGCCATCGCAAGGAAGCCTTCTTTGGCAAACCGGTTGGCAACGTCCTGAATATGTAGTTGGAGTCCCCGGTTTTCATGAATGACTACTACTGCCGGGAATTTTGCTCCTTTAGCGGGATGAGCTAAAAAGGCTGTCATTTCTGTTTTGGGGGCGGGATATTTTACGAACTGGGTGACGGTTTCATTCTCGTTCGGAGGTAAGACTGCGGCGTTGGCGTCTTCTAAGACGGACAAACAGGCTAAAGCTGCTGCTGAGCTTCCGACGGCTACTGTCAATCTTTTGAGGAAAGTGCGGCGATCGATTGTGCCGTCTTTGTACTCGTCGTAGAGTTGTGTGATGTTGTGTGCCATGGTGGTGTTTTTTTGTATGACAAATATAGGTAAAAAGGCTCGTATAACAGCAAAATCAGGAGAGAAAGAGTAAGTATTTGGAAATTAGGTTTGTTAGGTGTTGTTCTGCTACATTCTTCAAAATCGTAAAAATGAAGAATATAGAGGGGTTAAGCGGGAGATTTCACCCCCATCCGTTGCCTTTTATGGTGGTAAAATGGAAATGAAATAGCCATGTAGAAAATACCCACAGCATCAATCCAGACCGTCAAAGAACACTTGTTTCTCTTCTAAATTTCAGTCAAAAATACCTCTTTTTTTCCATCTAAACGTGGAAAGATAGATTTTCAGCTGAAAACTGGGGTTTTATTCCCCTTGGCGTGTAATCTCTCATCGCTTCAAATAGCTCTGTATCAGTTAAATTTGTAATTTAAAAAACAGAGTTATGAAACAAGATGTTAGGGTATCGTTCTACCTGAAAAAAGACGAAAGAAAAAATGACGGTACATGCTTTGTCATGGCTCGGCTTACCGTCGCTAAATCCGAAGCTAAGTTCAGCGCAAAGATGACCGTACCGGAAAAATTATGGGCATCGGGTCGAGCCACAGGAAAAAGCCAAGCCGCTTGTGAAATCAACCAGCAGTTGGACGATATTAGGGCATCTGCCCTGTCGCATTACCGTGAATTGTCAGCCATCAAAGATAGAGTTACAGCCGAAGAAGTTAAAAACCTCGTGCTGGGTATGGCTTTCGGGCAGGAAACCTTGTTGTCCTATTTTCGTAAGCATAACGAGAATTTCGACAAACGTGTCGGTGTGAACCGCAAAAAAGGGTCTGCATATTCCTATTGGTATGCTCTCAACCACCTTACAAGGTTTATCAAGGCAAATTATAAACTTTCAGACATTCCCTTTACAGCACTCGACAGGTCATTTATTGATAAATTCGACCTTTACTTGCGGGTTGAATGTAAACTTGCACCAGGTACAATTGTATCGCTTACTACCAATTTGGCGACTATAATCAACAACGCTATAACAGATGGAATCATAACTGCCGATCCGTTTACCGGTTATGAACCTGAACGCCCGGAACGGAAACCTAAATATCTTACCCGAAAAGAGTTAGAAAAGTTGATGACCACACCGCTCACCCGCCCCAAGCACTATCTAATTCGTGATTTATTCCTGTTTTCATGTTACACGGGTATCCCTTATTGTGATATGTGCAGATTGACGGACGAGGATATTTTTGTCGCCGAAGATGATGTAGTTTGGATAAAATCTTCACGCGGAAAAACAGGTGTTGATTTTGAAGTCCCTTTATTTGAACTTCCGTTGCAGATACTTGAAAGATACCGGGGTATTGAACCTGATGGACGATTATTCCCGATGTATGGAAATGGGGAAATGAATCGGCAACTCAAACAAATAACTGCAACCTGTGGCATAAAGCGTAATGTCACCTGGCATATTGCACGCCATACCTATGCGACTGAAATTACGCTTTCGCAAGGCGTTCCTATTGAAACGGTCAGCCGGATGCTTGGGCACACGAATATCACCACCACACAGATTTATGCGAAGGTAACGGATGATAAGGCCGATAGGGAAATGAAAACGTTGGAAAAACGTATCAATGAACGATTCAAATTTGCTATTTAACATTAAATATTTTAGTATATGGAAACAAATAATAATCAAACAGATTCAAGCAAAGGACAGAAGAAACGCCTCAGCACTTTTGCTATCCTATTTTATATCAACCGTACAAAAATTCGCAAAGATGGTATGTGCCAGTTATTGTGCAAAATAAGCATTGATGCCGAATGGGAACAGGTTGGGACAAAGGTTTCTGTCGATCCATCACTTTGGGAACCAACGAAAGGTCGTGCTAATGGCAAAAGTCGTAATGCGCTGGAAGTAAACAAAGCCATAGACCTGCTTACCGGAAAAATTACTGACCATTACAAACGGATACAGAGTGACCTGGGTTTTGTTACGGCAGAACTTGTTAAGAATGCACTCAAAGGAATCGGTCAAAAGCCCCTTACGTTGATGAAACTCTTTAAGGAGCATAATAACGAATTTTATAAAAGGGTCGGTGTAGATCGCAAGAAAGAGGCATACGACGCATACATAACCTCTTACAATCACCTGCGGGCGTTTCTCCAAACAAAATATGATACCGAAGATGTATCGCTTCGTAGTCTTAACCTTAATTTCTATGATGCTTATGACCTTTTTCTACGGACAGACCGGGGGTTGCAACAAAAGACTGTCCACCAGCATTTATATACTCTGAAAAAAATAACCCGTCGTGCTTTCAACCAAGGAACTATCCGGCGCGACCCTTATAGCACTCTACACCCTGCATTGCCTGTTGCACGTAGCCGCCATCTAAAGTTGGAGGACTTAGAACGGCTTATGCAGCAAAAGATAGACGAGCCGAATTTATGCCGTGTACGCGATTTGTTTGTCTTTTCAACGTTTACCGGGTTGTGTTATGCTGACCTGAAAAGGTTGTCAGATGAACATATTATACAAACGGAGGATGGTAGACTGTGTATTGATTTTAACCGGCAAAAGACAGGAACAGACTTCCGTGTCCCCCTGTTGGAAATCCCCCTGAAAATTATTGAGAAGTACAGGTCGGAACGCAGGGGCAACCGGATTTTCAACGTTTACACACGTTCATACTTTTGCAGACTCGTAAAAGAAGTAGGAAAATTATGCGGTATCAACTGTATCACATTCCACAAAGCCCGCCATAATTTCGGAACTCATATTACGCTCTCGCAAGGAGTTTCCATTGAAACGGTAAGTAAGATGATGGGACATAAAAACATCACGACCACGCAGATATACGCCAAAGTGACGGATAAGAAAGTGGACGAGGATATGAAACGGCTAAAAGCGCGAACTGTAAAAAATAAGGTTTCTTTATATGAAGATGAAACGCTTCGGGCGGCTATCCGCTACCCGTCAGAAAAGAAAGTAACCAACAATAACAAACCATTAAACAATTTATAAATATGAACACTGCATCTATAAAAATAGAAGAAGGGCACGTTACGATCCGTACGGTAGCGGGAAATGTATGGCTTACACAACACCAGATTGCCGAACTTTTCGAGGTTTTCGTATCTGCCGTCGGCAATAACATACGGTCAATCCTGAAAAGTGGAATATTACGGGAAGAAGAAGTTTGCCACCATCAAAAAACCGAAAACGGTGGTATAATGACACTCTACAATCTGGAAGTGATAACAGCCTTGGCTTTCCGGGTAAACTCATGCAAGGCACAACAGTTCCGCCGGTGGGTTGTCGGGCAGGCTACTAATCCTGTTGTACTTTGGGCGATTCCGGGTATGAAAACCATGTTGAATTAAAACCCATGTACCTAAAACAAGAAACGACCTCACATTTGAGGTCGTTTCTTGTTTAGAGTAATTCCTGTTCGTCAAGGCTCTGTTTGCGCCCTTCTTCCAGAAATTTTTGAATTTCGGATTCTTTGTATAGAATCTTTCCACAAATCAAGTAATAGGAAATTACCCCCGCCGCTCGGTAATCCTGTAATGTCCGGCGGCTAATTTTCAGAATGTCGGAAAGTTCTTTATCCGTTACAAAACGTTGTCCATTGAGCGCAGGACGCATAGACGTTTCCAGTGCCTCCAGCGTTTTTCCTGCCTTCTCCATGCGCTTAAACAGGTCAGTAACCTGCGTGTCGCTTTTGTCTTTCAGATAGTCTTTCATACCTTATTCGATTGACGGATGCGACGATGTTTGTAATACTTTCTCTACATCTTCCGGCCTGTAAAACACCTTATGTTTGATAATACTGTAGGGTATCAATCCCTTATCCCGATACGTTTGCAACGTTCGTTTGGAGATGCCCAGGATCATACACACGTCCTGATTATCCAGCCATTTTTTTAATCCTTTATCCCGGTACTTTTCGCACAGGGTTTCCACTTTGCGGGTAAAGGAATCGAATCGACAAATCATCGCCTCGTATAAACGGGCGTCGATAGTTATAAATTCCATGTTTCATTTTTTAATCGGTTATATCACGGGGAGAGCAAAGATAAACCAATAATACGAGCTTTGTATCAGTTGTTTAGATCGTGGAAGCATCAGGCAGCGAGTGTCGCGGGTGGAAGCCAAAAAAGCCCAATTTGACGGGCTTCATTTTCAGTTGAACTTATGCTGTTTCATCGACTCCAATGTATAAAACTTGGTGAAAGGATATTGCCTTCGTTCACTTCCCTCTACCTGCCACCACTGTGCAAGACCGTATTTTCTGACAAACCAGTCCAGCCGGAGGTTATCAATGCCAATGTTAATGTAGGCCGTCGTAAACGGTTTCCCGATTAAGGCAAAAGAAAGCATAACCCCGTCGGCGAAATCTTCATGATCTTCGTAATAAGCAAAACCATTATCACTCACGGCGGTAATGTTTTTCAGTATCTCATCATCGGACAGATTAACCTCATAATGTCCTTCTACTCCCGGTTGGTCGTATTCGACCAGCAACTTGCCGACCTTGCAGGCATCGCAGTATAGTTCGCGCAACTGTTCCACCGTTAAATGTTTGAGTAAAAAAAATCGTTCCATATTGATTCTATTTTATTAACTGCATCAAATTTACGCAGTTTATTTCAACTGCCAATGGCTTGTCCAATATTGGCAGTGATATGGCGGTATTTGACCTAATCCTCGCCATAGATTTACACGCGGCTTACAGCTTAACGCCGTGAGTATTCTGTTTTTATCTTCATTCTGTTTCTCTCGAAATGATTTTTTCCTCATTTAGCGGTATGACCTCATCGGTCTGTAGTATTCGATTTCAGGCGCAAAGGTATATCCGTGTTCTTCACGCCGCCACAAGGTCAAGCCCTACGGGTTTGGCGAAAAATCTTCCTCTTTCCCTTCTTTGAATTATTCGGGCGAGCGTATTCTTCGCCAAAACCTTGCACGGCTAAACACTACCCTTTTTTAGCTTCTGAAACTCGAATACTTCTCACCGACCGATGCGGCATAGCGTTAAAAAAAAAGTCAAAAATCATGAAACAGAATGAAGATAAAAATAGGAAACAACGAACCATCTACCTAGGAATTGGCATAGGTTGGGTTTTGAGAATAGGCTTTATAGTCGCAGGGATAGCCATTTGGGGCTGGTCTTTCGTGGCTGTAATGGTGGGGGCTTATATCGTGTTTGAGGTGCTGAAATGGATTCTATCCTGTCTTCTTTCGCTTCTCATTCTCGCAGTAGTAATCACACTTTTAGTAGCAATCATTTTTTAACAATCAATATTCATAGTTATGAAAGCATCAGATAATTTCAAAGCAACGATAAAAGCCTATTTAGACCAAAGGGCAGAGAGCGATATACTATTTTCTTTCAAGTATTCCGCACCAAGAAAAAGCATAGACGATTGTGTTACCTACATTCTGAACACCGTGCAGAAAAGCGGATGTAACGGTTTTGATGATGATGAAATTTTCGGCATGGCGGTACATTACTATGATGAAGATAACATCGAGGTAGGCAAGCCGATGAACGCCCATGTAGTCGTAAACCATGTGGTAGAACTGACCGCAGAGGAAAAAGAACAGGCTCGACAAGAAGCCATACAAAAAGCACAGGACGAAGCATACCGAAAAATGACACAGCCTGTAAAAAAGGCGAAGAAAGTAGTCCTTAATCCGCAACCAAGTCTATTTGACTTTTAATCCATCGACTTATGAAACCGAAGAATAAATTTCAACAACAAGTAGTGGAAGCGAGTAAAACGCTTCCAGCCATTACCCAACGGCAAGTACAATGGGGTTATGATAACGCCATTGAATACGTTGGACGGAGAACGGAAAAGGGCGTGATTACCTGTACCAAATGTGGTCATTCGTGGCAGGGAGCGGGATATTTGGTATCTGTACTGACAGATTGCAACTGCCCGAACTGCAAAACCCAATTAGCCGTAAAAACGACAAAAAGGCGGGTATTTGACGACAAGTTTTACATGACCGTTATCACCGCCCACAAAGGGTATCAAGTGGTACGTTCGGTAATGATAAGTTACACCGCCAAAATTGGCGAACAGACGAAACTCACCCATTGCGAAGTGATGCAACGGTGGATAGCTCCCAACGGTAAACACGCCACATTTGCCATATTGCGCCAAACAATGGGTAATTGTTACGTGGATTCGTGGATATTCGGCACATCGTTGGAATTGCGCAACGAAAACAGCAACAATAAATTTTGCATCAATGTATATGACAGAATCTATACAGGGGAAATCTATCCTCGTCAGAAACTTATCCCCGAACTTAAAAGGACAGGCTATAAAACGGCATTGTACGGACAAAAACCGTTAGACCTATTCCGCATCCTATTAACCGACAGCAGAGCCGAAACCCTATTGAAAGCAGGGCAAACCAACCTTTTGAAACGCTTGTTGGATACAGGTTGGCAACGGAACATCGACAATTATTGGGCATCCGTCCGCATCTGCATCCGCAACGGTTACACCATCGAAGATGCTTCGCTTTGGTGCGATTATATCGATTTCCTGCGCTTCTTCGGACGCGACCTGCACAATGCGAAATACGTTTGTCCTGCCGACTTAAAAGCCGAACACGACCGCTATATGCACAAGAAAGCACAAGCGGATGCACAGCAGGAACTTGAAAAGCAATTGGAGAAAGAAGCCGAATACAGGGAAGCCAAAGAACGATTCTTCGGGTTGGTTATTTCAGACGGACTTATCAGCGTTCGGGTGCTTGAAAGCGTTGCCGCCATTATATTGGAGGGGAAAGCGATGCACCATTGCGTAGGCAGCTACCATTCAAAAGCCGACAGCCTTATCCTTTCTGCCTGTATAGACGGAAAGCGAATTGAAACCGTAGAAATATCCCTATCCCAATTGCAGGTCATCCAATCGAGGGGCGTATGCAACACGAATACGGAGTATCACGAGCGGATAATCAAGTTGGTAAACAACAACATTCCTTTAATTGAAAAACGATTGGCAGCATAATTTTAATAATTGAACAGATATGAAAACAACAGAAGTAAACGACAGTTTGATTGGAAAGCGATGCAAGTGCATTTTTACAGGCTTAATGGTAACAGGGGTTATCGAGGAAACGACCATAATGGAACACATCGCAGAGGTCAAAGTACGCTTTGATGAACCGCACCAATGGGGAAATGAATTGTACGAATACGATTTTGCACACGCCCGACTGCATGACGAGTTCGGCTCGTTGCATCATTTGGAAATCATAGACGACAAGTACCAAACGATTAAGGTTACTTTTTCGCAGAGCATTCGGGAGATAAACAGAATGTTTACCAGTGATTACTCAAATTGGCAGACCGTCAACCTGAAAGAATGGATTGACAATTACGAATCGTCCCGATTTACCCAAATAGACGAACATACCGCCATTATTACCTCCGAATACAACATGGAGCATATAAAGGAATGGTTTGTGAAGCACACCCAAGTTAGGCTAATTGATAATTTGAACTAAAAACAGATACAGCAATGGGTACAGATAAATCAAAAACAGTAGGAAGAGAGCAGAAAATAGAGCTTTATTTTATCGACTACGTTTTTATGGACGAGGACGGCAATTTTGTCCGATTTTCGGACGGACAAATAATGATAACAGCAGATGAACGCGAAGTACAGGAAGGAATAGAATGTGGCTCAATTCCTATTCGTTGCACGGATTTAAGCAAAGAAAAGCAAGCCGAACTAATTGAAAATATAAAAATATTTAACAAGTAAACATCATGGAAACAAATTCAATCAACAAAAACGGCTGTTCCGTATGTGAACAGGGGCAAGAAAATTACACTACTTTTATTGCAGGGGCGTTCAGAGGAACGGAATACTTTCAATATGACTATCGCCATACGGACGGAGAACTGTTTTCAACGGTTGCCAAATCGTTGGAAGAATGCCGAAAACGGCGGAATGAATGGCTTGCAAAAAAGCAGGAAAGAACTGATACGGGCGGCGAATAACCGCCCGTTACTTTTTCCATGAGCAAACAAACTATGCGGGAGAAAAAGTAACAAAAAGCCGATAAGCAGCGGATTGTCTTTTAGGTTTAACTTGATCCGTTGAATTAAAAAAATCCGACGACTGTAGCCGCCGGATTTTGGTTGTTCATATCCTGTAGTAAAGTGCAGTATGGGTTATAGCTTCCGTCCTTTGGGCTTCTGACCCATCTTTTGAAGTTGCCTTTGAGGTTCTTTCATCTTGGATTCCTGCTGCTTTTCACTCTTTTTCAGGTGTAGTGAGTTTGTATCCCTATTATATATCAGCCGGCAATCTTCCATTACAGCCCCGCCATGTGTGCGTACCGTCCCGACCAGAATACTTTCTCCTGCATACAGTTTTTTATGTTCTCCATAAGACAAGGGCTTATTGATTATATCCTCCACCTTTTTATGGAAAGAGTATATATTATTCCCATTTTTTATATTGTCTGGAACGTGGATATTATATCCTTCAATTTCTTTTATGGTAAACAATATCATATCAGGGGTACGCATCCTGGCAGGAACCCATTGCAGGGAAGATGGGTAATTTTTGACCGCTATTTCCGCCACTTCAGGGGTAATAGCCTTTTCCGGTATCAAATGTAAACTTCTCCCATCCTTTACCATCGCTTCCTTTGCAATCTCTGGTGTTATTGCATCCCTGCTAACAATATTCAATAACAGGTTTATTTTTTCAGGATTATCATGCGCTTTGAATACTTCCAATAACAAAGAGGGAAACGTAATTGAACTAACGACTGAAATATCGTTACTGTCTTTTCCGAAGGTGTTGTCGAGTGCTGCCTTACACATCTCATACGACCTTTCTTTTTGAGGAATACCTTGCAGGTTTTGCGGGTTTTTGTCCACCATCTCCCTATACTGTTCCGTTCCTTTCATTTCATTCAGTATATAAGGGATAGCATATGGACTTTGTTTTATAGCCATTTCACATAGCTCTTTTGTTTTATGGCTGTCAAGGATATGCTTTAGATTGGAACCATCCAGTTTTACTGCTTCTTCACATAATCGTTTATTTTTGAATTTATTGGGGATGTTGTAGAACAGGTCGGGTGCTTTGGTGAATATTTTCATTGCAAGTTCCTGATTCATGACTTTAGGGTTTGTGTATTGCAAAAAATCCCTGGTTGTGGAGTAATCCTTACAGTAATCATTAAATGCTTTCATTTGAATATCCTTGAACGGAATGAAGGACAATATACGTATATGGCTTGCCGTTTCTAACGCTGTCAGACAAACTTCTCGGGTTAGCTTGTCTGCCGGAAAATATTGGATAGCAAAAGCATCCTCTTTTAATGCTTGCATACAAAGCTCAGTCGTTCTCATCTTTTCGGGAACACTTTGTAAACTGCGAAAATCCGACCTGACTGCTGTTTCGCATAATTCCTTAGTTCTTTCTTCTTCAGGAATATTTCTAAGTAATGTGCCGTTTTTCTCGACCGCCATATTATAGATCTCCGGTGTACGTAAATGTTGAGGGATATAGACCAAACAAGTTGAATCCATTTCTATTCCACACTTGGCTATTTCATCCGTCATTATCTTAGGATTTATGTAGCTGAATACGTCTAACGGGTCATTTCCTAAAGAAAACATCTTCAAGCCCTCCAAACAAACACTTGGGAACGGAATAAAATCCAGAACCTCATAATCCATGAAGCCAATGTTAGAATGCGGCTTCAAGACCATTCTGCACATTTCTTCCGTTTTTATATTCTCTGGTACAAACTCCAATGCCCATCCGTCATTCTTGACCGCATCCATACATAATTGAGGAGTTCGTAAATGCTTCGGGACTGATTCTAACACCATTCCGTCCTGATTAACAGCTATACTGTATTTATCTTCTTGTGTATTCATATCAATGTAGTTTATTGTTGAAGAATAAGGTATTTAGATTCTATTATATGGAACAAGAGGCTGCACCATCCGGCAGGATTCAGCAAGCAGCGACCTTTCCTTATTTCATAATGCAGGTGGTAGCCTGTCGTAAGCCCGCTGTTACCCACACAAGCAATGTATTTGCCCATTCGAACCACATCCCCTGCATTGACCAGCGTTTTGCTTAAATGAGCATAGAACGAACGTAAACCGCCTGCGTGTTCTATTTCAATAAAATTCCCATACCCCGAATTATACCCTTTTCGGGTTACAACCCCGTTGCCTGTCGCATACACGGGAGTACCTTTTGTTTCCGCAAAATCAATTCCTGTATGGAACTTTCGCACTTTATAAACCGGATGCCTGCGCATTCCGAAACCGGATGAGATAGTCGGGTTATTTATCGGAGAAATGACCGGATAGCAGGATAATTCGGCTACGGACAGTTGCAGGGAATCCGCTATGCGTTGAAATTCCGTTGCAGAGCAAACTGCTTTTATCAACTTTTCGTTTCCCCAAAAATTGCGCGACTGTCCATTTGCCAGCATCGGCAAATGTAACCAGACGATGAAAAGTAATATGATGTATTTCATATCGGACATTATTAAGGCAAGCGTCTGAATTATTCCGGACGCTTGCACACTTTGTTTTATTCTTTCTCTTCTGTCCGTTCACTTTGGAACGAAAAAGTCTTTTGAACAACCTGACCAAACGAATCCTGCACGTACACGTCAATCACCTGCTGGTCTTTACAGCGGGACGTGTAATACAGCCTGAATGTTTCTTTTTTCAGCGGATAGAGGTCGTTCGGCTTGAACACCGTTCCGTCGTCCATGCGAAGCTCGCCGACACCATCCGGTTGAAAATAGCGGATGAAAAACTTCGCATCCTGATAGTTGCCTTCCTTTACAAGTTGGCAGCGGATTTCAGCCGTTTCACCCTCGATGATTTTCTTCTGCACCGGCATAGTCTCCAAATCAAATAGGTAGCGTACACGAATATCCATATCGTCGCTACAGGCTAAGGCCAGCAGCATCATCGCCACCAGCCACGCCGTTATCCCGAAAAAACTTTTTATCTTTTTCATTGTTGTTTACTTTCAATTTGTTTTACATTCATTTATAAATCGCTGTTCTTGAAGTTGGTAATAGTGAGGGTCGATTTCACAAGCCCAAAAATCAAGTTGAAGTTGGTAAGCCGCAATGCGGTGGCTGCCACCGCCTAAATGGGAGTCGAATATTTTATCTCCTTGACAGGCGAATTTTTGCAGTAGCCAAGTGTAAAGTCCAACGGGTTTCTGATTGGGATGTATGCGTTTTTCTTTGTTCCGCATATCTTCCTGCAACATACCATTCCAACGGAATTTGATTTTCCTTACCGCTTTCTTAAATGATGTCCAAGCTAATTCGCAATCCGCAAAATCGGTTGTCCCATTGTCTTTGTCCCAGACAATCCAACAACTTGAATTTATCGGTAATGACAGGTTTTCGATAAAGTGGTTTGCACCCCAAATAATCTGATTGACACTGATACGCTTTAGTTCTTCAAAATATTCGCATCCCGGAGCCTCCCTGTCACCACCCCAATAAGGCTTGTATTTTTGGGGTTTTGCCAACAGCCCTCTTGTGGCATTTCTACTGCCGTCTTCGCCTATCCCGTAGGGAACATCGACAATGGAAAGGTTGAAATACTTGTCCGGTACTGTTTTCATGTAATCCAAACAGTCCATATTATATACTTCGCTAACCATTGCCGCCCTAATCAATCATAATCCGTAATCCGACACCGAACTGCGTGTGAAACTTCGACACGTCCGAGCCGAACAGAATCCGTTCGCGCCCCGTCAGCAGCAGCACCACACGGTCAGACAGGTAGGTTTCCACTTCCAGTGTAATCGCCCCACCGTACACAAAGCGGTCGCGGCTTTGAAGCGTAGAGCCATCAAATAACAGTTTGTCGCCCCAATTTACCGTTTCATAACCTGCCACCGCCGAGCCACCCAGCGACAAAAAGAATGTCTTTGACGGATCTGAAATGATATTCAGAAAATACCCGCCTTCAGCGGTAAACTGTGCCAGCGGCAAGTGTTCATTTTTATAAGGATAGTAGCGTTGCAGGTATTCTGCCCCAAACACCCATTTATTACTGTGTTTGGCGTAGGTTGCCATTGACAAGCCGAAGTAGTAGCCCGTTTCGCTATCGGTGGATGAAGAATAAATACCGTCTGTCATACCGCCTGTTACCTGTATGCCTCGCATACCGGGTAAACAACGCTGGGCGTATGCCCCGCCCGTGAGGGCGAAGCATAACACCAACGTGAGACTGATTGTCGCGCATTTGAATAAAATTCTCTCGTTCGGCAGATTGCAAAACTCGTTTTGCATCTGCTCTCTCTTACTCGAATTTTTCATCTTACTTTATTTTTAATTCGTTGATGACACGGGCACGTACTAAATCAGCGTTATCCACGGTAAACCGTTGATGCCTTCCGCCGTTCTGTTCGTTGAGTTCCACCACCAACATCTTATCATCGGGAATGGTAAACTTCGGTAGGGCAAACACCATGCGTTCGGTACGCTGTCCGCCGATTAGCATAAGATTGTTGTACGCCCGAAGCGGCCAAACCACTTGTTCTTGAATAGCGGTACGTTTTGCAACCTGTTTGTCCACAATCTTAAATGTGATGAAATCTACATTGAAAGGTACGTTCGACGAGTTTTTCAGTTGCAGATGGAAGTAGAGCAATCCGTTGTGGGTATAAATTCCTTTCAGCGTATGCTGGATACCGAATCGTTTGCAGCCGATGTGCTTAATTTCGCGGTCGTTGTTTTTGTAAATAGACTGCATAATCAGTTTTACCAACAACGGCGATTCCTGCCCTAATTCCTGCATATATACCTGTAATGCGTTATTCGGGCGATTAACGGCTTCGCCGTCGTGCAGGAAGTCGGTCATTTCCACACTCAATTTCACAGGCTCATCGGCGTATTTCACATTGAACGCATAATACGCCCCATCTTCGGTAATCACCGCCAAATTGCTTTCACGCGAGAAATCACGCAAGGCAGCCTTCACACGTAAGACGTTTTCTGTGCCGTCAGCTTTGGCAGCCAACAGGTCGGCAGAACCGAGATCAACGTATCGGATGGCAGACGGAAAAATGACATGGACGGTTTTATTAAACGTGACCTCCAGCGCATACGGTGGAATCATCCTATTGAACGTCAGCGGGCGTGTATAGCCCTGATAATAATCTCCGGTACTGGGCATCGTTTTTACAATGCTGTCATTGGGATTTTCCTGCGCATAGGCAGTCCATACACTTGCTACTATGGCAAGCATGACAAATAATTGTTTCATTGCTAAATTCATTTTAATTGTTTGACTTAAACTTGATTTTTTTAGTGGTTTGCTTTTTTGTTATTACTCTGTTTTCGGAAGTAAGAGCAGGCGGTAGTTTGCTTTCAGCGTTACTTTCACCACGCTCATTTTCTTACTCACATACTGCGATGCGCCCTGAATAAGCCCCTTCCCCATGTCGGCAGCCAACTGTGAACCGGCATCATTCGAAATCATAATGCTACTGCCTGTCGAGTTTGCCAGTGTAGCGGCGACTTCTTTGACAGCCTTTATTTCATCCGAGCCGGGCACGGATATTCCCTGTTGTCCGTCGGTATCATAGACGAATATTTCCACAGGGATAATATTGTTGGCATACTGGATAGAGGTAATTTGTACGTCCATCCGTTCGCCTCCGATCCGGCACGCTCCGGTGACTATTGTATTGGCAGGAATCACAATATCTCCCGCCTGCATGGGTTCCAACAGGCGTATTTGCAACTCTTTTCCATTGGTGAGCGTGACAGTCTGATAGACACAGGCGCGGATGCTGTTTTTTTCCTGTACGCCCTCGTTTCCGGCAGCAGTAATAAATCCCATGTTACGCGGGCGGCTATAATCCCTCATAAAATCCTCGTCATTCATGGGGGCAGCCAACAGCGACACCACGTTTGTCCGTACTTGTTTCACAGGTTGGGCAACTACCTTGTCTTTCGTACCGGGTACAGTATTTTCGGTTGTTTGTCCCGTTTGTGGCGGCATATACCGTGCTGCCATTGCATAGGATTTTTCGAGTAATGCAGTCTGGTCATCTTCCATACGCTTGGCTTCCTCTGATTCTGCCAGCTTGCGTTCCAATTCTTCCATCCGCCCCTCTAACGGCGGATTCGATTGTTCATTCACTTTCGGTTCCTCGTAAAACTCGCCTATCTGTTTGTTTATATCCTGATAGGCTTCCGTTGAGGACTGGATAGAGGAAGTACGTTGAGAGGAAGCAGTACGGGAAGGGGCTTCGTAATAGTCCGCAGATTGGGAAATCGTGCGCTGTTCTTCGTACTTTGTCGCCTGTTCCTGTGCATCGGCGAGTTGGACAGAATAATCCTGCAACGAACGCATCCGATCCTGTTCCTTTTGCTGCATGGCTTCCTGTTCGTAAGCATCGCGTTTGTCCGAAACCAATCCTTCATCTTTCGGCATCGGCAGTTCCACATTCAACCCGGCTTGCTGTACTTCTTCCGCCTCATCTTTGCCGGACGGGGCGAATATCAGCCACATAGCTGCCCCGAAAATCAGGAAAAAAAGCGGCATGACAAGCATTTTCTTGCGTTTTTGCATCTCTGCTGGAGTCAGCTCTTTTTTCGGCTTTGCAGGTTTTTGATCCGACTTCCGTTTTCTTTGCACCCCTTCATTTTTAACTTCGGGTACTGCCGCCTTTTCCGCCGGTAGTGTTCCTTTATTCAAATTCTCCTGTTCCATCGTAATTGTTTTTTAATTGGTTAATACTATCCCTATGGACTTGTTCCTGTTCAAGCCGCAGGGCTTCGATACGTTCGACTTCCAACTGAATCCCGCTCTTTTTGCCGAGGTTGTAGATTGACGATACCGTCATGTAAATTGACAGTCCGCCGAAGAGAAAGAGCATGGTCAGCACAAGGATTACGCGGCGGTCAAGTGTCATACGCCCTAACAGACCGCGCAGACCGTCTTCCAGCCATTCATTGATTTTGTGAAAGAATTTCTTTACCATGATGCACCTACCTTTCCAATACCCGCACATCGCGGTTTTCAATAATTTCAAACTTTTCCATCGTAAAACCTTGCGGATTGTTGTCGGAACGTACCGAGTTAATCAGGTTGCAGCGCGTTACAAGGCTCCGTTCTGTGATGTTACTCGCCCGGATAATCATTTGCCGGGCATAGGTTACAGCCGTGTATGGATAGGTATTCAGGTCGAGTGCAATGCTATCCACCGCAATATTCTGGTTGATATTTCCCGAAATTACCCGGTTGTAATAGCCTTTCTCTGCCATATCCGAGTAATACTTGTAGGCACTCTTATCCACCAAAAACAAGGCACGGTTGATGTTACTCTCAATAGCTGCCTTATCAGGACTAAGGGTAAAAAACAGTTCGTGAAAGCGACGTACGTGTTCGCGGGCTTCCACCGGACGGTTTTGAGAAAGGTCTTGGGACAAAGCCAGCATAAGGCTTTTACCCCCGTCGAGGACATAGATACGCTGGCGTTGTGCTTCGGCGAAGTTGTACGACGACCAGACGGAATAACCGGTGATAGCGGTACAAACGACCAAAAACACGATGGCGAACAAGCGTATCTGTTTGAAACTCGTTTCGATGTTTTTCAAACTTTTAAACTCCATTTTTCTATTCATTTTTTAGTTGTTATTTCTTTTTAAGCATACCTTTAACAGCACCATAGCCTTTTCCTATAAGTGCCCCAGCTCTACCTGCTGCATTTCCGGCTGCTGCTCCGGCAGCACCACCTGCCCATGCAGCACCTTTCGTTGCAATGGTATTCACACCACGGCTAAAACCGCCTCCGCCTCCGGATTGTATAATCCAGCCTGCCACCGTAGGAATACTGAAATACCCAATTATTCCAATGATAAGGAAAATGATATGCACCCCGTTTGAGCCGTCCGGCACATAAGCAGGGTCTTGCAACAGGGCTATATCGGTTCTCAGCATCAATGCCTGAATTTTGGATAGCACAGCAGAAAACAGGTCTGCCACAGGCAACCAGAGGTAAATTGAAATATACCGGGAAATCCAGTTGGTAAGCGTGGATTGGAAGCCGTCGTATATTGAAAGCGCAAACGACAGCGGCCCCAATATGGCAAGTACCACCAAGAAGAAGGTTCGCAGGGTGTCAATTGTCAGGGCGGCGGCATGAAACAGCAGTTCAAAGAAATCCCTAATCAACTGCCGGAACCACATTTTGATATCGTAAAAACCGCGTTCTACCCACATACCGAGCTTTTCCGTCGCTTCCATCATTCCCAAGTCTTTCATTTTTTGGTCGTACACTTTATCATCTACTAACCATGCCTTCCCTTCCCGCATCCGCGCATCGTATTCCAACTGTTCTTTTTGCATCCGCAAATCATTCACATCTGTTATTTGCGACTCCATAATAGTATGTGCCCCCTTTACAACGGGCGACATAACGGCGTTTATAGTACCGAGTACGATTGTGGGGAAGAACATAATACACAAGCCAACGGCGAAAGGTCGTAGCAGTGGAAACACGTCGATAGGCTCTGCACGTCCTAATGCTTGCCATACGCGGTAAGCCACGTAGAATAGTGCCCCCAATCCCGCCACCGCTTTGGCAACCCCGATCATGTCGCCGCAAAGGGGCAACATTTCCGTGTAAAGATTACTGAGAATCTGATGCAGATTCTCAAAGTTTATTGCAAGTAGAGTCATGGCTTACCAATATCTTTCGGATGGATCACCGTACAACGAACGCACCCTTTCCATATCACCCTTTTCCTGACTCCGGATATATGATACGGATATATTCTTTTGGGAATAATACTTAGCCAGGTTACGGCAGTCAGCCATTTTTGCATGGGTTTTGTCAATCACTTCCATGCGCTCGGCATCACTTAGGGAAAGACCGTTGGAAGGCGAAACAATCTGCTTCATATCCGAAAGCAGGCTGCCGCTTTCCTTCAACAAAATAGCGTAGCCCTCACCGATGGCTTCCAGTTCTGCCAGAGAGAAGTTCTTGTCAGAGAGCATCCGGTTATAGTTGGTGGCGTATATCTTCGATATTTCGCTAACCATCTCTATGGTTTCCTTAACCTTTCGGGCATCTTTGATAAGGTTATGCACCGATTTGAGGGCATCGTAGTATTCCTTCCCCTGGTCATAAATTTTCTGCATTTCATTAAACGAGTTGATTACATTTTTTGCTGTGGTGGCAGTTTTGGAAACCGTCAGAATATTTTGCGCGAGGTTCGAGGGGTCGATGACCGCCCATTGTGCCCGTGCCTGAAAAGTGCAGCAAAGCGTGATTGCCGTTAGGCATAAAAACATCTTTTTCATCTTTGATTCTTTTAATTGTTAATACTGAATTTGCTTTTCTCCGTAGCGAGGAAAGCCCCGCAGGGCTATTCCTCTGCCCGGACATATTCGCCATAATCAGAAAGCAGAAGCACTTCCCGTTCGTCATCATAACTGATGTTGATGCGTCCGTACAGGTAGAATAAAATGGCTTCCCTTTGGCGCAGAATCGGGCAGGTAAAGACTGTAGCGACATCATAAGAAAATTCCAACCGGTAGTGCATCCCCGTGAAAAATATACGCACTTCCGGTGATCCGCTAAGGCTCACCCACCGTCCACACACCTCTCGCAAAGAAGAGTGTATTCTGACGGTCACAGGGTCGGTTGCTTTATAATCATTCCCGTACATGGCACACTCCCTTACTTTTTAGATTCGGGAATACGGACGTACTCGCCGCCCGGCCACATTTTCAAAATATCCCTATCTGCATCATAATATAGATAGGCATATCCGTCGGGGCTGAGAAATTCCAGCCGTCCATTTATCCGGCGGATTAAATCACAGTCTTGTATGCCTGTCTTTTTATCAGGTTTACCGATAGCTGCCATGTAACCGGGTTCGGCTTTGAAAATATGCAGGATCGGTCTGTTTTTGCCGCCAGCCCATTCACCGCATAAAGCATCCAGATTCATTTCAGGTTCCGTCCGTGATTTGTTTAACTCACGAATTGCATCGACACCTGCGATAAGGATTACCATATCCTTATCTTGTCCAATAATCTCCAGTTCCCACGGTGCTTCCGGCATTTCCGGCATATGGGGGACTGAGGAATTGGCAAGTGCTTCTAACAGGATTGCATTAATTCCCGTGGTGTATAGCACCAGCTTTTCCAATTGTTCTTTACTTAATTTGCTAAACATGATTTTTTAGTGGTTATGGGGCTTGCACCCCGGTTAATACTTAGTTACTTCGTTTGCTTTCGGCAATCTGTTTAATCGCCAGTTCGATATTTCCGTCCAGTTCTTCGGTTTTCCGCAGCACCTCCAGCTTTTCGGTTTCCTCTGTCGTGAACGTGTAATATTCCTCCAAACTGACCTCGGTAGCATACACCGCCGACTGAACGCCTCCCAATCCAAACCAGACCTCTTTATATTTGCGATTGGGATTGTTAGCCATATTAATGGAAAGAATCTGACCTTTCTCTTTTTCGGTCAAACCCAGTAAGGCTTGAATACTGTCAAACTTGTTCATGTATTTTCGCTGGTCTAACAGTATCTTACAGTCGGAATTGTTTATAATGGATTCCTTGACGATAGGCGAAGCGATAATATCATCGACCTCCTGCGTTACTACAATCGCCTCCCCGAAAAACTTTCGGACGGTTTTAAAGAGGTATTTAATGTACTCTGCCATACCTTCTTTGGCGATTGCCTTCCACGCTTCTTCAATCAATATCATCTTGCGAATCCCCTGTAACCGGCGCATCTTGTTTATGAAAACTTCCATAATGATGATGGCGACTATGGGGAATAGGATTTTGTGATCCTTAATCGCGTCGATTTCAAAGACAATGAAGCGTTTCGATAATAAATCCAGTTGCTTTTCAGAGTTGAGAAGAAAATCGTACTCGCCACCTTCGTAGTAAGGTTCCAGCACGTTCAGGAAGTTAGCCAGGTCAAAATCCTTTTCTCTGACTTTCTTGGCATCGAGTATCGCCGCATAGTCCGTTTTAACAAACTCGTAGAATGAGTTGAAAGACGGTATGACCGATTCATCGTATTTTAGCCGGTCAATATACAGGCTGACGGCATTCGACAGGGCGACTTCTTCCGACCGTGTGGGTGGCTCATTATCACGTTTCCAAAGGGTCATTATCAAAGTCTTGATGCTTTCCCTTTTTTCAATGTCGAACACACCATCATCGGTGTAGAACGGGTTAAAAGAAATTGGATTTTGCTCCGTGTAGGTAAAATACACGCCATCTTCGCCGTGTGTCCGGCGGTTGATGAAGTTGCAAAGACCCTGATAGCTGTTACCCGTATCGACCAAAACAATGTGCGTTCCCTGCTCCCAATACTGGCGGCACATATGGTTGGTGAAGAAGGATTTTCCCGAACCCGAAGGCCCCAAGATAAACTTGTTGCGGTTCGTGATAATCCCCTGCTTCATAGGTAAGTCTGATATATCCACATGAATGGGTTTCCCACTTACACGGTCGGCCATTTTGATACCGAAAGGGCTGGGCGAACTTTTGTAGTTGGTTTCTTCGGTGAAGAAACACAACGCCGGTTCGATGAACGTGTAAAACGATTCTTCGGCGGGAAAATCCCCTGCATTGCCAGGCATGGCTGCCCAATAGAGTGTAGCCGCATCCACTGTGTTGTGCCGTGGTTTACACTCCATGAGTGCCAACTGGCTACCCACATCGTTACGGATATGCTTCAATTCTTCGGCATCATCGCACCACGCCATTACGTTGAAGTGCGCCCGTACCGAAGTCAGCCCAAAACTGTGGGCTTCGTTCAGGTACTTGTCAATCCATTCTTTGTTGATTTGGTTTCCGCGGCTGTACTTCGATAGCGACTGCATATTCCTTGCGGATTTTTCAAATTTCCGTAGGTTCTCTGCCGAATCATCGAGGAAAATGTATTGATTATATACATGGTCGCACGAGAGTAGCAACCCCACAGGCGAGGCGAACGATAGCAAACAATCGCTCCTATCCGTAGAGAGTTTCTCGTACCGCATATCCGCTCCAACTGTACCCGGCAAGTCTTCCACATCGGACAACGTGTGTAAGCAAACCGTGTTGTTACCGATTCGCAGACCGTCCGCACCCAATTCCATATCCTGCAAACAAGTCGTATCTTCGAGCGACAGGGCAAAGTATTTTTCCACCAGCCCCGCGCTGTCCGGCGTTCCGGTTATTTCATCGGATGACAAGCGTGTCAGCGTAATAAAACCCGAATCGTTCACAATCCGTTCAAACTGACCGACTGCTTCCAGAAACCTCACCGCCGTTTCTTTGTTTACCTCTTTCGGCAAAATGAAGCCACGACACAAGGACGAGAAATTGGATTGCATTCGCATCCGTTCTTTCGTCGTTTTGGTGAGATATAAGAAACAGGTGTGATTGAGGTATGGGCGTTCGTTGAAATGGCGTTCAAACGAGCGGGACAGGAAGCTCATATCTTCCTTATCTGTGGCGGGTTTGTAGCGTTCTTTAACGAACCAATCCTGTTTGTGGATGACCGAGTAGTCCGGCAAAACTTTTATAGCCTTGAGCCAGGCGGAATGTATCGCTTCGTATTCGTCGCTCGTTACAGTAAACAATTCGGGCAAGTCCACCCGGAAAGCTACCGTAATATCCGCGTCTTTACTGATGATACAATCATGCTCAACAGAAAGCAAAGGAAACTTGCTCTCGATGGTGGCGGCTTTTAGTAAATTACGCATTAGCGACCTCCTTCCTTTTGTGATAGCAGAACAGGTGGCGGGTGTTTTTGCGGTTGATAAGAAAACGCGGGTGTTGGCGTTTTGCCAGTAGTTTCATTAACCCATGCTCCCCATATTTCGCATTCAAGTTGAACGTCAGCCATACCAACACAGAAGCGGCGATTATTCCGAAGCCTATGCAAATCCATTGGTCAATGCCAATCATATACATGATGACAAAAACAATGAATACAGCCAGCAGACCACCTGCGAAGATAAATATGTACTGTGATTTCAAACCTTTGAACTCCACACTCTTACCTATTCCTTTATTTATATTATACTCCATAGTGATGCTCGTTTTGGAGTTTTTAAAGGAAAAAGGAACGCAGAATCGTGGCGGCGACAATTAGGAAGATACACGCACCGAACCACGAGGCCGCAGTTTTCGATGTATCGGGGTCGCCCGAACTGAATTTGTTATAGACTTTGATACCCCCGATTAAGCCTACAACCGCGCCGATGGCGTATATCAACTTGGTTCCGGGATCAAAGTAACTCGTGACCATGTTCGTCGCTTCGGTTATACCACCGATGCCGTTGCCTTGTGCGAAGGCGTTGGCAGCAGCCAGAACAGCCACCGCCGACATAAGAATCTTTTTCTTTGTCATTGCTAAATTTTTAAGAGGCGGGGCGAGGGTGGGATTAGTCCCCCGCACACCGCCGATGAATAATTGCTTTTTTTCTCTGATTTTTTTAGTGGTGGTTGACGCATAGCTAACCATAATCTCTTTCTTTCATGCCTCCATGCTTTTAATTGTTATTCACTATGCGAATGCCCGGACATCGAAGTCTTTCGGAACTTTCACGCTTGTTTCATTTATTTCTTCGCCTGCTTCCCGCTTGCGGCGGTAAAAGTCGGCGAAGTGATTATCCATTAATTTGCCTACAATTACTTTCTTTTTCGGTTCACCCGATACAACCTGTTCAAACATATCGGTCATTCTTACCTCTACCAACACGCGCCCGGCTTCTTCTCTTTCCCGTTCGGTGGCGGCTTCGGGGTTCTCTACCGTTTTTACCATACCCGACAGGTCATTGAAATCCACTCCGGTCGCCAAACTTACCCCGGCAGCCAATCCCCCCGCTTCTTCGCTTTCATCGGTATCTACATTATCTTCGTAGTCGTCGGATTCTTCCCCCTCTGGCTCGTCGTTGATTACTAAATCAATCTCACCGGAATTATCCGTATAATCCAAAGAAAAAACCTTATCCAGTTCAGAGGGCAGAATCACCGCCGGAGTGTTTGGTTCGACTTTTTCATCGTTTACGGGAACAAATGTAGGAGTATTTTCTTCTCGTTTATCACTAATAATCAGCGTGGTAGCTTCTGGCTTCGACTGGCGCAAGACGAAGCCACTTTTTCCGATGATATCCTCTTTCGGGGAAGACTTAAACGGGTTAAATGCCGTTTTTTTTGCCGCGTTCCGGCGGCGTTTTACTGACCATTCCCATACGAAGTAGCCTGTAAGGAAAATCAAGTACAGTACGATGGCTATAATAAATATTTGTCCCATAGCCTAAAATACTTGCTCGATATTCTTATCGTACAGGTCGGTTATATCGCCCTTATACGTGGAAAAATGATGCTCCAATACATTGTGTAGAAAGTCGAACAGGGACACCTCGTTTTTACCGATTACGTGCAGCATCTTGATAATGCGTTCGTGATGTTCTTTGCTGATGTAGGCAGTTTTACCGCTACGAGCAGTAAGGGACGTTTTGTGCATGAACAACGATTTGTAGTCCTGTGGCTGGAATTCTTTTACCGGAACAGCTTTGCGTCCGAATACTATGACCTTTTTCATGTTCTTAATTTTTTATGGGTTTATAAAAGATCGCCTTGTTGCTGGCGATACATTTCGTTAATTTCGTCCTTATTGGCTTGCAGGTGTTCTGCCAGCACCGTATCAATATAGCCGCCAACGCTAATGTCGTTTCCGGCACTAACCAACGCACGCACCAATTTGGCGATGACAGCGTGAACGTCGTAACTGATATAGACGCATTGGCGCGTTTTCATTTCGTTACGCTTTAAGAAGGTTTCCTTGTAGCCCGTTGCCTGTCCACGCTTGCGCTTGGGTAGTTCTTTTGCCTCCCGTGGCGGTTCTGATGCTGGTATAGTTTCTCTATCCGGTTCCGGTAAGGGTTGTACCGTTTCTTCCGGTGCAACCTGCGGCTCCGGCGGTGGTAGCACGGGGTCGGGCTTTTGTTCCCGGTTGCTCTTTACCGCTTGCCCAATAATAAAACCGGCATCGAGACCGGAAGTGTCCACGCGCTTACTCATGGCGGCTTACTTTTAAGATTTCCAATAATTCTTCGACAAGCTCATCGAGGTTACTTCCTTTCTCCAATGCCCTGTCAGCCGGAAAGAGTGTCGAACGAAACAACGGCTTGTGTTCGATGTTCTGCTCACGGCGGAAGCGTACGGAATTGGGTAGAAATGTTTTCAGAATGGGCAAGCCCAACTCGTTGATAACCCCTTCGTACACCCCGTACAGTTCGGACTTTTCGCGACCGTCCACTTTGTTCCAAAACAGGTGAACGCCTTTGATATTGGATTTTCCGGTAGCGATGATGTTGTCCCTTACGACAATCAGGTAATCCAACGTGCTTTCCAGTTCCACGCGGTCGGCGACAATGGGGGCGACGATGTAATCCATGTGCGCCAGCGTGGGTATCAGGTCTTCGTTGTTCAACGTGCCGGGCAGGTCAAAGAAAATAAAGTCAAATCCTGTTTCGGATTCTTCCGTTACCTTTTCCGCATCGTCGATAGCGCTGCCGGTGCTGCTGCTCACCACCGGATAGGCTTTTTTACCGAGCCGTGTAAACAACTCGTAAATCATCCCTTTGTAAAACTCATCTTCCAGCGCCGACGCCAAATCCCGCTCACGCATATTATGAATGCTTAGTTGCGGGAAATCGCAGTCGATCACGGCCACATCATAGCCCTTTTCATAATGCAGCCAAGAGGCCATTAATACGGTAAGGGCTGTTTTTCCGGCTCCGCCCTTTTGGGTCGAGAACGCCACATAAATCGGTTCCTTTTTCATTGTTTTAAATTTTTAATTACACATTCAGTTGTTTATTTATTTACCTGTTTTTATTTTCGTTTGCACCTGAAAACCTTTGCCTGTTCAGTCATTTACACCTCTGCCTGTTTGTATGAAATCATAAAAGCGTAAAAGCATATCGGAATAAATGCGCATATATGCTTTTACTTTTTTGCATTTTCAAAATCGTGCGATTTGAAAATTTACTTTGTTCGTTTACCTGCCTGTTCATACAATTGTCTGTTTATTCTTATCCGATTTTGCAGTTTGGAACACATCAATTTTTTCGTGTTTATACATTCCTGTAAAATCGTTTTCAGCGGCAAAATAACGCCTTCTTTTTGAGGTAATCACCATGTTTTCGGGTGGTGGCAGCTTGTGG
>JAVBUR010000023.1:0-25513 GCA_031555145.1 Tannerellaceae bacterium | reverse complement strand
TGTGGCGTGTTTTTTTGTTGTGGCCCGCGCCCGGGTTCGCGATATCGTATCTCCGCCTCCCTTCTGTTTTGGGTGTTTCCATTCCTTCTCCGATACCCCCCCGCCCCACCCCCCCTCTCCACCCACACGATACCCCTTATGGGGCAATTTCCCTATTGCTACTTCACGTTCCCCCCATCCACGCATCAAAAGATGTGTATAGAGAGTAGCTTCAAAGGCGGGGAGCCAGGATAGTGTATACACTATTCTTCCTTCACTATTTCCCCCATCCGTTGTCGTACCACTTCGTAGATCATGATGGAGGCGGCGACCGACACGTTGAGGGAGCCGATAGTGCCGAATTGAGGGATCTTGACCAGGCCGTCGCAGAGGCGGAGGTTATCGGCGGAGACGCCGGTATCTTCAGCACCCATGACGATGGCGACAGGGCCGTCGTAGGTGACCTGGGTGTAGAGGTTGGCGGCTTTTTCGGTGGCGGCGAAAACCTTGACGCCGCTCTCCTGCAAGAAGCGGATGGCCTGGGTGATACTTTTTTCCCGGCAGACCGGAAGGACATGTAGCGCACCGGCGGATGTTTTGACAGCGTCGGCATTGACCGAAACGCTCCCACGGGCGGGGATCACGATGGCGTCTACCCCGGCACATTCGCAGGTACGGGCAATGGCGCCGAAGTTACGGACGTCGGTCACGCCGTCGAGCAGTACAATAAAAGGACTCTTTCCCTGCTCATAGGCAAAGGGGATAATGTCTTCGAGGCGCTGGTAGGTGACGGCCGAGACGAAGGCAATCACTCCCTGGTGATTCTTGCGGGTGGCACGATCGAGACGTTCAGCAGGCACACGCTGCACTTGTATGTCGCGTCCTTTGAGCACATCGAACAGTTCGCGCGACAGGTCGCCCTGCAATTCACGTTTGACCAGTATCTTATCGATCTCCTTATCAGCCTGTATGGCTTCGATGACGGCACGGATGCCGAATATCATCTCGTTTTCTTTCATGGGAAATTATGCTTGTTGCGTGTTATTCTTCCGGGTGGCCTTGTTGTAGCAGACACGGCAGAGGGGTTCGTATTTGGACTGTTCGCCGAGGAGGACACGTTTGTCGTCGGCCACGGTACGGTGCGACACATAGGCCAGCCCACCACAGTGCACGCAGATCGCATGTACCTTCGTCACCGAATCGGCAATCGCGCAGAGATTGGGCATGGGGCCAAAGGGGATGCCCTTGTAGTCCATATCCAGCCCGGCAATGATCACGCGAATGCCACGGTTGGCCAGTTGGTTGCAAACGTCCACCAGCCCTTCGTCGAAGAACTGTGCTTCGTCAATACCCACCACATCGATCTCCGAAGTGAATAGCAGGATACTGGCTGATGTCTCCACCGGCGTCGAAGGAATCGAGTTGCTGTCGTGCGATACAATCTCCGCTGCCGCATAGCGCGTATCCACCGCCGGCTTGAATATCTCCACCCGCTGCCGGGCGAACCGGGCACGGCGCAAACGGCGTATCAGTTCTTCGGTTTTCCCGGAAAACATCGAGCCGCAAACCACTTCGATACGTCCCCGGCCTGAGGACTGGAAATCATGTTCTTCGCTTATCGTCATCATACGGATTACTTACAACCGCAAAAGTACAACAAATAGCTGACCCTTCGGCCGCTGGAAAAGATTTTGTTATGTCGAAGGGGCAGGAAAGTAAATTTGTACAATTTGGTACTCGCTTTTTGACAATTTGGTACTCCTTTCTCCTTGCTATTACGGAAATTTGCACGATTCATCATGAGCCGGAGTTGCACGGCTAAGGAGATTTGATTGTTCTATTATTGTTGTATTGTGTTGAGCTGAAAAAGCCTATGGAGATTCTCATGAATGCGCAATTGCTGATTTCATTTGCGCTTACGTTTACCGGATGTACGTTCCTCTTCCTTCGTTCAGACGGGAGTCGGGCAAGCCGATTACTGGCGACCTTTTACCTGATCTGGTGTATTAACTTCAGTCTTCGGTTGCTGGGGCCACTGTTAGGCACCTATAATACGGTGCAAGGTGTATTCCTGTCACCTTTTCACCTTATCCTCGGGATACCACTGGTGACGTTGCTTATACTCTACTTCCTCGAGATTGTACGCCCCGGATGGATCAACTGGAAACGGGGTGCCCTGATCCTACTACCCTGGTTCGTGCTATCGGCTGCCTATCCCGTCGGGATGCTCCTGCTGGGTGAGGGCTATATAGAGTTATATAGTTTCGGTGACTTTGCCGCCCATTCGGCGGTGTTCAATGTCTGGTACCGGGTGGTGCTTTTCGCCATGTTGTATGCCTACCTTTTCATCTTCCTGTACTATATTAACCGTTACAAATATTATTATGTGAAGTGGTGCGACGACAACTATACCTCGTCCCGTCATATCGAGATTACCTGGCTCCGCACGTTGTCTAATGCACTGCTTCTGCTGATGATCCTCTTTGGCGGCATCCTGTTTAACCTGGGCAACTTCTTCATCATAGCCCACCAGTTCGTGATCCAGTTCATCATCCTCTATGGGTTGTACAACGGGCTGTATCACCAGAATCCTTATACGGAAGTATTCTTTGCCGAAACGCTCAACGAAGACGAAGCGCTCCAGTTATACGATGCCAAACAGCCTGTAACTGAGAAGGAAGACTCCCTTTTCTCCGAACGCCTACCCCAATATGTCCAGGTGATCGAGGCATGGATGGCGAACCACCAGCCCTATCTCAACTGCGAGCTCAAGCTGATGGATGTAACCCATACACTGCAACTCAACCGCTCCTACCTCTCACGTATTTTCAACGAAGGGTTCGGTTGCTCGTTCAGTCAGTTCATACAGCGTTACCGCATCGAAGAAGCCAAAAAGCGATTGCGCGCCAACCGGGAAAACGCCATCAAAGACATCGCTTTCCAATGCGGTTTCGCCTCCACCACCACCTTCCACACTGCCTTCCAGAAGGAAACGGGTATGACGCCCAGCCAGTACCGGCTATCCGACGACGAAGCATCCTGACAGCCGGAAGAGCACTCCGTAGGAGTCAGCCCAGATCAGAAGATGCGCTTCAGGACTTCTGCCAGACCGACAATATCGGCATCGCTGGTATCCCAGGAAGTGACAAAGCGGGCTTCATTGATAGCTTCGTTCCACATATAGAAGAAATGCACTTCCTGCAATTGCTTCAAGGCCTTCGACGGGATGGTGAAAAAGAGCTGGTTGGACTCAATCTTCTGGGTGAACTGTATCTGGGGATACGACTGCAAAAGGGCAGCCACCTTCAAGGCACTTTCATTAGCGCGGATAGCGTTATCGAGCCAAAGGTTATTGTCCAGATAGGGTAGAAATTGAGCGGAAAGATAGCGCATCTTAGATGCCAGTTGCGCTGATTGCTTCCGGTAGTATTGGAGGTTCTCGTCAATCTCAGGACGGAAAGCGATCACCGCTTCCCCCATCATCATGCCGTTCTTGGTACCGCCAAAACTAAGCACATCCACGCCGGCATCCGCCGTAATCTCCTTCATGGAGCATTTTAGGTAGGCGCAGGCATTGGCCAGGCGGGCGCCATCCATATGGAGATACATATCGTGAGCATGCAACAGGCCGGCAATGGCACGTACCTCGTCGATTGTATAGACCGTTCCCAATTCTGATACCTGCGAAATATACACTACCTTCGGTTGCGAATGATGACATACGCCGAAATTATGCAGATGGGGCTTGATCAGTTCAGGGGTCAGTTTGCCGTCGGGCGTCTGGATCGCAGTGATAGAACAGCCGGTCATCCGCGCCGGTGCTCCACATTCGTCCACATAGATATGGGCGGTCTGTGCGCACAGTATACTATGGAAAGAGCGAGTTACCGCCTGCAGGGAAACCGAGTTCGCACCTGTTCCGTTAAACACAAAATAAGGGGATGCGGAAGCCCCGAATACTTCCCGTATCTTCGCTGTAGCAGCGGCTGTCCAGGGATCATCACCATAACCGACAGCATGGTCGGCATTCGCCTTCAACAGGGCATCCATAATCAACGGATGCACACCTGAATTGTTATCACTTGCAAAACTTCTCATCGGTCTGTTTGTTTTGCTGCAAATATACGTCCTATATTCCGGAAAAGCAGGAATTAGTTATCACTTTACAGTAATAAGTTTGGTCGCAGATACAGGTTGTCCGCCACGTGTCAGCCCTTCGACAGTGATCACATACTCACCCGGCAGGTCGGAGGTAGAGAAAGGAATATCGATGGTCGTTTTACCTTCGGTCGGTACATTCGGATCCCACAACAAGGTGTGACGGTAATCCGGCACCCGGCTTTTCCGTTCGGTATCGGTCTGATACGATGGGGCATAGAACAAACGATGCACCCCTGTCCCCTCATAATCGAATATCTGCGTGGAAGCATCCATCGTCAAACCAGGATAATTGTGATCATAGGTTTTAAAAGAGACAATTCCATTCACCATCTGTCCGCCAAAGATATATTTCCCGCGATAAATTTCAATCCGTTCTACCTTCAGGGGATCGTACTTGAAAATATTCTCGTGATTGATCACCGGGATACCATCCAACAACACCAGCGAGTTACCGATGGTAAAGCCCATCCTGTCTTCCGTAAGGACTGACAGGTGGCGCCGACCGCTGAAACGACGAAAGCGGAGGGAGGGTATAAATTCGATCACCACCTCTTCCATCGTGGTAAATCGGGTATATTCGTCGAGCTTATATACATTGGTCGGCTGCCATTGGAAAAAAGCGTCACCAGCCACTGCTTTCGACATTGAATCGGCCATAAAGTTATGCAACACCTGTAGGCTCACGCTTCGTTGCAACAAGGACTCATTCCATACCGGATGCAGGCGGAGTTCAGGAAGTGCCCTCTCCTTATGCATCATGAACGGCGATTGGATATCCAACCGGTATTGAGAATTATTACTCTTCGCCTTGGAAGCCACGACCTTGACGGCCGGTTGATCAGCCGGTTGATCAGTGTCGCCATACTGTACATCTACCGCCGCCGCAGATGCGCCGGGATCCAGAACGGCAGTCACCACCTCATGCGTACCCGAAATACGCGAGGTATAGAAAGTGACTTCCCCCTGTGGATTTAGCTGCCCGCCAAACATCCGTATCTGATTGCCGGTAAATCCAAGCAGCGGCATCAGACCTTCCGGATTCACCTTCCCGCCATTCACTACATTAGCCAGTTTACCGGTCAGAATATGCCCTTCGTATTCAGGTGTGATCGTCACGGAGAAGTCGTTTTTGGGTAGGAACGCCAGTCTGTTTTCCCATTGCTCGATACCGGAGGAGGTTATTCCCGGGATGGGTTCGCGTCCGGCGATCGATATGGACAGCGTATGCAGGTCATTCGGCAATCCGACGATCTGCAACTCTCCCGCAGTACGGAAAGTATATGCTTGTTTGTCGGTCCGGAGGGAAATGCCACGGTCCGGCCTTTCTTCAAATACGGTAGCCAACGTATCAGTCGACTGGCGGATGGACTTATCCACCGTAAAGGTATTGACAACCGGCAGTATCTTTTCAAAGAAAATGTTCTCCCCTTCATTCCGCATATAGCGGGTATACGCAACCAACCGGTAGTTACCGGTTGGCAGGGTGAGCGGAACCATCATCCAGCCCTCTCCCACTCCTCCGGTCAGTTCGAGTTTCGCTTGCACCTGTGCTGTTTCTTTATCCAGCAGTTCCACATATCCGACCTTGCTACCGGCAAAAGGTTGCCCCAGGTCGTCGGTCAGTATCAGTTTCATCCACACCAGTTCGCCCGCCAGGTAAAGCGATTTATCTGTTTGCAGGTAGACACGTTCACGGATAGCAGTATCTGCCTGTGCCCAGGTAAACACCGGGATCAGTAAACTGAATACAAATAATAAGCTATATCTTTTCATACAATGATATTTACACATGAGTAGCCAGGTCGGTTCAGAATTTGATATTATACGAAACAAAGGGAATAGGTACTCCGAAGATAGCCAGCTTATACCCTTTCAATCTTCCGTTTTCGGAGACATAATACACTGAATAAGCATTCTTCCGGCCTGTCAGGTTATAGACTCCAAAAGAGATCGTGCTGTGTGTAAGCAATGTCAGGTGGTGACTCGGTTCGATGTTGAACGAGGCATCCATACGGAAGAAGTCGGGTATGCGATACTGGTTACGGTCGGAATAATACACATACTGTCCGCCGGCATAATTGTATTTAGACACCGGCAATGTGATCGGACGCCCGGTACTATAGTCGCAGTTCAACGAAAAGCTGAAACGGTGAGTAAATTTGAAGTTTCCGACAAACTTAATATCGTGTGGTTTATCGAAGTCGGCCGGATACCAGTCGCCTCCATTCACCGGATTGATAATCAGCGGATCATTCTGCCGCAATTCCGTACGCGAATAAGTATAACTAATCCAACCGTTGAGCTTTCCCTGAGTTTTCTTAACCATGAATTCCACCCCATAGGCACGTCCATCCGTATTCAACACATCGGTTTCGATATGCTGGTTCATCAGCAGTTCGGCACCGTTGCGGTAATCCAGATAATCGCTCATTGTCTTGTAGTATGCCTCCACTGAGGTTTCGATGGTATTATGGGCGAAGTTGCGGTAGAAACCGATAGAAGCCTGCGTACCTGTCTGAGGCTTGATATTGGCATCACTCAGTTTCCAGGTATCAGTAGGCGACATGATGGTCGTATTCGACAACTTGTGGATATACTGCCGCATGGTATTAAAACCGGCCTTGACAGAGATATCATCTGTAAAAGCATAACGGGCTGACAAACGGACCTCCGGCCCCAGATAGGTTTTAAAGATACCGTCTTTCGTCACCTTATCGCCGGCATTCTCCAACGAAGGCAAGATGCCATCCGGATAGGTGTAGAACGTACGCGGTCCCATGGCATTAAACACAGAAAGACGGAAACCGGCATTCAGCGACAGAGCCGGTGTCACATCCCAACGGTCGCCGACGTACACCGCCGATTCGAGGGCCTTTTCCTGCTGCATCCGTTCTTCCGTAACCAATGATTCATCCGTATCGGGGATGTATTCACCCGGGTTAAGGTTGTAATAAATGCTGCTCAAACCGAAGTCGACCGTATGCTTGTCATTCATATACCATACGAAGTCGCCTTTACCGAAATACTGGTTAATACCAAATTGCAGTTTATAGGCAGTGACCGGATTTTCCGTGCTCCGGGTATTATAATCATAATGGTCGTATCCACCGGTAAAGACACCTGTAAAACGGTTATTGAAGATATGGCGCCATTTGACCGATGTGTTTGCATTACGGTACCCATATTTCTCATACGCATTGAACCCGAAGCGGTCGGCACTATAGTAACCGTTCACATATAGGTTATTCCGCTCGTCGAAACGATGATTCACTGTCGCATTCAGGTCGTAGAATCCGGCTGTCCCATCGCGGTATCCACTCTTCTCGGGAAGTTCTTTCAATATCCAATCCGAATAGGTGGTACGTCCGGCAACCACAAATGATGTCTTGTCGCCGAACAGGGGACCTTCCAGTGTCAACCGGCTTGTCAGCAAACCGATACTGGCTGATCCCTGTATTTTCTTCTTACTTCCTTCCCGTCCGTTAATATCCAGGATGGAGGAGATACGTCCGCCGTATTTGGCCGGGATACTGCTCTTATATAATTCCATATCCTTCACCACATCGGGGTTGAAGGCGGAGAAAAAGCCGAATAAATGGGTCGGGTTATAAACCGTACCGTCATTAAATAGAATCAGGTTTTGATCCGTAGCTCCCCCGCGTACGTTAAAGCCGCTGGAAGCTTCACCCACCGCCTTTACACCCGGTAGCGACATGACGACACGCAGGATATCCACTTCGCCGAAGGCTGTAGGAATATTCTTGATATCTTTCACTTGTAAACGCTCCATACCCATGGTGGTATTCCGCACATTGGCGACCTTTTCCGACGAGATAGTTACTTCTTTCAGCGCATACACCTGCTCCTCCAGTTCAATATCCAGCTTGCCTTCCGAATAAAGCATTAATTGGCGCTTGGTTTCCTTCATCCCCATCCCGCTGATATGTAATTCATTGCGTCCGGCAGGTAATTGAATGGAGAAAAACCCGAAAGCATCTGTCGTCGTACCGATCAGCGGATCCCGTACGAAAAGGGCGACACCGATCATCGGTTCCCCGCTTCGGAAGTCGCTGACAGTCCCCGTCAGGGTCAAGCGTCCCGTCTTGGGATCAGCCGGATCACCGATTTCATACACCTTACTTTCGGAGGTGGCCTTCTGTTCACGACGCGAACCAATCAGCGCCAGGCCGGAAAGGTCATGCTGTTCGTCCGTACCGGTTTCACCCGTCTTGTAATATCCCTCGGGAAGTGCCGTGATCATTTCTTTTCCATTCAAGACAAAGAGTGTATTCCCAAATTCCGTCACGGAAAACGACGTTCCATCCAGTGCTTTGCGTAGTACAAGCACCGGAGCTTCATTCGTTGCCGAAACAGATATACGGAGTGAATCCGTTTCACGGGGTTGGCTATATACACGATAAGCGGTCTGCATTTCAATCGTTTCAAACAATTCATTGATGAAGCGATTCGTGAGCGATACGGTAACCTTATTATCTTGAGCAAACAATGCCGAAACACAGATCAACAGTGACAACATCATCAGATATATCTTTTTCTTCATGGCTGCTTTGTTAATCGTTCATACTCATTTACCAGCGCGACAATGGATTTTCCGGTTTCTTTCTTGAAATCCAACTGTTGTTGTTTGGCAAAACGGTTCAATTCCTTCTTATGCGTTTTAAATACTTTCAATACGCCTGACTTGCTCTTCACCGCATAGTAGACATCCTCTTTCAGGATATAAAAGCGACTTGATTGCTCAAAATACACTTCCATATCAATATCCTTCACCTTTTCGAGCAACAGGGCTATAGGCTTCTCTATCACCCGGCAGGCGCCATCATCCAATAAGATACAATACCCTTCCCCGGGACTGCCTTTCAAGCCGTCCGGATAATGATAGAACAGACGATAAGAGTGGAAATCGGCTGTATTCAGTTTATCAGGTTGTAATACCACATTATAACTTCCATGAGGAACGGAAACGATTAATTCATTCCGATACAGGTCAAGCCGCATGCGGAGGTTCGGATACTGAATACCGTCATAGACAATTGTTCCCTTCACAAAGTCTGTAGAGACCAGGTAGGGGTGTCCGATATAATACGCAGGATATATAATTTGTTCCCTTCCCGAATAGATTACTGCCTGCTCGCGAGCAGCCTGCATATACTCCGTAGAAAAGGAGATGGGCACCTGTGCGGATACCTCTGTTTCCTGTGCGTATCCCACCCATCCTATCAACAGGAATACGCTTAGTGCGGCAATTTTTTTCACTTGTATTTAATTTATCGCTGAAAGATATGGAATAAATTCTTAATATAGAACTATTTCGTTCATTAAATTATCCGTCAGCCTCTGCCGGGGCATGTATACAATCGCGTCAAACACAGAAAAACAGGAGACTGGCACAAGAGTTTTCTCTTTATGCCAGCCTCCTGTTCAATGACTATTTTTGTAATCTTACAAGTGGCGGAAGTCCTTCAGTTCTTCCTGCAAACGCTTACGGGCAAAATAAATCCGACTTTTGATCGTCCCCAAAGGAACATGAAGGCTATTTGCGATTTCGTTATACTTGTAACCAGCCAGGTATAAGCCCAACGGGATCCGAAGTTCGTCGTTCAGACGATCAATCGCTTCCGTAATCTCTTTCAACTGGAAGGATCCGTCCGGGGTATCCATACTGGTAGTAGTCATGCCATCCAGGTTGTATAAATCCGTATTCTGGTCGATAACGGTTTGTATCCGTACCACCTTATGGTAGTTGTTAATAAAAATGTTACGCATGATGGTTAGCACCCACCCTTTGAAATTCACATTGTCTACAAATTTGTCACGACTGTTGAGTACCTTCAGGGTTGTATCCTGCAATAAATCACATGCATCTTCTTTGTTTGTTGTGAGCATAAGAGCAAAATTCATCATCTTCTCTTGCATGCCCAAAATTTTTTTCTGAAATTGCGACGAGTTCATACTTTTTGTTTTTTAGCGTTTAATATAGCGTTCTGGTATAACGGCGAATAAACAAATATAGAAAGAATAATTGACAAAAGGTCGCTTTTTCGGCCATATTATATTATATTAATGTAGAGAAACCATTTTTTATACACGCATACACATGAAACAAACAAGCATTTCCCTTTGCCTGATCCTCTCCATCCTGACCGTATTCCAGGCAGCAGCCGACAAAGGGGACACCAATAAATCGCTTATTTATCAGATAGATATAAAAAAAGAAATCAGCAATACGACCCGTATCTACCTCAGCAACGGACTGGCCGAAGCACAAACATTGGGAGCCGACGCTGTCTTGTTGCACCTGAACACATATGGTGGTCTGTTGGATGCTGCTGACTCCATGCGGACGGCGATCCTGTATTGCCCGCTGCCGGTGTATGTATTTATTGATAACAACGCCGCGTCTGCCGGTGCGTTAATCTCCATTGCCTGTAAAAAGATTTACATGCGAAAAGGGGCCAGCATAGGAGCCGCCACTGTGGTGAACCAAACCGGTGCCGAACTGCCCGATAAATACCAGTCGTAGATGCGTTCAATGATCCGTGCCACAGCCGAAGCACAAGGGAAGGACACGCTGTTCCAAAAAGGTGACACCATCCTCCAATGGAAACGGGATCCACTGATCGCCGAAGCCATGGTGGATGAGCGCACGGTAGTTCCCAACCTGGTCGATAGCGGCAAAGTGCTTACCCTGACAGCCGAAGAGGCATTGAAGTGGGGCTACTGCGACGGAATTGCCGAATCGGTCGACGAAGTGATCACCCGCTACATGGGATATCCCCACTATGAATTGAAGCACTACGCACCCTCCTGGTTTGATAACGTCAAAGGATTCCTGATGAACCCAGTCGTCCAGTCACTCCTGATCCTGATCATTATCGGAGGGATCTACTTCGAACTCCAGACGCCGGGGATCGGTTTTCCCTCAGCTGCTGCCGTGGTAGCCGCTGTACTCTATTTTGCTCCTTTATATATGGATGGGGTGGCGCAAAACTGGGAGATACTGATCTTTATTATAGGTGTACTGTTGATCGGCCTTGAGATATTTGTCATACCCGGCTTCGGAGTGGCAGGGATCAGTGGGATCCTGCTAGCCATCGTTGGGTTGACCATCAGCCTGATCGACAATACCGACTTCACCTTCAAAGGTGTAAGCAGTGCCGAAACCGGACGGGCGGCACTGACTGTCCTGATGGGGCTAGGCCTCAGTTTTGCCCTTATCCTGTGGCTGTCGGACAAGATCGGGAGCAACAAAGGCATGTTCCGGAAGGTGGCCTTGCATACCGATCTCGAAGAAGCCATCTCCGTCGACCTGCATACCAACCTGATAGGTCGTACCGGTACAGCCGCTACCGTATTACGCCCTTCGGGCAAAGTCACGATCGATGGCGAGATGTACGACGGTATCTCCGAGTCCGGTTTTATTGAAAAGGGAACGCCCATACGCGTTGTCCGCACGGAAAACGCACAGGTGTATGTGTTACCTGTCTGACAATGGGTTTCGGCGGTAGCAAATCCGCTTGTTCTCCACCATATATTCCAATGCATCCACGGCGATCAGGTCGCTGAGGATATTCCGTGCCGTGTAGTAGTTCACATGGGCGATCCGGCAGAGTTGGTTGATGGTAATGGTGGGATGTTCATTCAAAAAAGAGAGCAGAATCTCGACCGGCTTGCTGATCTTCAACAACGTACCGCCTGTTTGTTGTTTCTTCCGCCAGGCAAGCAGCAGTACTTCATTCGCCAGCATATTTTCGTCGGCGACACGGATATAGGCTTTGAAGCGATCGTCGCGGTCGGGAGCCGTATAAGGTTTATCGGAGCCGGGGGCGATATAAATTTCCAATACTACTTTACCGCCTACCTCCCACCGTTTGGCTTGGAAAGGTATTTCCGGGCGAGTGTACATCTGCGAAGCGGCTTCGATCATGAAATATTCTTCATCGCTATGTACGCCGGAGATCACCCCATTATCTTTCACGCCAATCAGCAAACGACCTCCGTCAGTATTGGCGAAGGCACAGAGGGTACGGGCAATCTTCTTGCTGTCGTTCACCTCAAACTTGAAGTCAAGTTGCTGATGCTCTCCCTGTTCGATTAAGACGGTTAGCGGATGTTTCTTCTTTCCGGGTATCATCCGTAACGTTTGTCGAGCACTGTTCCCGGATAATAATGCTGGAGGATACTCCGGTAATCATATCCCCTGTCGCCCATAATGGCGGCGCCGATCTGGCAGAAACCAACGCCATGTCCCCATCCGGCGCCTGTCAATACGAAACGCTGCGGGACACCGTCCACCATCTCTTCCTTGTCGACCACAAAGGCGGCGCTGTAGAGGTGAGATTCCGACAGCGAGCGGCGGATTTCCAGTTCCTTTCCGATCGTGTAGGTCAGCTTTGTGCCTATGATGGTCAGTTCCTCCAAACGCCCCGACGTCCCGCGCTTGACGGGGATAAGGTCGATGATCTGCCCAAAATCCATCCCGGTCTTACGGCGGATCAGTCCGGACAGCAGCGGTTGGGTATAGCCTACCTTCCAACGGTAGAAGTCGGTCGTTTCCTGGTCGTAGTTCGTCAATACCTGGCTAAGTACCCGTTTATCCCGTGTATTGCAAAAGGCTTCCGGGGAAGTGCGTATCCATCGTTCGGCTTCCGCTTCAATAGTGAGGTTGGGATACTTTGTGTCGACACTGTCGCGCAAGGTCGTCAGATAGGTATGCGGCACCGGTTCCCAGCAGGTTTCGAACCGCTCGGTCACCCCACCGCAACATTTAGAGAAGCGGGCGTCGCAAATCGCTCCGTCATTCGTAAGTATCTCTCCCCGGGTTTCGTTGATCACCTGTTGCACAATCGGACTGGTTGCCCGTGTAATGCCTTGGTAGCGCTGGCAATGATCGTCGGCGCAGACGTCGAACAGGGTATGGTCTTCGCGGTCATACCATCGGACAAGCCGGAGATCATCACGCGTACACGCCTGGTAGTCTGCCTGAGCAACCTGCAAGTAGCTATTCTTTTCGATCTGCGCCAACAACCAGCTACGCGAAATCACCGCATGCGCCTTCAGAAATTCCTTTGAAGCAACGGCGCTCATTTCGGACGAGATCACACTCGCCAGGTATTCTTCCACATCCACCTGGTTGATCGCCACCAGGGTTTCCTGGTCGACAATCAGGTTGAGCGCGCCGCGGAAACACTGGTCTTCCTCCCGCTCCCAATGGAAATCGACGCCGATCAGGACGCTCTTTAAATCGAAAGAAGCGGTTGAAATGGAAGGTTCGAAAAACAGTTCGTCATACAGCTTGCCATTGAAAAGAATCTTTCCACTTTGCCAAACCGCCCGGCACTCTCCTTCCAGAAAAGCGCCGGTTTCTACATGGACGTACGCCTCGTTGAATACGAACGAGAGCTCTTTGTCCGATACTATTCCGACATTGACAAAAGGTGTTTCCATCGTCTTTACCCTTTCTTTGCGCTCAGTGAACTCTTCGCCAGGAAGAGGATCATTCCTATATAAATGGCAAGAGCCAGCCACTCGGCTTCATGGCTTGCCTGCCAGGTCTCATTCACCCAGTTGATCCCTCCGAAGCGCATGGCGGCACTCACTACCCCCATCAGCGCACCCCCGGCGATAAAACCGGAAGCCATCAGCGTACCCTTCTCCAGACGGGCGCTGTTCACCTCCGGATCACGGCTGCGTGTGCTTACATACCAACTGACGGCCCCACCGATCAGGAGCGGGGTATTCAGTTCCAACGGAATAAACATACCCAGGGCAAAAGCCAGTGCGGGCACTTTCAGGAAATTCAGCGTGACGGCCAATACCGCCCCGATAGCATATAAGACCCAGGGAGCACCGGCGCCACTCATCAACGGTTCGATCACCGCCGCCATGGCATTGGCCTGTGGGGCGGCCAGTTTACCGCTGGTAAAACCGTAGGTCTGGTTCAGGATCAGGATCACACCTCCTACCGTAGCTGCCGAGACCAATGTCCCCAGGAACTTCCAGCTTTGCTGTTTCGCCGGCGTGCTGCCGAGCCAGTAACCGATCTTGAGGTCGGTAATGAAACCGCCTGCCATCGACAAGGCCGTACATACCACCCCGCCAATGATCAGCGCCGACACCATCCCTGCCGTCCCTTTCAGTCCGGCTGCCACCAATATAATAGAGGCCAGGATGAGCGTCATCAGCGTCATACCCGACACCGGATTTGTTCCCACAATAGCAATGGCATTAGCCGCTACGGTCGTAAACAGGAAGGCGATCACGCCCACCAACAACAATGCGATCACGGCATATGTCCAATTATCCAATACACCGAAATGGAAGAACAGATACGTCACCACCAACGTCACCACCAGCCCGATGGAGATCACCTTCATCGGCAGGTCGCGTTGCGTACGGACATCCGTCGCCGCCTTTTCGCCACCTTTTCCCTTCAATTCTTTAGCTGCCAATCCGGCTGCGCCACGGATAATTCCCCAGGACTTGATAATCCCGATAACCCCTGCTGTGGCAATACCACCGATACCAATATGGCGGGCATAGGTGGTAAACAGTTGCTCAGCAGTCATACTACCGACCGTTGCCGTGATAGCGTCGTTGCCGAATGTCAGCACCTCACCGCCAAAGAAAGCCGACATCAGCGGAATGATCACCAGCCACACCAGGAACGAACCGGCACAGATGATCATCGAGTACTTCAGTCCGATGATATACCCCAGCCCGAGCACTGCCGCACCGCTGTTTACCTTGAATACCACCTTTGCCTTGTCGGCCAGCATCTCGCCCATGCCGATCATGCGAGTGGATATTACTTCACTCCACCAACCGAATGTGGCAATACAAAAGTCATACAGCCCCCCGATCAGCCCGGCCAGGATCAACGGCCGCGCCTGGTTTCCCCCTTTCTCACCCGACACCAGCACCTGTGTGGTAGCCGTTGCCTCGGGAAAGGGATACTTGCCATGCATATCAGACACAAAGTATTTACGGAACGGTATCAGCAACAGGATACCCAGGATACCTCCCAGGAGCGAACTCATAAAGACATCGAAGAAATTGACCGCAATTTCCGGATATTTGTTTTGCAGGATATAGAGTGCCGGCAGGGTAAAGATTGCCCCAGCCACAATCACGCCGCTGCTGGCGCCGATCGACTGGATGATCACATTCTCGCCCAGAGCATGCTTACGTTTGAACGTACCTGACAATCCCACGGCGATAATCGCAATCGGGATAGCCGCTTCGAACACCTGTCCTACTTTCAGTCCCAGATAGGCTGCCGCGGCACTGAAGATCACCGCCATCACCAGCCCCCAAAAGACCGACCAGGGCGTCACTTCCTTGTACGTCTTATCCGGCGACATCAGTGGTTTATATACTTCACCTTCTTTTAGTTCCCTGTAGGCATTCTCGGGCAGGCCGCCCAATTTTTCTTCGTTCTGTTCTGTTGACATATAAAATTGACAGATTTAAGTTTATTTTCCGACCAATTATAGGCCGATCCTGCCAAAATTAAACGATTCCCGGCATATATACAAACCATTTTGCTATTTAAACGTTCCCGGTATGCAAATTAACGGAAGCAGACAGGCAAAATCGAGGACAGACAAACGTTTTTCTCGAAAAAGTTTTGTGTCTTCATTATTATAGCTAACTTTGCACCCGCTAACAGAATAAGCTGTTAGTGTAAACATTCAAGAAACATGCCGACAAAAATCAGATTGCAGAGACACGGTCGTAAAGGGTATGCCTTTTACCAGATCGTTGTTGCAGACAGCAGGGCTCCACGTGATGGAAAGTTTATTGAAAGGATAGGTTCTTATAATCCGAACACTAATCCTGCTACAGTAGATTTGAACTTCGAAAGAGCTTTGTATTGGATGCAAGTAGGTGCACAGCCTACAGACACTACACGTAACATTCTTTCACGCGAAGGCGTATGCATGATGAAACACCTCCTCGAAGGTGTGAAGAAAGGTGCATTCGACCAGGCTGCCGCCGAACAAAAGTTCCAGGCATGGAAGCAGAACAAACAGTCTGTCCTCCACGCAGTGAAAGAACAAGATCGCGAAGCTACCAAGGCTGCTGTTAAAGTTCGCCTGGAAGAAGAAAAAGCGATCAACAAGGCAAAAGCAGAAGAAGTAGCCAAGAAGAAAGCAGAAGCTGCTGCTGAAGCCGCCGCTGCCGAAGCTCCGGTTGCCGAAGAAGTTGCACCGGCTGAAGAAGCCCCCGCTGCCGAAAGCGCTGAGTAATCCACACGTATTACACGGATAAAGGGAAGGAGATATGTCACACTGACATATCTCCTTTTTTCGTTGGCGTGTTTTAGCGTCCAACTCATTTTAAACACACCAGCAAAAGATTCAAATATGGTTGAATTGGAAGACCGTCCGTCGTCAGAATGGATAGCCGATGGCGAGGTGCCAGCCGATGCCTTGCTTGCTATAGTTGTAGATGTTGAAGTAGCCGGATTTGCTGGTTTCGTAAGGGACATGGAGACCGATACCTACGTCAAGGCGGACAACGAGGAAGCCCATGTCATAACGGATACCGGCACCTGTACCCAAAGCGAGGTCTTTGAGGAAACGGCTGGCTTTCAGCGTACCGCCAGGTCGGTCGGGATCGTCGCGGAAGAGCCAAACATTGCCACAGTCGAGGAAGGTAGCACCATGCAGATTGCCGAGGATGCGGAAACGGTATTCGAGGTTGGCTTCCAGCTTTATATCCCCCGTCTGGTCGATAAAGGCATAGATATCGTCTTCATCCGATTTATAACTACCGGGACCAATGCTGCGGACCGTAAAGGCGCGAATACTATTGGCGCCTCCCACATAGAACTGTTCCTTATAGGGCGAGAACTCAGCGTTGCCGTAGCTGTAGATCGCTCCGGCCGACACCCGACCTACGAGCCAGTTATTCTTATCGATCCGGTAGTTATAGCGGAACTCACTTGTACCCTTGACAAACTGGGCGAAGGGATTCCCCAACAGTTTCTTTTCTTTCTGGTTGAAATCCTGTCCGGCGGCAGCATAGAGTCCGCTGACGATATTACCCGCCTGCGTCAGCGTGTTCTCCCACCAGATATGGTTGTTGAGCGAGGTGTTGGGCGAATCATCGTAACGGTAGGTATAGCTCATGGCGGGGATGAACTGGTTCTTCAAACTCTCATATACGGCTGGGTTCTTGGCCATGATGGTGTCGAACTTCGCCGTCTGGTCCTGCAACAGGTTAAACTCGAGCCGGAAGGGCGTGAACGAATGCGTACTGGTAGCCGTCGGCTGGAAGTCATATGTAAAGTTTCCCCCAAACGACAGCATCTTGAAGTAACCGGCGCGGTTCATCTGGTTAGCGTAAATGCGGGCAGTGGTACTCGACGGATAGTCGAGGTTACGGTTGGCAAATCCGGGGAAGAGCACCGATGGAAAAGTAAGCGTGGAACTGAGGCCGAACTCGTAACTGTTGATCTTCCCGTCTGTGCCTGACGCACTCCCCGTCTGCCATTCGTACGAGCCACGTGCCTGCACACCGAAGGTCTCACCACCCCGGAAGATATTCCGGCGGGTGACACTGAAAATCGCCCCCGGACCGGCGTAGTCATTGCTCTTATTCTTGACGTTCAACTCCAACTCGCCGTCGTACGGGAGGTCATAGACGGCATTCAGTTGCATATCGATCCGCTCATTCCGTCGGGAAGTATCCCGCGGGGCAAACAGCATCTCGGTGTATTGAAAAATACCGAGGCGTGAGAGCCCCGTCTGCGTCTTTTGCAGTTTCTCCTGCGAGTAGAGATCGCCCGGCCGCAGGTAGAACCGGTTGTAGAGGACAGACGGCCGCACGCGCAGTTTACCCTCGTAATGGATCGTCATATCTTTATACCGGATCGAATCCGTAGGCGGTTCATTGTTATAGCCGTTGAGGCGGACAGATACATCCCCGATCTTCCACGCACGCAAGGCGGAAGGCGGCACGCCCTGCTTACGGGTCATCCGCAGCCATATCTTACCGGGCGTAAGCAGCGTATCGGCTTCATAGACGATAAAGTCGGGGCGGAAGTAGTAAAACCCATTGTTCCGGAGCAGGGTGGCGATACGTTGCCGCTCGTCTTCGAGTTTGGTAACGCTGAACGGATCGCCTTTACGCAACAGGCTTTCGTGCTTGTAGTCGACGATCAGGCTGTCGGTACGCTGACGCATAGCGGTAAAGCGGATACTATCCAACGTATAGAGATGATTCATCTCCAGATGGTAGGCGATTTGCGTCTTTCGTTCGTCCTTCTTGTCGGGTACCAGTTCGTAAGAAGCCGTTCCGTCGAAATAGCCATTTTCCCGCAAGATGTTTCGCGCCACAGCCACCCGGACATCGGGATTGACCGTCGAAGCCGTCACTGGTTTGGAGGCAAACTTACGGAAGATCCATTCGTTCACTTTTCCTTTCTTATTCACAAAGCCGCTATAGAACCACAGGCCGACAGGCATCGGAAAGCGTTTGGACGAACTACCGAACAGCGCATTGTTGGGCGGGAATTCCAACGCAGCGGTAGCCTCCGTCAGGGCGGCGCCACCGGCACGGCTTTTATCGTCGTCGGCCACCTCGATATGCTTGATACCGGTATAGAGTTGCTCGCCTTCGGGCAGATGCTTCGTGGTAGAGCAGGAAACGGCCACCCACCCACACAGGAAGAGCGTTCCCACAGTACGTACAAACGTAAGAGGCTTGTCTGGTCGTCTATTGGGCTGCCGGTTTTTCATCTTGTTCCTGTTTTACTTCCTTGGGTTCATCTTCGGGTACCGGAGCCACCTTCTTCTTGCGGAAGTTGAATAGCTCGCGTAAATATAACATTTTCTTACGGAGCACCACACCGGCGCCGGTTTCCATAATCTCTCCTTCCAGTATGCTTTCGTAGTTACGGTCGTGGAAGAGCTTGACATAACGCGTACCTGCCTGGTCGAGGCGGTATTCGACCGACACATTGTCGATAAACGATTCTTGTTGCTGCTGCACATCGCCCGACGATACCTTGCCGCCGATCACCACACGAATACGGTCGTTGTAGAAACGCTTGGCAAAACGGAACGAGTAGTCGGTACGCTGCCCACCTCCCGTACTGGGGTCATTATCATAGGTATCCACGCCGACGGAGATATCGACCGTCTTCAACGCATCCCCGGCAATGTTGTTGATCTCACTTTCGAGGAAACTATTGAGGGCGTTACCCATATTCATATTGTTCGTACCACCGGCGCTGTTGCCGTCGAGATACATGCCGGTCATAATCATGGCGATGGCACGCTTCGACCGTTCTTCGGGACCGACAGAAGCGAGGTCGTTCTTGACGGAGATATTCTCGGGGGCATCGATCACGAACTGTAGTTCCATATCGTTAAGGCGGTCTTTCAACTGGACACCCACATCGAAGTTGACCGACTGTGGGCTACCTCCCAGGTTAGACACCGACGCACGGGCACGTTCCGTAGCCGTCAGATTGAGTAGCGGATTCATCGGATCGCCGTCCCACTGCACGTAGCTGTCCTGCTTAATATGGAATTCCTTCAACGGAATAATCGGTAACGCATACTTGATATTACCTCCGTTCAGGGTGTATCGTCCATTGAGTATCATATCCCCCTGACGGGTATATTGGAAGGAGAGGTCGCCGCCACCTTCCAGATCTACATAGCTGGACTGGTCGGGGGTGATATCGGCACGTAGTTGCACAACGGGGTCGATATGGATCACCATCATCATATCCACTCCGCCGATCGGCATGGAGGGTTGACGGCGACGTGTCCGCGTCAGGGTGTCGGCGAAGGAGGTAAAGGTTACGAGGTCTTTCAAGCGGTCTTGCACCGTGAGCGACGATTCCCCCATCACATAACCCACGTTGGTACCACCCAACAACTGCAGATCACCCCGGATAGCGAGGGCATCGAGCCGGCCTTTGATGGTAGTGGCGAGGTTGACAAAAAGTTTGCCATACACCATGCTTTCCTTCGTCCGCTTGGCATCGAGCACCTGCATATTGTTGGCATTCAGGCGAAGGTCGGCCGTCATCCGCGATAGATCGGTGAAATCAATCGTACCATTGATGATAAAGGGGTTATTACCCGTAGCGTAGATATTATACTTATTGAAGGCCAGTCTACTATCTTTCACCTCGATCTTCTTCTCATCGAAACGGAAGCGGGAGGTCAGCGAACTGACATACACAGAGCCGGTGTCCAATTGCATATAACCATTGAGGGTAGGTTTCTCCGTCGATCCTTCGATGCTCATATGCCCATTCATGGCGCCGTTCAACTGCGCCAGTCCGTCAGGAATAAAAGGAGTCAGCATAGGCATCGGCAACTTGGTGATGTCAAGGCTTCCCGTCAGATGATCGGTCTTGCCGGCACGATAGAGGGCGGTGGCAGTGACGATCTCTTCCCGGTCGCGGTAGAAGTGAACGTCGGCCTGGTGTTCATTATTACTCAACGGGAGGTAGACGGCATTCAGCATGATTTCACCTATCCGTCCGCCCTGGTAGATCAGGTTGTCTATATTGGCATCGGCCGCCACCATAAAGGTTTCGTCGGTAGGCACATACTGGATGTCGGCACTCAGGATACCTTGCATGGGCGGAAGGGTGATAAAGCCTTTCGACACATTGACCAAGTCAATCTGGCTGATCTCCAGATGCAACTCGGACGGTGCTTCTTCGTGCTGGATGGAGTGCAGCCAGAGGGAGGCGTTTTGCTTTCCTTCGAGCCGGACGTTCGCATCGATGTGCTGCATACCCAGGTAACGGACGTAGTTGTCAGGGTTGAGTTTATAGGATGTAAAGGCAAGCACCGGTTCTTCGGGGAAGAACTGGAACAACGCTCCTTCCCTCTCTTTGAACATGCGGACGCCGATATGCATACCGGTCTCCTTCTTATTATTCAGATAGGTGAGTTCGGCATCGGCGTAGGCATTCCGGAGCGAACCGGTGAGATAGGCGGCAAAAGGCTGTTGCTGCCGGTAGCGGTTCTTGATCACGGAGGCTCTGTAAAGCAATCCCAGCGAGTCGGGACGGATCGTGGCGCGGATGGTATCGATCAGGAAGGTATCACGATGGGCGGCGAAGATCTCGGCATCCATCGTCAGCCCTTTCTCAGGAGAAGCGTCGGCATCGAGGAATAAGTTGTTGAAGCCCATACCGTAATCACGTAATATATTGTATACGGGATTGTCTTTCCCCGCTTTGATCGTCAGGCAGAGATCAGGCAGCAGGGGTTGGAGGCGCGTCATATTGATCACCGAATCTACTTCCAACTGACGGTAAAGGCTGTCGGAGAAAAGAGTGGCCTGTTTCAGCAACAGCTCCGGTTGCGCCTGGCCGGTCAGCTGGATCATCAGGTCGCCTGCACTGATCGAGGCCAGGGTGGAGGCGGTATCGGTACGGGCTTTGAGGACCAACAGTTTGGGGCGAAAGGTCTGCCCCTCGGTGGCAATCATCCAGTTACCGAGCGATATATCGAGTTGGTGGGTTTCTTTCAGGTTACTCTTCCCGTCGGCAAAGAACTGGAAGGAGGTGGCGAATGGGTCTTCCACCAGGTGAAGGCCCTGGAGATCTATTGTATCTACGTCAGCGATCAACATGCCTTGCACAAACTCCTTCGTCAGCGTGCCGTCGAGCGTGATATCCATCCGCGCCAGGGGGTAGTCGCTCTGTAGTTCGGCATGCGCCTGGTGATCTTTGAGGGAGGCCGAGAGGGTGACGTTAGCGACGGCTGTCTTGCCATACTGCATATCGGTTATGCTGGCGTTCAGCCGGGCAAAGGTGGTGGCTTTGAACATGTCGAAGCCTTTCCCGACGGCGTCTACCGAAGCTGTCAGCCACAGCAGGGAATCGCCTGGCATAAAGTGAATGGGCTCGAGGCTGTCGACCTGCAAGGTTGCCTGGTAGGATTCGGCTACGGGGTTGAAGCTACCATCTACCGTCACCCGGGCCTTGTCTTCAGTCAAGAGCAAGTTGGCCTGATAGGTTCGGTCGTTGAGGCTGGCTTCGCCGCTCAGTTGCATACCGGGAGGAATGACAAAAGCCTCCCGTTGGAAGGTGGGTAACAGCGTGGTGAGGAACGACAGAGTATCGCTGGTCGCTTCCATCCGGAAGGTAGCTGCCCGACGGATACTGTCGGTCACATCCCTCAACTGGCCGGAAAGGGAGACGTTGAATGCACCAGGCAGCTCGGCTTTCAGTTGTTGCACACGCAGGTGGTCGAGGTTCCCCTCCACGCCGGCAGTCACGTTGATAGGTCGATCGGGGTACGCCTTCTTGAAGTCAGCGGGCAGGTTGCCGGCAAACATCAGCAGGTCAGGCTTACCGATCGAGGCGGTAAATAAGGCCCGCAAGCTGCCCGCAGGCTGTTCGTCCAACGCACTCCACGGCAGCGTGGCAAAGAGGCGAATATCGGAAGAAGGGGTACGCAAGGTAAGATTGGGTACATCCAGCCGGGTACTATCGCTATGTACAGTCCCCATCAGGGAAGAGACCGACAGACCGGAACGCTCCTGTACCGTAAAAGAATGGATACGGGCGTGTATCTCTTTGCCGGCATAGCGGACGGAGTCGATGGTAGCCAGCAAATGGTAGAGGTCGATATGGGCAACATCCAAGCCCGGGACGGGCTCCTCGCTGTTGGCGTCGTACTGCAGGCGGGCAGCCAGCAGGCTGAAACGTTCTACCTCATAAGCCGAACGACCGAGGTCTACACCGCCATTCGTCACCACGACATGCGTGATATGCGTACCCAGATGCAATGAATCGGCAGGGATATCCAACGTGAAACTTACATTTTTCAGGGCAACCTTCCGAAGCGCCAACTGCCAGTTGACCGGGGTGGAAGCCGTATCCGATTCCTGCGAAAGGGAATCGATACGCAGCCGGACAGCGGCATCGGTCAGTATCGCATTATCTATCCACGCATGCTGATCCAACAGGTCGATAGAATTAGCTTTAATCGACAGTTCGCCGATATCGCCTTCCAGCAGCATCCCCTTAAGCAGGCCTCCGCTATAGATATATGCTTTTTCAAGGGAAAGAGACTGGACAGAGAATAATTGCTTCCGAAGGGAGACAGGATGAACGCGCACCGTCAGTCGTTGCAACGTCAGCAAGGTATCCAGCGGATTCTGCAACACCTCGACCCCTTGCAGAGAAAGGTCTAACGGAAATGAAAGGCGTATTCGTTGGAGACCGATCTGCATACCGATGGCCTCCGATGCATAACGGGTAACACGTTTGACAGCAAAATTCTGAACAGGAGGCAGGTACAGCAATAGAGAGAGCAGCAATACCAGTATAATTGGTATCAGGCATACGACTCCTACCCATTTCAGCACCTTTCTCATGTGTTCGTTTTCATTCGTTGTCTGTATTCATAACGGCAAAGAGAAGTGTTTTGTTTTGTTCACATCTCAAAAATCTGCTTGATTCCGGCAGGGGTATCCACCATATAGGCGGGATGGAAGGCTTCCAGTTCAATGAGCGGACGAAATCCCCAGGTCACACCACAGGCAGTCACACCTGCGTTGAGCGCCGTCTGCATATCCACGCCCGAATCGCCGACATACAAGACCTCTTCTTTGCGTATCCCGGCGGCGGCACAGATATCGATGACAATCGTAGGATCCGGTTTCGGCGCAATACCTTCCCGCTGTCCGAGCACTTTCACGAAGGGGATCGTGCTGAAATAGTACTCGATCATCTTAACCGTTCCTTCGTGGTATTTGTTCGAAGCAACGGCTAACCCGATACCGGCCTGATGCAATTCGGCCAATAATTCCGGGATGCCGGGGTACGGCACGCTTCGTTCCGTATTATGTACGCTGTAATGGGCGAGGAAAAGTTTCCGCATCCGCAGCACGTTCTCTTCGGTCTTCTCACCTTCCGGCAAGGCCCGTTCGAACAGTTTATTGATACCGTTGCCGACAAAGAAACGATAGGCCTCTATCGGGTGGATGGGATATCCGCAAGCCGACAGGGCGTGATTTACACTCTCCGCCAGGTCGGCAATGGTGTCGATCAGTGTGCCGTCGAGATCAAAAATAACTAACTTTTTCATGTCATTTGCTTATGAAAACAAAAGTAACAAAAAAAGGAGACACCTGTAGTAGATGTCTCCTCTTATATAAGGTAGGGAAAGATTACTTGCCTGACAGTTTTTCTTTCAGGGCAGCGAGTTCTTCGATATCACCCAGGGTTGTTTTTTCAACCGGGCTGGAAGTCATCGTTGTTTCTTCTTCTTCTTTTTTACCGCGTTTCGGAGCTCTCTTTTCAGTAGCACCACCTTCGCCCTTAGCAGCTTTCTTCTGTTCATCTTCGAAGATACGGCTGTGAGACAGGATGATACGTTTAGCTTCCTTATTGAATTCGATTACCTTGAACTGCATCTTTTCGTCGACCACAGCCTGTGAACCGTCTTCTTTTACCAGGTGTTTCGGAGTCGCGAAACCTTCTACGCCATACGGCAGAGAGATGACTGCACCCTTATCCAACACTTCGATGATGGTACCTTCGTGGATTGAACCTACTGTGAAGATCGTTTCGAATACATCCCAGGGATTTTCTTCCAACTGTTTGTGACCTAAGCTCAAACGACGGTTTTCCTTATCGATTTCCAGTACCTGAACTTCGATCTCAGCACCAATCTGTGTGAATTCAGACGGGTGTTTGATTTTCTTCGTCCAAGACAAGTCGGAGATGTGGATCAAGCCGTCAACGCCTTCTTCGATTTCAACAAATACACCGAAGTTCGTGAAGTTACGTACTTTAGCAGTGTGTTTGGATGCAACCGGGAAGCGAGATTCGATATCTTCCCATGGGTCAGCCTTCAGCTGTTTGATACCCAGAGACATTTTGCGTTCGTCGCGGTCGAGTGTCAGGATAACAGCTTCGATTTCGTCACCTACTTTCATGAAGTCCTGAGCGCTGCGCAGGTGTTGTGTCCAAGACATTTCAGATACGTGGATCAGACCTTCTACACCCGGAGCGATTTCGATGAATGCACCGTAGTCAGCCATAACCACTACCTTACCGTTTACTTTGTCGCCTACTTTCAGTTCAGCATCCAACGCATCCCACGGGTGCGGAGTAAGTTGTTTCAAGCCGAGAGCGATACGTTTCTTTTCATCGTCGAAGTCGAGGATAACCACGTTGATCTTCTGATCCAACTGAACGATTTCTTCCGGATGAGAAACGCGTCCCCAAGACAGGTCGGTGATGTGGATCAAACCGTCTACGCCACCCAGGTCGATGAATACACCGTACGAAGTGATGTTCTTGACAGTTCCTTCCAATACCTGGCCTTTTTCCAGTTTGGAGATGATATCTTTC
>JAVBUR010000068.1:0-15473 GCA_031555145.1 Tannerellaceae bacterium | reverse complement strand
GTTGTTTCATCGACATCTGGATGTTGTTGTAACGGCATCTAGACGTTGTTGCAACGACATCTAGGCCTAGATTCAGCAACGTGTACACATTGATTTTGGAAGTGTACCCGTGGATGTCGGGACGCCGATTCTACGATTTTTCCGGTGGAGTCAGCGTGGAGTTTTTTTTCTATAGAGTCCACCGTAATTCGCTGACAGGCAGCGCGGTGGAGGGTGGACTCAAAAAAAGGAAGAGTCGCTGAGGAGGGGGTAAAAACACCACGGTCTGTCTAAAAAAATCACCGTTATGATTTTTTAAAACGTCATCGTGTTTGTGAACGAACGCGATGAGAATCGTTCAGTAACGTCATTCTCTTTTTTGTGGCGATTCGTCGATTGGGAGATATCGGAAGCAGACCTCGTCAAATCCAGGCCTGCATGTCAGCCTGCTGGCTTGTGCATCTCAACCGGCTGAGGCCTGCGCCTCGCGGTGCTGGCTCGTGCGTCTTGCCGGGGTGAGGCCTGCGCCTCAATTTATCTTCAAATACGGACAGATATGAAAGAGGATTGTCTTTAGGCTAACTAAAAAGGAGTTGCTGCGCGAACGAAGCAACTCCTTTTTAGTTGGTATGAGATAGGGATCAATATACGCCGGTGCGTTTATCCCACCACAGTTGTTTTCCCCAGCAATAATCCTTGATACCGTCCAATATAGGAGTCAGGTTCTCGCCGTTATAATCATATTGGTTCTGCGGATACGGCAGGCGGAACGGTTGATCATTATGGGCGCTACCGTAGATGGACTTGATAGCCGGATAGTTTGTGGAAGGAATACCCGTTCTACGGTATAAGCACCAGGTTTCCCAGTTCTCTTTGAAGAGGGCGATCCAGGCTTCCCACCAGATACGTTCGGTGGTGTTGTCCCACTTCCCTTTACCGGCCAGATAGGCTTCAGTTTCGTCTGCTGAGATGCCGTTATCTTCCATCGAAAGAACTACCGCGATTTCATAAGCCTCTTCGGCCGACATGCCAACGTTCCATCCCTTCATGGCCGCTTCGGCAATGATGAAATAGTTTTCGCAGGATTTCAGGAAAGGAGTAAAACCAGCGGGGTCTTCCCGATACATTGTTCCGACACGTGAGATGGTATTCAATATCGGCTTAGAAGCCGGGCCGTTCTGGAAACCACGGTATTGGCCGTCACTTTTGGCGGGTTTGGCAATCGTTTTCAAACGAGGATCCTGCATGTCTTTCAAGTGGTCGATCAGGATATCGGATACACCAAAGTCGTCGCGGCTACGCATGTCGTTATACCAACGTTCGAAGTTCGGCGCTGTTCCCGGCCACCACAGATAGCAGTTGTCGTCATTTGTTTCGCAGATTGGATACTTGGTCGGATTAGCACAGATCTCTTCGATGGTACTCTTGGCTAATTCAGGAGATACGCCGGAGATACGCATGGCAATACGCATACGGAGTGAATTACAGAACCGTTGCCATTTTTCCATATCGCCGTCGTAGATGAAGTCGCCGTCACCGAGGTCGGCCGGTCCGAAACCTGCTGCCAACTCATCGGCAATGACTTTCAGGTCAGCCAATACAGCCGGATACACGTTTTCCTGTTTGTCGTACTTCACACTCAATACTCCTTCTTCGGCTTTCAGTGCTTCGGAATAAGGAATATCTCCCCATGAATCGAGCAGGAATAACCACATATAGTTTCTCCAGATGCGGACAACGCTACGGATGTTTTTATAATATTCCGCGTCTTCTTCTGTACTTGCCAGCAGGCTCTTGATTTGGGAATTGTTCGTGTAGCAAAGCGCCCAGCGGTTTCCGTAGGTATTGTTGGAGGGAATTAATCCACCCATATAATCGAGGTACTGTATCTTTACGATATAGCCACTAAAGGTGCCATATCCGTCCATGTCGCCTCCAAACGTTTGGGCCGAGCGTTGCAGCACGTAGGCCAGTATATTGGTAGGGGGCACTTCTTCAAATGCATCCGGGTCTGTGTTGACTTCGTCAAATGAACCGGTGCAGCCAGTCAGTAAGATGGCGGCAACGCACGCCGTCCAAAGTTTAAATATATTTTTCATATGATAACTCTCTTAATGATTAAAAAGTAAGACCAAGCTTAACACCAATGCTACGTGAAGAAGGAACAGAGGCTTGTTCGAAACCGACACCTCGGGTATCACTGGATACCCCACCCGTTTCGGGATCTAAACGCAAGGTATTCGTTTTGTGTACCCACAACAGGGCGAGGTTCGAGCCGATCAGTGAGACGGTAGCCTGACTGAAATATTTCGATTTGGCCAAGAATGATTTGGGCACGTTGTAGGTTATATAGGCTTCGCGCAGTTTCAGGAATGAACCGTCGAAGACGTACATTTCGTCTACGCCGCCATCGTTGAACCAGGTTTGGGCATCTGTTTCAATGGTGTTGGTTACCCAGTTGCCATTTTCATCCTCCATCACAAATTTTTCATTTGTCATGATGTCTTTTCCTGCCACGATAGCGCGTTCGCGGATACCATTCTCTATCGTGTATTCAGCTGTACCTGCCGTATAGGCATGGCTCATGGATTGCGACCAGATGTCGCCACCGATACGCAGATCCAATAAGAAACCGAACAGGAAGTTTTTGTAGGTGAAGTCGTTTCTCCAACCGGCCAGGAAGTCGGGCGTTACGTGTCCAATCACCTTACTGGCTTTCGTTGCGATCAAGCCTTCTTCCGTCACCTTGATAGCTCCCTTTAACGGGCCTTCATAGCCGTCGCCATCACCCAGGCGGGCATAGCCGGTTGTTACGAGTGCACCCCATTCTTCGCCTACTCTGGCCTGGTTGTCTACTCCCCAGGTCCATCCTAATGAATAGGTGTTGATATAAGGAGGCTGCAAGGAGATGATCTTACTCTTGTCTTTGGAGAAGTTGACCGTGCTTGACCAGTTGAGGCCGGTCTTGCTTTGAAGGATATCGCCACGTAACTGAACTTCAATACCCTTGTTGGATATTTCACCGGCATTAATCAACATAAAGGTGTAACCAACTACGTTCGATGTGCGGACAGACATGATCTGATCGGTGGTCTTCTTCTGGTAGTAGGCAATGTCTGCATGTAAACGGTCATTCAGGAATCCGGCGTCGACGCCGATTTCCCAGGTCTGTATGCTTTCCGGGCGCAAGTCTGTTTTAGGCATGGTCGTTGTCTTATACATCAGTGCCACACCTCTGAAAGAAACAGGATCATCATATGCATAATGATAATAACGATTCCGGTAGGCAGACGTAGCCGCTCCGATTTCAGCCCAACCTCCACGCAGTTTCAGGAAAGACAATACGTCGCCTTTCAACCAATCGAACGTTTCGGTAGGAATCCAGCTGAGGCTCACTGACGGATAGAAGAATGCGTCTTTGATGGTGGAACTCCAGTCGTTACGTGCACTGACGTCCATATATAACTGACTCTTCCATCCGATAGAACCGGAAGCATACACGGAGTTGGAGCGGATGTGGCTATGGTCCATATTGGCAATGGCGTCGCCCATCTTATTGGCCATGGTGTAAACACCTTTTACCGTCAATTCATTGGCTCCCATCTCATTCTCCTGCCATTGTACATCACGGTAGTTCGCACCGGCGATGGCGGAGATGTTGAAATCGCCGAAAACCTTGTTGAACGAGGCGATGAAGTCGGCATTGAAATCCGTGTTCTTATTCAATGTTTCCAGGAACGAACCGTTCGGTGTTTCCGTATCGTAATAGATACGTTCCAACGCATCTGTGCTATAATAGTCCACACCCATACGGCCTTCGAATTTCAGGAATTCGAACGGTTGGTAGTAGAGAGACGATTTGGCGAAAATACGGTCACGTTGGTAACTGTTGGTATTCTTGTTCACAATGAAGTAAGGATTCATGTGATAGTTCGAGTTCCAGTTGTAATAGGTGTACTCGCCGGTGTTGGGGTCTCTTTGGTCCCAATTGGCCTTTAACGTTTTCATATCGATTTGGCGTCCTGACCAGATCATCAAACCGTTGATCGGGTTGTTGGCGCCGTATCCCTGGCCGAGCAGGTTATCGCTTTCAGTACGTGTGTAGTTGGCACTCAGGTCAAATTTCACGTATTTGTTCAGGGCGATGTCGGTATTGAACTGTCCGCCGTATCGTGTCTGATCGGTGTTGGGCACAGTACCGGCCTGGTTACGGTAGGAGAGGGAAGCACGTGTGCTGGATTTTTCAGACTGCGACAGTACGGATACGGTGTGGCTCATGGAATAACCTGTCTGGAAGAAATCCTTTATGTTGTTCTTATGGGATACCCAGGGAGTGGCTTGGCGTGTGCCATCGCTATTGAGCGGGCTGTCGTATTGCGGTATCTTCAAGCCGATATCCAAACGTGGTCCCCAGGATTCATCGTAGAAGTCATTGACCCCATTGTTGCTGTCCAGGTAAGAGAATGAACTGTTTACGGCATAGTCCTGATAGTTTTCGCCATCATTGTAGATGCTGTAGTGATACTCGTCTCCATCGTAACCCTGTCCATATCTGTTTTGCAAGCGGGGCATGGTTGCAACGCGATCGACCGTGAAGTTGCCATCATACGAAATGGTTACACCTTTGGCTTTTTTACCGGATTTGGTGGTGATCAGGATCACACCATTACCGGCACGCATACCGTAAAGGGCAGCAGATCCCCCCTTTAATACCGTGATAGACTCAATGTCTTCCGGGTTAATGTCGTTCAGACCGGAACCGTAGTCGGTACCGCCATAGGTGTTATCCCCTGTACGCTGTGTGTCGTTGGAGATGGGTATACCATCGACCACAATCATCGGTTGCTGATCAGAAGATAAAGAAGAGTTACCACGTACGGAAATACGGGAAGAAGCTCCTACGGTACCCCCAAACTGGTTTACCTGAACCCCCGCCATTTTACCGGACAAGGAGCCTGTGACACTGATCTGGCCGGCCTTTGTCAATTCTTCCGATTTTACTTCGGAAACGGCATAACCCAGTGATTTTTTTTCGCGGGTAAGCCCTAAGGCAGTTACCACCACTTCATCCAGATTTTGGGAGTCGGTTTGCATCACAACCTTGACAATAGGCGCTACAGCTACTTCCTGCGTAAGCATACCGATGTACGATATCAACAGCGTTTTTCCACTCTGCGGCACATCTATTGAAAACGTTCCATCAATGGAAGTAACAGTTCCTACGGTGGTCCCTTTCACCATAACGGCAGCTCCGATCACCGGCTCGCCATCTTCAGCGGAAGTAACAGTACCTGTCACTTTCGTTGTTTGAGCGGTCGCAAGTCCAATGCTTACAAGTAAGCACAACAAAACATTAGTCAAACTTTTCATAGACACTCTTTTTGTTTAACATTTAAAAAAATTGTATTTAGTTTTTACTTTTATTTTTACGTTGTTGGTCCTTCGCGCTGTTCCAGATTACATGATAAAAGCCACACAACCATTTCTGCATCTCAATACATCCCTGTCAGGTTGAATTGTCGCAAAGACACTCTTTTTATTTAACATTAATAAATGTATATAGTTTTTACTCTTACTCAGTTGGCCGTTCACACTGTTCAAATCGTAATGATAAAAGCCATACAACTATTTCCGCTTCTCAATACATCCTATCAGGCCAATTTGTTAATTTATGCAACATAAATGCATAAAATCTATCCCTTAATCCTGCCTTCCTTTTGACCTATCTTAAGAACTGGAGGCAAAACTACGAAAATAAATTACATACCAATGCTTATTTGTAACATTATTTCGATAAAATATGACAAAAAACGTTGAATTGATATAGTGGGGGCTTCTTACGTTTTAACATCTGGTGCTGTTTTTAATCCTTAATAATCTATAAAGAGGGATATCCTGGCGGCAGAATGGATATATTTGGCTAATCATATCCAATACAGTAAACATGAGAACAGTTCAACAAATGAAACGATTCGTAGGCGTCTTGATGACGTCTTGCTTTTTGACAAGTGTTTTGTCTGCACAGGAAATAGTGCAGGAAGTGGAGGTGCCGGAAAGTACCCTCAATATTTGGCAACCTCTTTTCGGCGAGAACCTGTCGGAAGCCCATTTTGATACTGCTGCCTGGAAAGTAGACGAGGGCATTTTATCTGCATCGAAAGATGAGGCGATCTGGACGACCCGTGAATTTGAGAACTTCGAACTGGATATCGACTTCAGGAACGATAACGGCACCAATAGTGGCGTGGTGATCTATTGTACGGATATGAAAGACTGGATACCTAATTCGGTGGAGGTTCAGATAGCCGACGATCATTATGCCAAGTGGAGCGACGCCAAATCGTATGAACGCTGTGGTGCTATCTTTGGACATCTCGGTCCCAAGGCCGACAAGATCGTGAAGAAGCCCGGGCAGTGGAACCATATGCGCGTCCGTTGTGTAGGAAAACATATATCCGTGATCCTGAATGGGAGGAAGGTAACCGATATGGACATGAGCCTGTGGATATCCGGTACGGAGAACCCCGATGGTAGTGCCATTCCTGCATGGTTGCCCAAACCGTTTGCTTCGCTGCCGACTAAAGGGTATATCGGCCTGCAGGGGAAACATGGCGAGGCTACGATCTGGTTCCGTAACATGAAGATACGCAACGTCAAACCGCCTCAGGAGAAGAAGTGATTATTTCATCCGCGGATCGGCTCCCCACATTAGTTTCTCCCGCAGGGTCTGGTAGAAGGTGTGACCATGTCGTTTGATTACTTTCGTGGTGTAGTCGGCTTTTGTGATGGTGAGTTCGGTGTCGACCGGGAATACTTCCGATCGGCCGTCGAGTGCAATCAGGAAACTGTCGCTGCGGCTTTCGATCTTCAGTTTAATAACGGCATTGTCGGGAATGACCAGCGGGCGTACATTCAGTGAATGGGGAGCGACGGGGCTCAGTACGATACTGTTGCTTTGCGGTACGACCACCGGTCCGTTCACGCTCATTGAATAGGCTGTACTGCCGGTCGGGGTCGCTATCACCAGTCCGTCAGCCTGGTAAGAGGCCAGGTATTCATCGTCGAGCATCGTATGCAGGATAATCATCGAAGAGGTATCGCGCTTGAGGATGGCTACTTCATTCAGCGCATAGTTATATTCCTGGTAAAGTTGGCCTTCCGTGCTAAGCCTGAGCAGGGTCCGTTCTTCTATCCGGTAGTAGTTCTTAAACAGTTCGTCCAGCGTGTCTTCGATCTCCTGGCGGCTCACGTCGGCCAGGAATCCTAACCGTCCGGTATTGATGCCCAGGATGGGGATGTTCTGCCTGTTGATGCGTGCTGCTGTTCGGAGGAAGGTGCCGTCGCCTCCTACGCTCAAAGCGATGTCGAGGTCGAATTCATCCCCATCGAGCAGGCCGCCTATGGGGGGCAGATCAGGAATGGTTGCAGATAAACTGGCATGAAAGGAGGCATCCACATACACCGTAGCCCCAAAGGATGTCAACTTTTCAAACAAGCGCCGGATCTGGCTTTGCTTTTCTTCTTGATATTCACTTCCGAATATACCAATCTTCATAGGTTCTTTCTGGTGCCGTCGGACGGCTTTACATATTCATATAATATAATAACTCATTCACGCGTTGCTGCAACAGGTCGTCTACCGCTCCATTATCCATGAAATGATACAGGACGGTATAGTTGAAACGTTCGAAGCTGCGGATTACCGGTGAAGCGTCTTCCAGGTCTAACTTGATCGTGATATGCAGGCGGCCGGTATCTTTGTCGAGGGATGAAAACAGGCTTAGGATATGGGCATTGTTCGACTCCACAATGCGGGCGATCTCCGACAGTGCATAGTCTTGCGGCAAGAGTTCGATCACGATGACGCTTCCCGCCGCTTCGGCGTTGCAGAGTCCCGTCAACACATCCACCAGTTTGTCGCGCGTCACAACACCCAGGTACACCCCTGTGGAGGAGACGACCGGGAGCAATGTCAATCCGTAGCGCGACATGAGGGTCAGCACTTCATGCAGGTGCCCGTTCTCTTTTACCGCCGGAGCGAATACGACTGCGTCGCCAACCGGCGACAGCGCATCCGGCATAGCCAACAGTTCCTTCTCCGATACCAGGCAGTGATACAGGTTGTCCTTTAGCAATGGCAGGTGCTTCAGCTTCATGTCATCCATTAAAGCCAAAGCATATTCAACGGTATCAAAGCTTTTTAACACCGGAATTTCTTTTGTTATGAAATCTTTCACCAACATTTCTCTCTATATTCCCTAAAACCTGCTAAATTTGCCGATACATTTTTGCAAATGTAGTGAAGAAATACAATGAAATGTAACAAATGACGAATTTAAGTGTAAACATTAACAAGATTGCCACGTTGCGTAATGCGCGTGGGGGGAATATCCCGGATGTAACCCAAGTAGCCTTGGATTGTGAAAAATTTGGAGCACAAGGTATCACCGTTCACCCACGTCCGGATGAACGGCATATCCGATATAGCGATGTCTATGCGCTGAAACCCCTGATTAAGACGGAGTTGAATATCGAAGGCTATCCCTGCGATAAGTTTATCGATCTGGTGGTCAAGGTGAAACCCCAACAAGTGACATTGGTGCCCGATGCGCCGGATGCCATTACCTCCAACGCCGGATGGGATGTCAAGGCTAACTTCGACCAATTGAGCGAGATCATCGACACGTTCACCGCCAAAGGAATCCGGACATCTATTTTTGTAGGTGCCGACCTCGCTAATATCGAGCAGGCGGCCAAAACCGGGACCGACCGTGTCGAACTCTATACCGAACCTTATGCCGCTAACTACCATGTAGACAAGGAAGCGGCTGTTGCTCCTTTCGTAGAAGCTGCCCGCCTGGCTAAAAACCTGGGACTGGGTATAAACGCCGGACACGACCTGAGTATCGATAACCTTGCATACTTCAGCCAGCAGATTCCCTGGCTGGAAGAAGTCTCTATCGGTCATGCGTTGATTGCCGACGCCCTGTACATGGGGTTGAAGCGAACGATCGAGTTGTATAAATTCCAACTGGGATACAGAGAAGTAACCTCTAAATAATTCATTTAACTAATAAAATAACATAATGAGTTTCTTACTTTCAGTTCAGACCACCGGGGCGCAAGCCGTTGAGCAGATGCCCGACTTCACAGCAGTGACTGTTCCTACCGAAGCACAGATCAACGTGATAGACCTTGCCTTTAAAGGAGGATGGATCATGCTTGTGTTGCTGTTCATGTCTTTATTGGCTATTTATATCTTTATCCAGCGGTTCATTATCATTAAACGCGCTGGGAAAGAAGATGAAGCCTTTATGAACCGGATTAAAGATTACATCCATGACGGAAAAGTGGATTCGGCGCTCAACCTCTGTCGTAATACCAATACTCCGTCGGCCCGTATGATCGAAAAAGGGATTACCCGCTTGGGACGTCCGATGAGTGATGTGCTTGTTGCGATCGAAAATGTGGGTAACCTGGAAGTGGCGAAACTCGAAAAAGGATTTCCCGTGATCGCTACCACGGCAGCTAGTGCGCCGATGCTTGGGTTCCTGGGAACGGTGACAGGGATGGTACGTGCCTTTTTTGATATGGCTAATGCCGGTGCGAATGTGGACGTTACCCTGCTGTCCGGTGGTATATACGAAGCGCTGGTGACTACTGTCGGCGGACTTGTAGTCGGTATCATCGCCCTCTTTGCTTACAACTACCTGGTTTCGCAGGTTGACAATGTGGTCAACAAGATGGAAGCCCGGACAATGGAGTTCATGGACTTGCTCAACGAACCTGCAAACTGACGACATGGCACTGAAGCGAAGAACAAATATTGACAAGAATTTTAGCATGGCATCGATGACTGACGTCATCTTCCTACTGTTGATTTTCTTTATGATCACTTCCACTGTCGTGGTACCTAATGCTATCAAGGTGACGTTGCCCCAGTCCAGCAAGCAGACGGCTGCCAAGCCGTTGACACGGCTGACGATTGACGCCAACCTGAACTACTACGTGGCATTTGGCAAACAACGGGAGGTGAAGGTGTCGTTCGATGAGATCACTCCCTTCCTACAAGATAGTTATGCAAAGGAACCCGATATGTGGGTTGCCCTCTATGCCGACGAAACAGTTCCTTATAAGGAAGTAGTCAAGGTGTTGAATGTAGCGAACGAAAACAAATTCAAGATGGTGCTTGTCACCCGTCCGCATTAACAAGGTATGAAATATACGAAAGATGACATATACAGCCTGGCAGGCACCCTGCTATTCCACCTGACAATCTTTCTGGTGCTTTGGTTTACGGTACTGAAAACGATCGTGCCCGAAGAAGACGGTGGTATCCTGGTGAACTTCGGTAATGTAAATGCCGCTGCCGGTACGTTCGAACCCATGTACACGGGTCAGACGCCTGCACCGGCTACGGTCACACCGCCTCCTCCCACAGTCCCGGTCGAAACTCCAAAGAACGAAGCCATCACCCAGGATCAGGAAGAAACCATCGCATTGAATGAGGCGAAGAAGAAGGAACAGAAAGCTGAGGCCGAACGCAAGCGTCTGGAGAATGCAGAAAAGGAACGTCTCCGCCAGGAAGAACTCACCCGTCAACGGGTAGCCGACGAACAGCGCCAGCGCGAACAGGCCATCAGTAACCAGGTCGCCGGCGCCTTTGGACGCGGGACGGCAGCCGGTACGAGCCAGGGTGATGCCGAGTCGGGAACCGGTAATCAGGGTAGCCCGTTCGGAAACTCCGACCATGGTGCTAACGAAGGAGTAGGAGGCTACGGATCGTTCAGCCTGAACGGACGTTCGATCGGTGGCGGTGGCCTTCCCCGTCCGGACTACAATGTCTCGGTCGAAGGAAAGATCGTTCTTGAAATTGTTGTAGATCCTCGTGGCAATGTGATCTCAGCCGAACCTACCCGTGGAACAACCATTGATTCCGAAGCACTCCGCAAGAGCGCCCAGGCAGCTGCCCGGCAGGCGAAGTTCAACAGTATCAAAGGGGTTAACAACCAACAAGGTACCATTACGTATATCTATAAGTTGAATTAAACGTATTTGTATATAAACCGCATTAATAGCACTGCCTTATGAAAAAAGCATTTGTATTTCTGGCAACCGGCTTCGAAGAAACTGAAGCCATCGGTACGATCGACCTGTTGCGTCGGGGCGATATAGATACCATTATTGTGTCCATCACGGGCGAGTACAATATAGAAGGAGCACATGGTATCGGTGTAATGGCTGATACCCTGTTGGAAGATACGGTACTGGCTGATGCCGACGCTCTCGTCTTGCCTGGCGGCATGCCTGGCGCCAGCAACCTGAATGCCTGTGAACCGTTACTGCAACAGCTATTGGCTCAGCATAAACAGGGGAAAGTCGTGGCCGCCATCTGTGCTGCCCCGTTGGTGCTCGGCGGATTGGGTATCCTCAACGGTCGCAAAGCCACCTGCTACCCCAGCTTCGAGCCCACCCTGAAAGGCGCCACTCATACGGGTGAAGCTGTTGAGGTCGACGGTCATATCATCACCGGTAAAGGTCCCGGCCTTGTCTTCCACTTCGGCCTCGCTATCATTGAAGCCCTCCAAGGCAAAGCCGTCGCCCAAAGCGTTGCCGCCGGCCTGCTGCTCTAGCCCCAATCACTGTCTCTTTAAACCCAATCAAAGTTAGGACATTATCCTTAGTAGAAAAAGCGTACCTTTGCCGGCGAATAACTCGATAATTTATGCAAGAAATAGTATCCCGTTCCCTCGCTAACATGGGCATTGCAGAACTGAATGACATGCAACGTGCCGTGCTTGAAGCCGGTACGACGAAAGATATGGTGCTGCTCAGTCCCACGGGATCGGGTAAGACGCTGGCGTTTCTCCTGCCGTTGCTTACCGTGCTTACCGGCGAAGACCGGAAGACGCAGGCGCTTATCATCGCTCCCTCCCGCGAGTTGGCGATGCAGATCGAGGGCGTGATGCGCTCGCTCGGTACCGGGTATAAGATCAACTGCTGTTACGGCGGTCACCCGATGCGGACAGAGAAGAAAAGCCTCGAACATCCGCCGACGGTGCTGATCGGTACGCCCGGCCGCATCCTCGACCATATCGAACGGGGGCATATCCAACTCGACTATATCCGTACACTCATCCTCGATGAGTTCGATAAGTCGCTCGAACTGGGCTTTCTGAAAGAGATGAAGTCCATCCTCTCGCACCTGACGGGTATCCGCCGCCGGGTGCTGACCTCCGCCACGGCAGCGGTGGAGATACCGCCATTCACCGGTATCCTGAACCCCGTCCGGTTGTCATTTCTTACCGAAGAGAAGACGCTGAAAGGCCTGCGGGTGCATGTGGTGCAATCGCCGGTGAAAGATAAACTCGATACCCTTTATGGCCTGTTGGGAGAACTGCGGGGCGAACAGGCACTGGTCTTCTGCAACCTCCGCGAAGCTGTTGAGCGGGTAAGCAACTACCTCACCTCACGCGACGTAGAAAACGCCTGCTTTCATGGCGGTATGGAACAGCCCGACCGCGAACGGGTACTGGCGCAGTTCCGTAATGGAAGTGCGACGGTCTTCGTTTCGACTGACCTGGCGGCGCGTGGACTGGATATCCCTGACGTACGCCATGTTATCCACTACCATCTTCCGCTGAACGAAGAAGCTTTTATCCATCGTAATGGTCGTACGGCGCGTATGGGAGCCGAAGGCGACGCCTTCCTCATCCTGAACGAAGTGGAAACGGTGCCCGAATATATCGAGCAGGAACCGTCGGTGTTTTACCTCCCTGCCGAACCCCGCCATCCGCAACCTTCACCCTGGCGCACCCTGACGATCGGCCGGGGTAAGCGCGACAAGCTGAGTCGTGGTGACGTGGCCGGATTCCTTTTGCAGAAAGGGGGACTGGGGAAGGATGACCTGGGTAAGATCGAGGTGAAAGAAAGCGTCACCTTTGTCGCCATAAATCGAAATAAATTCGCATCTTTGTTGCCGCGAATCAGGGAAGAGCGGATCAAGAATATGAAAGCCCGGTTCGAGTAAAACACCATGACATTGTTGATTAAGTCCGCGCAATTAGGCGGGAAGGAAACAGACATCCTGATAGAAGGAGGCCTTATACGTGCTGTGGAACCGGCGATGGAGATAACGGCCGGCCGGGTGATCGATGCCCGTGGCAAAGCCGTGATCCCCGGTTTGGTAAACACCCATACCCATGCGGCGATGACGCTCTTCCGGGGCTATGGCGACGATATGCCTCTGATGCCCTGGCTCGAACAGAAGATTTGGCCGAACGAGGCAAAGATGACCGACGAGGATGTCTATTGGGGCGCCCGTCTGGCCTGCCTTGAAATGATAAAGACCGGTACCACCACATTCTTCGATATGTACCAACGGCTCGACGCTACGGCGCGTGCCGTGGAAGAGATGGGGGTACGTGCGATGCTGAGCATCGTATGCTTCGACCACTTCAATCCTACGCTGACCGAACGCGCCAAAAAGCAGATGTCCGAACTCTATGCACGAACAACGAGCTACAGCAGTCGTATCCGCTTCGCACTCGGCCCACATGCGATTTATACGGTATCGGGTGGGTTGCTGCAATGGATCGATGCTTTCTCCCGTGATCATGGCCTGATGATCCATCTCCATCTCTCCGAAACAGAGCAGGAGGTGACTGATTCGGTGGCGCGGTTTGGGTTGACTCCCGTGCGTTATCTCCGGCAACTGGGTGTACTCTCACCCCGGTTGATGGTGGCACACGGCATCTATATAGACGACGAAGAGGTCAGTATGCTGGCCGACCACGGCGTCAGTGTTGCACATAACCCCGCCTCTAATATGAAGTTGGCGTCGGGCATTACCTTCAAATTCGACGAAATGCGCCGTGCCGGTATTAAAGTAGGAATCGGAACTGATGGCTGCGGCTCGTCTAACAACCTCGATATGGTGGAGGCCATGCGGCTCGCAGCCTTCCTGGGGAAAGCCTGGCGCAAAGATCCCGAAGCAGTGAAAGCCGCCGATGTGCTGCAAGCTGCCACGACCGATGGCGCTGCTATCGCCGGACTGAACGCCGGACGGGTCGAACCCGGATGCCTGGCTGATCTTTGCCTGATCGGCCTCGCTCAACCGGCACTGGTGCCGAACTTTAACTTTACCTCGAATCTGGTATATTCGGCCAACGGAAATTGTGTCGATACCGTCATCTGTGACGGAAAGGTGGTGATGGAAAATCGCATCGTTCCGGGCGAACAGGAGATCATGGAACGTGCAGCACAGGCTGCATACGGATTGATGAATCGCTAACTATTATATAAAAACGAAACGAAAAAAACACGTATGGAAATGATTCAAACCTCTCAGTATCGCGAAGCTGCCGATTATATTGCTTCGCTTCTCGTTACCTGTCCCGAAACCGCCATTATCCTGGGTAGTGGTCTGGGTGCATTGGCCGACCGTATTGCTGACCCGATAGTGATACCTTATAATGATATACCTCATTTTATGACCTCTACTGCTGCCGGGCATAAAGGGAACCTGATCACCGGTACGCTCGGAGGCAAACCTGTCCTTGCTATGCAGGGGCGCTTCCATTATTACGAAGGATATACGATGCAGCAGGTGACGTTCCCTATTCGGGTAATGAAGCTGTTGGGTGTTAAGAACCTGCTGGTGTCGAACGCTGCCGGAGGAATTAATACTTCGTTCCATGTGGGCGACCTGATGATCATCCGCGATCATATCAATATGATGCCGAATCCGCTGATCGGTCCGAACAACGCCGACTTCGGTACGCGCTTCCCCGATATGACCCGTACCTACGACCGAGAGTTCAAACGCATCGTCATGGAAATTGCCCGGGCTAATAATATTCCGCTCCAAAAAGGTGTCTATGTAGCGCTCACCGGCCCTTCGTTTGAAACGCCTTCCGAGTACGCCATGTACGGACGGGTAGGGGCTGATGCCGTTGGTATGAGCACCGTGCCTGAAGTGATCGTCGCTCGCCATGCCGGCCTCCGTGTCTTTGGTATGTCTGTTATTACCAACGAAGGCTACCACTTTGCCGACGACTTCGTTAACGACGGCGCTGACGTCATCGAAGCTGCTAACCGCGCCACCGAAGTCATGACCTTCCTCTTCAGCGAACTGATCGCCCGTGTTGGATAATCAGGAAGAAAAAGACAATATAACGCATAAAAACCGTGCAGATGTTTTGGAAGATAAAAAATAACCTCTATATTTGCACCCGGTTTCGCGAAAGTAGCTCAGTTGGTAGAGCATAACCTTGCCAAGGTTAGGGTCGCGGGTTCGAGTCCCGTCTTTCGCTCAAATCAATGAGGTAGCATGCGGCTACTTTCTTTTTGTACTGAATGCCCAGGTGGCGGAATTGGTAGACGCGCTCGTTTCAGGTGCGAGTGTTGAGAGACGTGCAGGTTCGAGTCCTGTTCTGGGCACCCCTTTATGCGCAGGTGGTGGAATTGGTAGACACGCTACTTTGAGGGGGTAG
>JAVBUR010000001.1:0-33643 GCA_031555145.1 Tannerellaceae bacterium | reverse complement strand
GAGGCGCAGGCCTCACCCCGGCGAGACGCACGAGTCAATACCGCGAGGCGCAGGCCTCAGCCAGTTGAGATGCAGGCCTCGCGAAGTTGAGGCGCAGGCCTGGATTTACTGAGACCAGCATCCGATATCTCCCAATCGACGAATCGCCACAAAAAAGAGAATGGCGTTACTGAACGATCCTCATCGCGTTCGTTTACAAACACGATGACGTTTGAAAAAATCATAACGGTGATTTTTTAGACAGATCGTGGTGTTTTTACCCCCCTCCTCAGCGACTCTTCCTTTTTTTGATTCCACACTCCACCGCGCTTCCCACCAACGAATTACGGTGAACCCTATAGAAAAAAACTCCACGCTGACTCCGCCGAAAAAATCGTAGAATCGGCGTCCCGACATCCACGGGTACACTTCCAAAATCAATGTGTACACATGGATGAATCTAGGCCTAGATGTCGTTGCAACAACGTCTAGATGCCGTTACAACAACATCTAGATGGCGATGAAACAACTCTTAGGCGCAGATAGACAAACTCTTAGACACAAAACGACCATAGGCGAACGTTCTGTCAACTATAGGAGTTGTTTAAACAAATATAGCCAGATAATTGAACAATCAGGTTGTGGATGTTTTTGTGGAATCAAGGTGGAGTTTTTTTCTATAGGGTTCACCGTAATTCGTTGGCAGGCAGTGCGGTGGAATGTGGACTCAAAAAAAGGAAGAGTAGCTGAGGAGGGGGTAAAAAGAGCCGTTTATTTACAAATGACACCTTGCCGGAGTTTCAGATTTTCCAGCATCTGAATATTTTCCGGGGATAAACAAATCGTGTGTCAATGGTATTTAGTATGGTGTAACAAAGAGTAATATGGCTCCCCGCCTTCAACGCTACTCTTTATACGCATCAAAAGATGTGTATAAAGAGTAGCTTCAAAGGCGGGGAGCCGAGATACCTTCTGATATCTCAAAAAATATTCATATTTCGTTGATTTTGAATCCTTGCAGTGGGGATAAAGCAAAAGAGGCTGCCCGAACGGACAGCCTCTTCTGCTTTACGCAGGGTTTGCGATTATTCTACAAAAGCCAGGATCTCGCCTTTTTCGGCATACTCTCCTTGTTTGGCGTAGGTGGTGATGATTTTTCCGCCGAAGTTGGCTTTGACGGGTTCGATGCCGTAGATGGCCTGGATGAAGCAGAGGGTATCGCCTTCTTTTACCTTGGAGCCGGGAACGGGCGCCTGTGATTTATCGACGACGTCGTATTGCCAGAGGACCTGGCCTTTGACCGGCGCCTGTATCGGTTGGGCGTTGGGGTGTTGTTTCTGAACCTGTTGTACGTCGATGCGCGGCATTTCAACCACCGGACGGGTAACGATAATCGGTGCGCCGGCTTTGGCACGTGCCTGTTCGAGTTCGACGTTGAAGCGTTCTTTGGCTACACCCGACTTGAAGTCGCGATACTGGCGGTCGTGCATGGCGAGTTCGAACAGTTCTTCATCGTCCTGTCCGGCATCCCAGTTATTTGCGGCCAGTTCGGCTCGGTAGGTATCCAATTGGTCGGGGAAGGCAGCCTGTGGGTCGCCGGTATAGAATTCGAGTCCTTTCTCCTGTGCCAGTTCGATCAGTTCGGGAGCCAACGGGCCAGGCAGTCGTCCGGTCTTGCCGAGGATCATATTCCAACTGTCTTTGTCGATGGTTGAGAAGCGTGGTTCGCCTTTTGCCATCGACAGGATATTCATCAGGGCGATATTCTTGACATATTGGCTGAAGGGGGTTACCAACGGGGGGTAGCCTAGTTTTGGCCATACGTGTTCTACTTCCTGGAAGAGCTGGACAACGAGGTCATTGAAGGGCACTTCGGGTTTGTCCTGGTTGCGGAGCGCCATGTTGATGGCATTGTGCATCCCTTTCAGGTCGGCCATCATGGAACCCATCATACCGCCCGGCAGTCCGCAACCGACCAGCAGAGAGGTCATGATCTTATTTCCCGGATCGATGAAGAAGCCCAGGAAGTCGTCCATAAAGGATTGTGTCAACCGGCGTGCTTCCATATAGGCATTCATATTGATATCGGCTACCTGGAATCCGGCGTCTCTCAACATGGCCTGGATGGTAATGACATCGGGGTGTACCATGCCCCAGGATAACGGTTCCATAGCTACGTCAATAATATCGACACCGTTTTTGGCCACTTCCAGCATGGAAGCTACTGAGAAGCCCGGACCACTATGGCCGTGGTATTGGATGGTGATATCAGGTGCCGCATCCTTAATGCCCTTGACGATGAGTCCGAGGCTGTGGGGACGTCCGATACCGGCCATGTCTTTCAGGCAGATCTCCTGGGCACCGGCGGCGATCAGTTCCTTGGCCATGTTTACGTAATATGCTACGGTATGGATCGGCGAATGGGTGATACAGAGCGAGGCTTGCGGTATCATCCCGCCTTCACGGGCATATTGGATGGAGGGAATGATGTTGCGTGTGTCGTTCAATCCGCAGAAGATACGGGTGATGTCTACCCCTTGCGCATGTTTGACCTTATACATCAGCTTACGCACATCGGCCGGAACCGGATACATACGTAAGCCGTTCAGCCCGCGGTCGAGCATATGGGTTTGGATACCGGCCTCGTTGAAAGGCTTTGTAAATTCACGTACTGCCGCATTCGGGTTTTCACCATACAGCAGATTGACCTGTTCGAACGCTCCACCGTTGGTTTCCACTCGCGCGAAGCAACCCATGTCGATAATAACCGGAGCGATTTGTTTTAACTGGTCTACACGTGGCTGGTACTTTCCTGAAGATTGCCACATGTCACGATACACTAAGCTCAATTTAATTTCCCGTGCCATAGTAAATAATTATAGTTATGTCGATTTTGCTTATTAAAGTCGTTCAACGGATAAATTGTTTACGTTGGATGTAAATTCTTTCCTCATCGACAAAGGTATGCAATCCTTTGACAAAATGATAGCAATATAGTCTAAATATTAGCACAATTTTGGTGTATTTATTTTGTGTTTTTATTATCTGTGCATTTCTGACTGTCATTTTGCTGGGGACGACCCCTATAAAAGAGATATTCCGCTACTTATTCCGTCAATATACTCATAGATACAACTGAATAATCCGATCAACAGGATGGCACCAGCGCATAGCACGATGCTGACTTTGTTGTACCGGTCGGTCTGTATGTAGCCCACCGGGTACTCTTCCACCGGATTGATAAACATTGCTTTTACGATCAGCAGGTAGTAATAGAGTGATACAACGGTATTGATCAACGCAATGAATACCAGTACATAGTCTCCCTTCGCCGCTGCTGCCGCGAAGATAAAGAACTTACTGAAGAAGCCTGCAAACGGCGGAATACCCGCCAGCGAGAACACCGCCAACATCATTACGAAGGCCAACCGGGGATTGGATTTGAAGAAACCGTTATATCCGGGTATATCTGTTCGCCCGGATTGGTTCTCCACTGAAGCGATCACGCCGAATGCTGCCAGGTTCGAGAAGAGGTAAACCAGGATATAGAATACTGTTGCCGCCATTCCCTGTGATGTTCCGCTGATAATACCTAACAACAGGTAGCCAGCTTGTGATACGGAGGAGAAGGCAAAGAAGCGCTTCATATTCTTCTGCCGGATGGCAAACAAGTTACCCACTACAATAGTTGCAACAGTCAACCACCAGAGAAGTGTATGCCACACCTCCTGTAGTCCGCTGAATACATGATATAAGGTGAAAATAAGCACAAAACCAGCCGCCGCTTTCGATACGACCGAAAGGTAGGCGGTCACACCCGTGGGAGCCCCTTCGTACACATCGGCTGTCCAGAGATGGAACGGTACGAGCGACAGTTTAAAACCCAAACCGGCAAAGAAGAAGACAAAACCGATCACCGTCACCGCATTGATAGACATCGTCCCCATCCCGTCGAAATACATTGTCCCCATCGCACCATATAGGTAAGAGAGGCCGAACATCATGATCCCCGACGAGAGTGCAGAGATCAGGATGAATTTCGCACCGGCCTCGGCCGATTCTTGTTTGTATTTGTTGAAGGCTGCCAGACACGCCACCGGCAGCGACGCCAGTTCGATCGCCAGATATAGCATCATAAAGTTGTTGGCGGAGATCATCATATACCCGCCCAGTAAGGTGGCGAGTGTGATCACATAAAACTCTCCTTCACGTATACGGATCGCCGCACTGGAACGCAGCCATTGTCCCGATTGCATCAATACGAACAGGGTTGCTACGTTAAGAATGTTCTTCATCAACACAGTCATATCCGTGGAAATGTACATCCCACCGAAAGCCTCACCCGTTGCCGGCAGGAAAAAACCGTGTATGGTGTGAAGGGCAAAAAGGATGCACGCGGTGAGCCGGAACCAGCGTTTGGAGCGGTCGTTGCCCATCATATCATAAATCAGCAGGATCATAAGCACAGCCATTAATCCGCCTTCCTGATTGAGTTTAAAGAAATTAGTTATATCCATCTGTCTGAACTGTTTTTAGAAAGAAACCAATTGTCCGATGAGCGGTGTCAGTCCGCTTTCAATGATACCATACACCGACGAGGGGAGTAGCCCGATCAGAAGAATCCCTGCCAACAACGCCACAATCGTGATCTTGTCATACCAGATAGCGTCTGTCAATGTGAGATGCTGTTCGTTTTGTACCGGCCCGTAGAAGACTTTCCCTACGGCACGCAGGATATATACGGCGGTGATTACGATCGAGCCCGTTGCCGCGATTGTCAGCACACGGTAGAACAGCTCATGGTGCTGGAACGAACCGACAAAGATCGTCATCTCAGCCACGAAGCCACTCAGTCCCGGTAAACCCAACGATGCCAAACCGGCAATAATATAGGAAACCGACAGGAAAGGCATCACCTGCATCAAGCCACCCATCTCACGCAGATCGCGTGTATGTGTACGGCCATAGATCATCCCGATCACGGCAAAGAAAAGTGCTGCCATTAACCCGTGCGATAGCATTTGCAGCACCGCCCCACGCATGGCCGTTTCATTCAGCATCATAATAGCAAACAGGATCAGTCCGCAATGGCTTACCGACGAATAGGCATTGATATATTTCAAGTCCGTTTGACGTACGGCACAGAAAGCGCCATAGATTACACCTGCCCCCGAAAGGATCAGGAAGATCCAGGCCAGGTCGTGCGCTCCCTGCGGCATCAGGTAAACAGCTACACGAAAACATCCGTAAGCCCCCAGCTTCTTCAACACCCCGGCATGGAGCATGGAAACAGCCGCCGGAGCCGACGCATACCCGTCGGGCGACCAGGTGTGGAACGGGAATAGGGCGCACAGTGTCCCAAACCCGATAAAGATCATTGGGAATATCCAGTATTGATGATTGAGTGGAATAGACAGTTTTACCAGTTCGACAATATTCATCGTTGTGCCTCCCGTGGTAAAATAGATACCAAGGATACCAATGAGCAGTAGGGTAGAGGCCCCCATCAGCATCAGCGCCAGCTTCATGGCCGAATATTCCTTGCGTCCGGTACCCCATACCCCCACCAGGAGGTACATCGGTATCAGCGCCGTTTCGTAGAACATAAACATCGTGAACAGGTCGGTCGAGATAAAGAAGCCGAACGCTCCGGTAATCAGCAGGCAGAACCACATAAAGTAGTGACGTTCCATCTTCCACGATGAGAAGACGGCGGCAAACGTAACCGCAGCCGACAATACCAACATCAACAACGATATCCCGTCGATCCCTACCGAATAATGAATATGAAGCGGTGCATACCAAACGATATCCTGTGTGAACAGCATCACGCTATCCGACACACTGCGTTCGCGGACAAACAGCACCACCATCACCAGCGACAAAGCCAGCAGGGCTGAACTGCCGGTTACCATGACCGCCCGCGTCTGATTAGCACTCTTACACAGGAAGAGGCACAATAACATCGCCACCGGTATCCCTACAAACAATGATAATATACTCATAACTTCACCTTTTTCAGTATTACATATACATCGCCCATACAGCCAGGATCAACGCGCCGGCGATAAACACCAGCGCATAGTATTGCACCTGTCCCGATTGCATGCCTTTGATCTTCTCTGCGGTCTTCTCTGTGACCCGGCCGGAACCGTCGATAATCACACCGTCGATCACCCGTTTGTCGAACCAGGCAATAGGACGCGCCACACAGTCGAAGATGATCTTCTTTGTTACAAACAACCAGGCTTCGTCTATATAGAACTTATTCACTGCCGCTCGATACAGGCCTCCCATTCGTTGGGCCAGTTGTGTCGATCGCTCATTTTCTTTCTTATAAAAGATTGTTGCGACGAAAATACCCACCAAGGCTACAGCTATACTGGATATGGCCACTGTCCAGTCTATATGAGAGACATAACCGAGAAGGTCGCTACTGACATATTCCGAGAACGGGATAAACCCGGTCACAGCTGTCAGGAGCACCAATACGGTCAACGGAACGAGCATCGTCCAGGACGCTTCGTGTGGCTTGTGATCATATGTCTGCTCCTTTCCCCAGAAGATGTTGTAATAGAGCCGGAACATATAGAAAGCTGTCAACCCTGCGACCAACCACAGCACTACGAAGAGCACGATGTCGTGATGGAAAGCCGCTGCCAATATCTCATCCTTACTAAAGAAGCCTGAGAAAGGCGGTATCCCTGCAATCGCCAGACAAGCAATCAGGAAGGTGATGTGTGTTACCGGCATATATTTCCGCAGTCCGCCCATTTGCCCCATTTCATTGCTATGTATGGCATGTATCACCGAGCCTGCTCCCAGGAATAGGAGGGCTTTAAAGAATGCATGGGTAAACAGATGGAACATAGAGGAGGTATAACCCAACCCCTCATGTCCGCCGAAACCCGATACGCCCAGCGCCGTCATCATATATGCAATTTGTGAAATCGTGGAATAAGCCAGTACGCGCTTGATATCAGTCTGTGTAATAGCGATCACCGCTGCAAACAGAGCCGTGAAGGCTCCTACATAGCTGATCAGCGTCAATACCTCCGGCGCTGCAAAGCTGTACACCGGAAACATCCGTGCTATCAGGAATACCCCGGCCACCACCATCGTCGCTGCATGGATCAGCGCTGAAACAGGCGTCGGCCCTTCCATCGCATCCGGCAGCCATACGTGTAACGGGAACATCGCCGACTTACCGGCTCCTCCGATAAAGATAAGCGCCATGGCCCATGAAGCCGCCGACAATCCCAGAAATGACACACCGGCGGTCGAACTGATCACCAGCGCCCCATTGTTCGCCGTCAGTTCGCCAAAGTCGAACGTCCCCGTACAGTACGACAACAACAGGATGCCGATCAGGAAGCCCAGGTCGGCAAAACGCGTCACAATAAACGCCTTCTTGGAGGCTGCTACTGCCGACGGTTTGGTATAATAGAACCCGATCAGCAAATAAGATGAAAGCCCCACCAGCTCCCAGAAAATATACATCTGGAAAATATTGGTAGCCAGTACTAACCCCAGCATCGAAAAACTGAATAGCGACAGGAACGCATAATACCGTTGAAATCCGCGTTCTCCGTGCATATACCCTATGCTATAAAGATGCACCATCAACGAAACGGTGGAAATAACCACCAGCATCATCACCGAGATAGGATCGAGTAGCAGTCCCAGGTCTATATGTAGCACATCGTTGAATCGCAGCCACTCTACCGAGAACGGTACTAACTCGGGATACGCTCCCCCCGTCTTGCCAATCACAAAAAAATACTGGTAAGCTGCTACATACGACAACGCAGCTACCACAGCCATGCCCAACGTGCCGGCAACTCCGGCCATACCCGCAGGCATCCGTTTGCCGGTCAGTGCCAGCAACAGGAACATACAAAGCGGGATGAGTACTATGAAGAGGGTAAATGTCATATCCTTAGTTTTTCATCTTATCAATATGGCGGACGTCGATATTCTGCACCGTCCGGTAAACGTTAATCATGATGGCGAGGGCAATCGCCGATTCTACCGCCGAGATAGCTATCCCGAAGAGCGAGAAGAACATCCCCTCCATATGGTCGGGATACAGATAGCGGTTGAATATACTGAAGTTAATCTCAACCGAGTTCAGAATCAACTCAATGGAAATCAGCACGGCCAGCAGGTTCCGGCGGGAGATAAATCCGTAGATCCCGATAAAGAACATCAGGGTGCTGATAAACAGGTAATACTCCATAGGTATCATAGCGTACAGTGTTTTACGGGTGAAACTTATCGTTTGCGGGCAATGAGAATAGCTCCGATAGCGCTGACAAGCAGCAAGACACTCAGGGTTTCGAAGGCGAGTACATACTGGTACTTACCGGTACCCATCAAAGCATGGCCGATCTTCTCCATCGTGATCTCCTGGTCGCCGGTTAGCGTAACAGGGGGATCGTAGAGGAAGGTATGCTTGATCGTGACCAGCGTTGTGACTACCACACCAGCCAGTGCGGTAACAAGTCCTGCAGTTACCTTCTTCCAGTCGTTTGGTTCCGGTTTGTCGCCATTTGCGCTTGTGAGCAAAATGGCGAAGATAAACAGCACCAGAATACCCCCGGCATACACAGTCAACTGTACGGCAAATAAAAACTCGTACTGCAATAGCAGGTAGAGCCCCGCCGTTCCCACCAGTACCAGCAGCAGGTATGTAGCTGCCCGCATCATATTCTTGGATGAAACGGCCATGATGGATGAGCCAATGATGATAATGCCCAATATGTAAAAGGCAATTTGTGTTCCCATTCTTTATTCCTCCTTCTTTTTAGGCGCCAGCTCCGAGCCCTCGTTGTTGAGTTGCAACAAGAGTTTCCGGCGGTCGAACAACGCATGTTCAAATTCATTACTCCAGGCTATCGCGTCTTGCGGACAGGATGTCGTACACAAGGCGCAGAAGATGCAGCTACCCAGATCATACATATGTTTGTCCAGTACTTTCCGAGTCTTACCCGTAGCCTCGTCGGTCACCGTCCGGGTAATGACGTTGATCGTTCCGTTCGGGCAGTTCATCATACAGATACCGCAACCGGTACATTTATGCTGGTTCAGTTCGTTATGCGGCATTAGCAGCAGGGAGCGGAAACGTTCGGCATAGACCTTCTTTCCCCGGTTTTCCGGATACTGCTCGGTCACTTTCGGACGGAAGAAGTTCTTCATTGTGATATACATCCCCACACAGAGGTTGTACATCCCGTCCACTATAGTCTTTATGTATTCGAATAATTTCATACGCTTACCTGTTTACAATACTACGAGCAGTGTCATTAACAGCAGGTTGATAAGTCCTATCGGCATTAGTACCTTCCATTCCAGATTCAGCAACTGGTCGATCCGCAGTCGCGGGAACGACCAACGTACCCACAACTGCAGGAAGACACAGAAGAATGTTTTTCCGAAGAACCAGATGAACGACGGAATATAATCCATCACCCCGTTGAACGCCTCCCAGCCGGGAATATGCAACGGCATCCATCCGCCAAGGAATAGCGTCGCCGCAATCCCTGCCACAATAAACATATTCAGATACTCCGCCAGGTAGAAAAACCCGAACTGGATACCCGAGAATTCGGTATGATAACCGGCTGTCAATTCTGATTCGGCTTCCGGCATATCGAACGGTCCGCGATTGGTTTCCGCATGCGAAGCAATCACATAGATCACAAACGCAATGAAAGCGGATACATGTCCTTTGAAGATGAACCATAGATCAGCCTGCTCAGCCACAATGGTCGATATTTTCATTGAACCTGCCAGGATCACGATCGTCATCATCGACAATCCCACCGATATCTCATAGCTAAGCAACTGTGCCCCGCTACGCATCGCCCCGATCATTGCAAACTTATTATTGCTCGACCATCCGGCCAGCAAGATCCCTACGATACCCAACGACGACATCGCCAGGATATAGAACACTCCGATATTGAAATCGAGCACCTGCAACCCCTTTGCAAAGGGTAGTGCAGCAAACGTTCCAATCGAACCGAGTATCACCACAAATGCTGCCAGCCGGAACAGGAAATGATCCGCCCGGTCGATTCGGATCAACTCCTTCAACAAGATCTTGAGCATATCGGCTATCGATTGTAACAGTCCCCATTTACCCGTACGGTTCGGTCCGATACGGCATTGGAAGAAGGCACATATCTTACGTTCGGCATAGATCAGGAAAAGAGCTAATACCGCATAAGCCACCAAAATGGCTACCCCGATCAGGACAAATTCCACCCCCAACGTCCAATTATCACTCAGATACTGGCGCAGTGTTGTATCGATCCATTCGGTCATTGTAGAAAAACTAAACATAGCTGTTATCATTATCGGTCCATACAGGGGATTACATAGTCGAACGAAGCGCCAAGCATAATCAGGTCGGCAATCTTCGATCCAGGTGCTATCGCTTTCAGTGCTCCCACCAATGGCAGCGACGGTGAGCGTAGCTTCACCCGGTAGGGATACTTATCACCTTTGCTGGTGATATGGACGCCGAACTGTCCGCGGGCATTTTCCACCCGTTGGAAGAACTCCCCTTCGGGCAGTTTAATGACCGGCTTCATCTTCTCTGCATACGCCCCTTCGGGAATATTACCGATCAACTGCTCGATGATCTGCAACGACTGCTCGATCTCATCCAGGCGGATGTAATACCGGTCGTAGGTCATACCCTCCGGACGGATGATCTCTTCAAACTCAATCTTGCGATACGCCGAATACGGATCAAACGCCCGAATATCATTGTGCCATCCAGACGCCCGCCCCGAAGGTCCTGTGGCGCCAATCGAAATGGCTTTTGCTTCAGACAGAAACCCGATTCCATCCATACGCCCTGTGGCGATCGGATTGTGAGAGAAAAGCTGGTGATGCTCACGCAGCATCTTTCGCATATAAGGGATAAAGGCCTCTACACTTTTCTGGAAGTTAGGATGGATGTCAGATGCCAGTCCGCCGATCACGCTATAGTTAGCCATCAACCGGCCGCCGGCTGTTTCTTCAAAGATATCCATGATCTTCTCACGGTCGCGCATTCCGTACACGAATGCCGTAATCGCTCCCATATCCATACACATACAGCCCCACCCCAGGAGGTGGGAAGCGATACGCGTTAACTCATCAAAAATAACCCGGATATATTGTGCCCGCTCTGATACTTCAATCTGCAAGGCATTCTCGCAACATAGGCACATGGCGTGGCGGTTCATCGTCCCCGACAGGTAATCCAGCCGGTCCATCAGGTGCAATGTCTGGGGATAGGTATATCCTTCGCACATTTTCTCGACTCCCCGGTGGATATAGCCAAAGTGGGGATCCACCTTCCGGATAATCTCCCCATCCAGTGATACACGCAGATGCAATACCCCGTGCATGGCCGGGTGCTGCGGTCCGAAGTTGACCACAAACTCGTCCTGATCGAACAATTGGGTGATATTCTCCACGGGTTCCCCCATCTTCATTGTGATGGAAGGGGCATCTTCCATATCCGCAATCGTCTCGTTTTCCAACGGGATGGGATTCACAGCCGGGTCGGCATTGTAATCCTTCCGCAGGGGATACCCTTTCCAGTCGGCCCGTAGAAAAATGCGGCGCATATCCGGATGGTTGATAAATCGTATCCCGAAGAAATCATACACTTCTCGTTCATACATGGAAGCCGATCGCCACAGGTCGTGCACGGAATACAACACTGGTTGTTTGCGCTCTGTCGTAGCTGTCTTCAATACCAACATCTCCTTCGGCCGACTGCTACGAGAGAGGTAATACATCACTCCGTAGCTGTCGCCATCATCCATTCCCACTATATCGAAAAGGAAGTCGAAACTCTCACCACGCAACCAGGCAGCTGTTTCATACGCCTTGTCCATCGGTACAGTGATGGTCAGCCTTCCTTCCGCACGTCCGGTCTGCGCATAGTCGCAGTCCGTAAACTTTGTCTCTATCTTATCCATCAGTGTTCAGGGGTTGAGGGACCTATATTCTTTGCTATTCTATCTGTTAGTTTGGCAGCCTCCTTCTCCGGTAATCGGAAGAAATCCTGTACTTTAATCTTGCGCGATAGCTGCATCATCCCATACAGAATGGCATCCGGGCGCGGCGGACATCCCGGCACATACACATCGACGGGAATAATCTCATTCACACCCTTCACCACATGATACGAGTTCTTGAACGGTCCTCCGCCAATGGCGCAACTGCCGACAGCCATCACATACTTAGGCTCCGCCATCTGTTCATAGAGGCGAAGTAATACCGGCGCCATCTTATGCACAATCGTACCGCAGACAAAGATCACATCCGCCTGCCGGGGACTGTTACGTGTCACCTCCCACCCAAACCGGGCAAAGTCGGACCGTGCCGCACCGACGCACATAAACTCGATCCCGCAGCAACTGGTCGCAAACGTTAGCGGCCAGACGGAGTTCGACCGTCCCCAGTTGATCAGGTCGTTCAGTTTGCCCACAAAGATATTCACGCCATTGCTGCGCAATTCTTCCACATACCGTTCGAGGGTTTCGTTATCCTTGAAATCCTCGTATTTCATATTCGGGATATGTATCTTGTTTACTTCCATTTCAGTGCTCCTTTCCGCCAGGCATAGACCAGCCCCAGTGTTAATGTTGTCAGAAATGTACCTCCACACACCAATCCATACAGGCCGACCTCCCGCACAATCGTCGCCCACGGAAACAGCAACACCGTTTCCAAGTCGAAAATCAGATACAGGATAGCAAACAAATAATACCCCACACGGAACTGCATCCATGAAGATCCACGGGTGGGAATCCCACATTCATAAGGTTGCCCTTTGATAGGATTCTGCGATGTCGGTGCCACAAACTTTGCGATCACCAGCGCCGCCAGAACCAAACATATAGCCGTAAGAACTACGACAAGAAACAAAGCGGAATTGGTCATAATGCCTATTTGTTTAATGATCAAAACGTAATTTTTTTATTCCTACGCCATCTCAAATCCTTCCAACGAAACCTTCCGACCATCCTATTCTTGTATCGTGACAGGAATAGGGCATATCATGATCCTTTTCGGCTGCGTTTTTTGAATTAGCGCGGCGCAAATGTAACACTTAAAAACCGCTCGTTGTCCTCTTTTTCTGTAAAATAACATCCCTTAACAGAAAAAGTATATGAGTACAAGCCCTTCCGATCCTATCGGGGTTTGCTTCTGCGTCTACTTTTGACTCATGATGTATCAGCTTCTATTCTTTATAAGGGTAAAGGTATAATACACACCCACTGTTACCTTCAATATCCAAAGTCAGGTTTTTCTGTCCCTGTAAGTTTATTTCTTTTACACTGACTACTTCTTTACCCTTACCTGGTGCCTGATAGTATAATATTGCGTTATATTTCGATTGCACATTCAGCCTCTCAAGCGGCAATGAGATCCGGCGCTTGTCTCCGGCATTCAAGATGCTAATATACCAGTCAGAAGCAGAGCGACGGGCCACAACCGCATACGAGTCCATCTCCCCTTCATAAAACCGGCTGTCATCCCAGGTGGTAGGTATCGAACAGTAGAATTTTGTTACCTTATCCATTGTAATGACGGATTCGGCAAAACCGGCACGACCTGCATGGGTAGGGGAATGATAAGGACGATCATACCAGAAGATGAACTGCCAGGGACTATAAATAGCGATACGCTTCGCTAATTGAGCGGCACGTCCTCCCATCTTCTCTGTCACCCGTTCTGCAAAATAACAATTTGTATTGTCGCCTGCCCCGCAAATCATTCGATTATATAACGTATAGATAGTTTGATACAAAGAAGGGCTTTCTTCATCGCCACGAATACCTTCCTGCGTCATCAGGTTCGGATATGTACGGGAATAACCTGTCGGACGATATTCGTCATGAACATCTACCATTAATTCATATTTAGCCGCCTTACGGATTGCTTGATGAAGCCAGCCGGTTGCATACTGGTCACCGACATTCACAAAACCATATTTGATTCCTTTTATCCCCCATTTTTTATAAAGAGGAAGTATTTCATCCAGTTGTTTATGTAATGCTTTCTTATTGACATAAAGAAGAATGCCTATGTTTTTAGTGTTCGCGTATGCGATCACTTTCGGTAAATCAAGTGGCCCTTTGGAACGTGCCGGATCAACAGACACTGTTGTTGCATCCGAAGCCGGATCTTCTTCAGCTCCATACCAACCGGCATCGAATTCAACATAGGCAATATTATTTTCTGAGGCAAAGTCAATAGCAGCAATAGAGCCTACGGTGGTTAAGGTTACCTCACGCAGCACTTCTCCGGGTTTAATCCAACTGGTATTCTGAATCTGATTAGGTTCGTTCAGGTTTAGAATAAAATCGTTGTTTTGTACCAGTTGTCCCGGATGGTCAGCAACCATGACATAGCGCCAGGGTGAATGGTAATCCGCCATATCCAAATTTACATGACCGGATAAGACAGATTGTATTCCTTGCCTCTCTTCACTTTTCTCAAGCTTCATACGAGAGAAGTCTACTAAAGCCGCTTCGCCGATTGCAACAAACTGTTGGTCTTTTACCTGTATTACTTGCGGACGATCAGCCGCACCCCTTAAAGTGCTCAGTTTCTCTTTTGAATAACTGCCCTGTGCTTTGTCTGTAACCCAGGTGTCACAATCATGGTTGAAGATGAATTGTGTTTTTTCCGCAGTCAACGTGCTGTTCCAAAAATCCAGTTTGTTAAATGCATAACGAAAAGCTATTCCCTCATCATACAAGCGCACGGCTAATGACATTTCTTTTTGGTTGTTGTCTGATTGCATAGATAGCATCAACTCATTATACCGGTCTGTCACAAGAGCACGTTCGCCATATACAGGTTGCCAGGTTTGATTCACTGAATTTCTTGTTTGATTGGTGAGCAACCAATTACCAAGCAAAATATCTTCTTTCAATTCCAATTGGAGGGTTTTCATATCAATCACTTTATTCCCTTTATTGTACAAACTGATCTGTACAAATCTGTCCTTTATCAGGATTTCTGCATTCAACTTCTCTGAAGGGCTTTTCAGCGGAATAATAGTTTGTGCACAAACGATGGCTGATTGCAACAATATTGCTAATAAAACAATTGTCTTTTTCATACTATGTTATTCTTTTATTTAACATCACTGGTGTCCGACTAAAATTTTAAGAAAGGGCTACTATACTTGCCGGTTCTCTCGTAATCAGTAAAGAAATACGTACCGGTTTACAATATCATTTCCCAACCCGGTTCATAAGTACGGCTCCATAATCTTTCGGCTTCCGCATCTTTCAATATATGTCCGTTTTGTGGATTGATATCTAAGGTGCGGCCTACCCGTTGAGAAATATTCCCCAATTGAACCAGAAGCGTACTCTTATGGCCGGAGTCTATACCAGAAAATAATTTTTCTCCTTTTTGAATAGCGTGTAAGAAATTCTGCAGATGGAACGAGTCCAGGTGCTCTGCCGGATTCATCAGATTGCGTGGGTTGATTTCTATACGGCTTTTTTCTTCTTTCACCACTTTCCCTTTTTTATCATAAATAATATACGAGTCTCCTCCTGTAATGAATAGTGTGCCATTGTCACCATAGAACTCACATCCCGTGCTTTGATCCTGAATAAGACGGCTGTTACAGCTTCTTCCTTCCCAGGAAATATATTTATTACCGGCAAACTCAATGTTTATATTTTGCGTATCAGGTGTTTCCCAATCATCTTCGTAGAAATACCGGCCTCCGGAAGAAGATACTTTTAGCGGATAGTCAAGGTCTAATCCCCAACGTAGAAGGTCTACCATGTGGGTGCCATTATTGAGTGCCTCACCTGTACCCCAATGCCAGAACCAGTGCCAGTTGTAGTGAACATAATTGTCCTTAAAGTTTATACGGGGAGCCGGCCCTTGCCATAAATCCCAATCTAACCACTCCGGTACCACAACCGGTTTGCCTGTTCCTATGGATGCCCGATTATTGGTATACCATGCTTTTCCATAATGAACATTGCCGATGACACCCTCTTTTACCGCCAGGATGCCTTCTCTCACGTTGGGCCAAGATCGGCGTTGGTTACCCATTTGGATGACTCTCTTGTATTTTTCGGCGGCTCTCACCAACATTTCACCTTCTTCCGGGCAATAGCTGCAAGGTTTTTCCAGATATACATCTTTACCTGCTTTCATGGCCAACAGAGCAGCCGGGGCATGCCAATGGTCGGGCGTTGCAACAACAACGGCATCTACTTCTTTTTTCTCCAGGATTTTGCGGATGTCTTTTTCTCCTTTGGGAATGTATCCTGCTGCTTTATTTACGGCACCGATACAATTGGTAATAGCTCGAGAATCTACATCACAAAGGTATGTGACTTCGCACTGTGGTTGCTTGGCAAAGTTGGTGGCCAGCGCCTGTCCCCGAGAATTTACTCCCATAACGGTTACGCGTATTTTATCGTTGGCGCCAAGGATATTGGCGTAACTTTTAGCACTGAATGCCGGAAGAAAACCTCCCAACGTGAGAGCTGTTCCTGTTGTCGCTCTTTTTATAAAATCTCGCCGTGTTGTCATGGTATATTGATATTAGATTTAAGTCTTTATCCACCTATTGGTGTTACTGTTTATCCATTCTTCAACGCATCTTCCTTGTCCGGAGCAGGTGGTTCCGGTGTGGAAGATGGATCAAACGGGTTAAAATAGTAGATGCCTAAGTCGTTCAATAAAACCAGATAGTTAGGCAACTTTCGCAGAAACATTCCATATGATTTTTTATAGACAGGTGTCCAGGCGGCCTCAGCAACAGCTAACAACCGGGGAAAAGTCATGAAATCAAGTCGCTTATTATCTGCGATACGTTCCGTCCACATCGAGTACTGTATACCCAGAAGTTGTTTTTCATATCCTTGCACCAAGTTGGTAAGCGGTTCCGGAAAACGATACACATCTTCCAATAAATTGTAATTCAAACGCCCCACCTGGTGTGTCGGGTATTGAATAAAATCACCATACATCGGCAGACGTGGTGTCATAATAACGCTGTATCCTCGTTCAAGTGCTTTTACCAGTTGATATTTACGGTCATGGCGCCACCACATGACAACCGCTTTTTCCGGAGAAACCTCTGCGTCGACAATTTCATCCCAACCGATTGCCATTTTCCCCTTCGAAGCCACAATGTCTACCGCGCGACGCACAAAATAATGCTCCAACCCTGTCTCATTGACCAATTTGTTGTCTTGTATGAAGCGCTGGATTTCAGGATCGGTAAACCAGTTCTGATTCCCATAATGTACCTCATCTCCGCCGATATGGATATAAGGAGCCGGGAATAATGCAACAATTTCATCCAATACATTGCTGATAAACTCAAATGTTTCCTCTTTGCAAGGGTGAAAAGTAAAACCATCCCAACGACCTTCGCCACCTCCTGATATTTCAGGATAAGCCCGACATGCAGAAGTGGCATGTCCTGGCATATCTATTTCCGGTACAACCATGATATGGCGTTCGGTGGCATACGCTACAATCTCTTTGATTTCTTCCTGTGTATAAAAGGAAGAGGCCGCATTCGGATTGTGCCAATTGCCGACTGATCCTATGGTGGTCAGTTTTGGATAACGTTTGATCTCTATACGCCATCCCGGTTCATCCGTCAGATGCCAATGAAATACATTCATATGCAGAGAGGCCATGATGTCCAGGTATTGCATGACTTTCTCTTTTCCAAAGAAATGTCGGCTTTCATCCAACATAAATCCACGCCAGGCAAAACGCGGATAGTCTTGGATCCGGCAAACGCTTACAGTCCCTTTATGGAAACGGATCAGTTGGAGGAGGGCCTCCTTTGCATGGAACAAGCCGGATTCGGAAGATGAACGAAGCGTGACTGTATCTTTTCGTATATCTAATTCATACGATTCTACAGGCATATCAGATTCCGGATCTTGTATAAAGAGAACGACTCCGCCCGCTTGCTTTTGTGGTAGCGGCAATTTTTCCAATGTCGCCCGGAAGTCTTCACCAAGCTTGCCCGCATATGCCCCGTTGGTGATGACTTCCACCTTTTTACTGAGAACAAAATTCCCGCTTCCATTTTTCACCATTGCAGGGGTCGGAAACAACGTCTGCTGTGTCCAGACAGAGGATGCGGAAAACAGCAGCAATAGGCTAATACAAAAGAATTGCTTCATAAAATAGTATTATTTTGGATAAGTTCTTCTCCACAAAGGTAATGGGATTTATGAAAACAGGGCTATTCTAGTGATTGGAATAGCCCTGTTTTTTTATTCGGTTAACTCATCCGGTTTATACCAATTTATTTTTCGGGAGAAATACATGATGATAGCCAGGATGATGAAGAGGCCAATACTTCCGATAAGCAGCGCAATATCTTCCAATTGGAGCACCATATACAGGAAGGCATAGAGCAGGCAGAGGACAAAGGTCAGGATGCCTGTCTGTGTTTTGCTTCGGAATATACTTTGGGTGTAGATAGTGATTAATCCTATAGTGGCCATACTGGCAATCAGGTAAGCAATACCGAAATTCAACTGTTCGGAGACTGAGAGCAGCAAACTGTAGAAAAGGATTAGGGCGATACCTACCAACAGGTATTGAATGGGATGTATCCGTTTCTTTGTCAGGACTTCCACAAAGAAGAAGACAATAAAGGTGAGGGCGATGAACATGATAGCGTATTTGGCCGAACGCATGTTCTGCTGGTAGTGATCAACTGTTTCCACTAGATTGACTCCGAAGGATGAATCGTAGAAACTGTTGACCTGGTTATCTGTCCATACTTCAGGAATATTGCGGTTGAACCGTAAGACACTCCATGTGGCGTCGAAGCCCTGTTCGTCCAAGGTATGTTCGGGGCTAAAGTTCCCGATATATCCGGGAGCAGTCCATGATCCTGCGATACGTACATTCGTTGTCTTTCCCAGAGGAATATAGTTGATACTGCTACTACCGTTAAGGTTGAACTTGCTGTGGAAGGGGAGGGGCTGCTCGGTTGGTCTGACCATATTGCTGTCCAATGCGACTGTGAGTTCCTTGCCTAAGTTGCCTTCCTGGTTCCCGCTGGCTTCTGCCTCGTAGGGTTTGCCAGACAGTTCTACGACGATATTGCTGGTGATCCCCCGCAAGTCAGAGAATCCCAAGCGGATATATGCCTTATCCCAATGTATGACCGTATTTTCCAGTTGAGGAAGATTCTTCAGGCTGAATTCTCCTGAAATCTCCTGCTCACTTTTGTAGAGGATGGTTTTATAGATTCCGTAATGTCTTTCCTCAGGAGACAGGGACGTTTTGATGTCCAGTATCTCCGGAGTTATATTAAGTATGTGGTGCTCATAGGCTAATTTATCGTTTGTGCCTCTGTAAGAGGTAGAGTAGGGAATGCTGAGGATAGGTGCGCAAATGGTTTGTGCATGGCTCCATTTCTCGTTGATCTTTTCGATGGTTTCCCTGCTTCTGTTTTGTCTTTCGTAGATAAGCTCCTGGATCATGATGCTGGGGATAAGCAGGATGAGAGTTAGAAACCCTACGATAACGGCCTTCAATGTGATTGACTGGCCTAAACTTCCGGTTTTTTTACTAGTTGTGTCCATACTAAATTGTTTGTTTTCAAGATTTCATATTTATAGCATGCTGTAATTTCTTCTCAAACAGGGCCGCTGCAATTGCAACTACGATAGAGATAAAAGTAGTCATGGAGCAAATAGCCAGGAAACCCGCAGGATCGTCTTTCGGATGATGATAAATCTTTATGTATAGCCCTGCTGTCGCAATTAAAATACCTAATATGATTGCACAATACTTTATGCTTTTTACAGCCCCAGCAACGTTTGAGGAAAACACGTCGTTTTGTCGGATATGTTCAAGTAATTTGAATGCCTTATACAGTGCAATAAAAAAAACGATTGATGCCGCGTATCCATACAAAATGAATGGGTCCGCGTAAATGCTGAACAAGTCTAAGTTTGTAGTTCTTCCCTCGGTTAAGGGAGTCCAAATCAAAATGGTAAGCACCGCTATACCGATAAACACAATAACTACCTGAAAGCAAGTTGTTGAAATTCTTCTCATGATGATTCCTTTTAAATATGTTTATTATCTCTTGTTATGATAAAAAGTACTTTGTGTTGCAAAGTGTATGGGGTAAAAAAATTAACTGAGCAATGACTCTAAAGCATCCAGATGTTCTTTGAAGCGGATACGGCCTTCCTCGGTGATCGCATATTGCGTATTGGGTTTACGCCCAATAAACTGTTTGGAAGATTGGATGTATCCTATACCTTCAAGCGCCTTCAGGTGACTGGCGAGGTTACCATCAGTCAGGTCCATCAGGTTCTTCATCGTATTGAAGTCGGCCGATTCGTTCACGGAAAGAATCGACATAATACCCAACCGGATCCGGCTATCGAAAGCCTTGTTTAATTTGGCAATGATATTTGTCATTCTTTCTTCAAATCATATTTCTTATACATGACATAACCGTATATGATATGGCAAACGCCAAAGCCAATGGTCCAGAATAAAATCCCGTTTTTAGCAAACAAAGCGGCCAGGATTCCTAACGCGATTTCGATAAGCCCCAAGTAATGTATTTCTTCAAACGTAAACTTGGATACGTTGATCAGTGCCAAGCCGTAAAAAATGAGTGTGCCTGCTATGACCATGCGCAGATTGCCTTCGAGCAGGAGGATCAGGCAGAGAATACCTCCTGCCACCAATGGAATGGCGAGGTGATAGAGTGTACGCATCGTGAGTTTATTAAACAAGCTTTGATTCAGCCTTTTGGCTTTCCGCCAGGAGAAGTAAATGGCAAAAGTAATAGATATGACCAAGACAACCATAGCATCGGCCAGCAGTATGATGAACTCCTGCGTATGGTTGTAGTCCGTCAGCGAAGGGTCACGTAGTAAATAGAAATAGGCGAATGCAGCGCCGGTAATGGCGGTTAATCCGGCCAATATGCCCGACAGACCGCTGAGGGAGATGAACTTGGATGACTTCTCCATCATCTCGCGTATGGCTTTTATGTCTTCTAGCTGTTTGTTCATAATGCTTGAAAGTACTTTGAAATACAAAGTTACTGACATTATCCGAACCGACAACTATTGATGTGATTATTTCAATAGGGTTAGGCAATTTTAACGATTAGAGGGCTAAATCCATGGTATTTTATCTGCCGGACTATTATTCAACCTTTTTTGTTAGTATTTAAACCTCCTAGTTCCTTTTTGTGAGTAGCATTGCATTGTGAATTGCAGGCCGATAAGTCTGCATTAATCTAATCTGTCTTGTGAATAAAAATGAACAGTTCCATTAGCCTAAGACGAGGGATGTTCATTCTAAAAATTATGTACCAATCAGTAAAAGCACACAATCATGAATGTAGGATTTTGTATAGTAAACTGTTCTGACAAATCGGTGGAAGAAGTCTGCCGGATTGCCGTAGACAATGGATATCAATCAATCGAAATACCGGCTTATCAGGACAATGGGCAGGTCGACCTGGATCAACTCCTGCAACCGGGCGAAGCCGCAAGGTTCAAGAAGATGGTCAACAGTTATGGTCTCGAACTATCGGCTATCAGTAACCATCCCGAGTCGTTGCTTGTATTAGGCCCGTACGGAGTAGATACCGACAGTATCTGTCCCGGCACGAAAGAAGAAAAGATCGCCTATGGTACCCAACGTCTGATCAAGTCAGCCCAGTTAGCCAATTCATTGGAGATCCCTGTTGTAGTAGCCTTCTCGGGTATTGAGAACTTCGGGCATATCAACGACTGGCCGTATCCCGGTGGATGGGCGGATGAAGAAAAGCGTTTTGTGGAGAACTATATCCCCATCTTTGACAAATTCCAGGAATATGGTGTCAAGATAGCCTTCGAACCTCATCCCAACAATATTATATATGATACGCACACAGCCTTGCGTTGTTTGGAACTGTCGGGTAACCATCCAAGCTACGGGATCAACTTTGACCCGGCGAACTTACTGATGTCGGGTATCAATTTGCAGACATTTATCAATGAGTTGGGCAGCCGCATTGTGGCCGTTCATGCAAAAGACTGTGAGTTGGTTGAACACAATATGCTGAAAGGTGGCCTGATGATGCAGGGTGAATGGGGACGTTTGGACCGTTCACTTCGTTTCCGCATACCCGGCTGGGGAAGCATTGACTGGAAAAAGATCGTGACCGAACTCTATATGGTAGGCTATGACGGCGCCTTCAACTACGAACATGAAGATGTGACCATGAGCATCGACGACGGTATCGAGAAAACAATCGCCTTCCTAAAACCGCTGATGATCAAAGCGCCTTTCCAAGCACGTACAGATAAATTATTCCAAAAATAAATAAAGATCTAATCACATGAAAACAATGAGAGCGCAAATCCTGATGGAACCTAACCACTTGGAAATGCATGAAGTGGAAATGCCACAAATCAATGAGAATGAAGTACTGGTAAAAGTAAAATATTGTGGTATCTGTGGTTCCGACTGGGGATCATACACAGGAAAATATGCCGACGAAGTGGCCCTTCTTCCGCTCACCACCGGACATGAGTTTTGGGGCGAGATCGTAGAACTGGGCAGCAAGGTGACGAAGCTCAAGATTGGGGATCGCGTGGCGGCGGATATCTGTCTGACCTGCGGTACCTGCTACTATTGCCGTCGGGGCGACGGTCTGCTGTGCGAGAGTTTTGCCCAGCTCGGTATCCATACTCCCGGAGGCTTTGCCGAATATGTCAAGGTGCCCTGGGAAAACTGCTACACCATACCCGATAGCGTGGACGATTACAGTGCCGCCTTTATCGAACCGTTTACAGCCTGTTTGCATGCTTCGAAGGCGATGGATCTGAAGATTGGCAGCAGCATTGTGGTTATTGGTTGCGGATTGGGTATTATTCACGGTGCATTGGCTAAACTGCGTGGAGCAGCACCCATCATCGTGGTAGGTGACAGTGAAGAACGCCTGGCAATGGCCCGTCAGATGTGTGCCGACTATACCATCAATATCAAAGAGACCCCGGATGCCGTAGCTGAAGTAATGCGTATCACCAACGGAATCGGAGCTGACTATGTGCTGGAAGCCGTAGGTACATCGGCCACCTACGAACAGGCCTTCCGTATGCTCCGCAAGGGTGGCAAACTGGAAGCGTTCGGTATCTGTGCCGACGACGACTTTGCCAGCATCCCTCCCGTACAGTTTGTTCTGCAGGAGAAGAGAGTATCCGGAAGCTGTGCCGGTATCGGCAACGACTGGGGCGATGCCATCACCCTGCTGCAATACGGCCGTATCGACCCGCGTCCGCTGATCTCGATGATTGTTCCCCTCGAAGAACTGGAAGATGCCCTGAAAGAACTGCGCACCAACCCGAAACTTGTCAAAGTGCTGGTGTCGCCTGAGATCAAAGAACGGATCATTCTGTACCAATAAAAACAATGAACCATATGGATTATAAAGATATATTACTCAGCCCTATTAAGATAGGTACACATGAGTGCCTCAACCGTTTCTTTGCCCAGCCGATGGAATGTGTGGATTCAGACAGCGAAGGAAATCCTACTGATCTTACATACAAACGCTACGAGAACCTGTACAAAGGCAACTTTGGCTTTGTCGACCTCGAAGCGATTACCGTTACCAACGAAAGCCGTGCCCGTAAGACCCAGCTTGAAATCATGCCCCGGAATGAAAAACCGCTGGCTAAATTCATCGCTCACCTGAAGAGCATCAATCCCAAGGTGAAAATAGTCTTCCAGCTGACTCATTCAGGTGAGATCAGCGAACCGGAATTCTCCCGTCGTGTCACCGTGAAGCCGATCCACGGGAAAGGTGGCGACTTGCTGACGGAAGAAGAAGTGGACCATATCATCGACCAGTTTGTTCTTTCCTCAAAGATTGCTCAGGCGGTAGGGGCAGACGGAATCGACCTGAAGTTCTGCCACGGTTACCTGGGTTCACAGATTCTGCGTCCGTATAACGACCGCAACTGGAAGTATGGCGGATCGTGGGAAAACCGTTCCCGCTTTGCTTACGACCTGATGGAACGTATCCAGAAAGGTGTTGACGACAAGAACTTCCTGATTGGCTCGAAAGTATCCATGTGGGAAGGCTTCCCCGGAGGCTGTGGCTCTGCCGGACCGGACTCTCCGCTGATGGATCTGACCGAATCGATCGACCTGCTCAAGGGGTTGGAAGAACGTGGCGCTTCGTATTTCGTACAGTCACTCGGAAACGTGCATGCCAGCATGAACTATATGGAAGCGGTACAGGATGAGCCCTATCTGGCCTACCTGCACTTCTACTTCGCCAACATGATGAAGAAGGCGCTGAAGCCTGAGACGGTGGTGATTGGCTCCTCTTTCTCGCCTTTCCGTGGGAAGAAGAACAAATTGCTGTTTGTCGAACCGGGTAAATCCTCCCTCTTCGCGATGGGTGCCCGCTGTATCGAAGACGGCATGATGGATATGATTGGCCTCGGACGCCAGTCCTTCTCCGATCCCCTCACGCCCATCAAACTGGAAGAAGGCCGGGAAGACGAGATCAAATACTGCAATCAGTGTATGAACTGTGAGGAGTTGATGATACGCCAGATGCCTGTCGGATGTGTAGCCTTTAACAAATACTATGCAGGTATTTTTAAGGAAGTGCGCAAGACTATGGGCAAGTTAGAAGAATTACACACCTAAATCATGTTACTGAAATGAAACACCTATGTGTACTCGCCGCCCTTAGCATTGCATTGCTGTCGTGCAGCACAACAAAGAGAACCAGCCAGTTACCACCTTTGCATGAGAACGATATGCGCTGTGTCGGTTATATCCCCACCTGGAGATTTAGTATTATTGAGACCGTGGATTGGAGTGCGCTTACCCATGTCAATATCGCTTTTTGCAATCCCGACACCACCGGTAAGATGCAGAACCCGTTCCGTCAGAATCCTGACGACTTTCACCGCTTAGTAGCCAAAGCACACGAAAATGGCGTTAAGGTAATTGCTTCACTTGGTGGTGGAGGCGGTGGGCGCAACTATCCCGCCCTGATTCAGACAGAGCAGGGGCGTAAGGATCTCTGTACAAACATTATCAACTATGTTCGGGAGTATAACCTTGACGGTGTGGACCTGGATCTGGAAGAAGGTCAGGGGCACGGCCTCTGGAACAATTACGAGTCGTGGGTGCTTGAACTCCGTCAGCGGTGCACAGAGGCAGGAGTACTGTTGACGACGGCTGTTTCGACCTGGTTTTCCGACGATATTACCGACGCTACCTTCCGCTGTTTTGATTTCGTCAACATTATGGCGTACGATGGTGGCTTCGAAGCTCATTCTACTATGGAGTTAGCACAGACCATGGCACGTCATTACCACGAGGTACGAGGCGTAAACCCTGCCGATATCGTGATCGGTGTCCCCTTCTATGGGTATCCCTATGATGGTGGATTTGGTGACTCGAAGAGTTATCGTGACCTGGTAGCCCAATATCCGAAAGCGTGGAAAAAAGACCATGTCGAAAAATATGGCTACAACGGTACAAAAACGATGAAAAAGAAGGCACAACTTGCCCGGCACTATGGTGGAATCATGATATGGGAACTCTCGCATGATACCAACGACGAGCGTTCACTACTCGGCGTCATCAAGCAGAACCTCTACACGACCGGTACCGCACCGCGCAGTGGTAAATAGTTTACATCACCCTTTTACAAGACACTATTTTTATTAATAAATAAGCAAATGAAAGAAGAAAGAAAAGCCGTACTTACACCGGCAGATATCGCTTACATGATTGATGCAAGCACATTGAAACTGGATACGTCGTACGAAGACGTACAAAACCTACTGGATGCCTGTAAGAAATACAGCTTCGGCTGTTGCTTTGCCTGGCCGGGCTATTACGAGATGATGAGCAAGGAACTGAAAGGCACGAAGACCGCCTTCGGAACCTCTCTCTCGTTCCCCTCAGGACAGGAGACGACTTTTATCAAAGTAGCACAGGCTCATTATTTCGAAAGCCTCGGCGCTGCCGAAGTAGATATGGTGATGAACGTAGGTTGGTTGAAATCCAAACGCTATGACGAAGTCCTGGCTGATATGAAAGCTGTCCGCTTTGCCTGTAAAAACGGTTCGTTGAAAGTGATCATCGAAGCCATGTTGCTCACCGACGAAGAGATCACTAAAGCCTGTGAACTCGTGATGGAAGCTGGCGCCGACTATGTGAAGTCGGGCACAGGATTCTCTGCCAACCCCACCACGCTCCATCATGTTGAAGTCATGAAGAAAGCTATCGGCAACAATATCAAACTGAAAGTAGCCGGCGGTGTCCGTGACCTCCAGACATTGCTGAGAATGTATAAGTCAGGCGCCGACCGCTTCGGTATCGGCCTGCAGGCTTCCATCAACATCATGGAAGAAATGCTGGCCACCTACCCCAACGGCATTGATATATCCACCATCGAATAGGTATGAACATCATCGCATACGACCTTGGAACCGGCGGTATCAAAGCCTCCCTCTTTACGGAGGGAGGCGAGTCGGTGGCCAGCCACTTCATCTCTTATCCCACCTTCTTCCCGCAAGACCGTTGGCATGAGCAAAAGCCTGCCGACTGGTGGAACGCCGTCTGCGAATCAACTAAAGCCCTGCTGAAGAAGAGCAACACTCGCCCCGAAGACATCTCCTGCGCCGCCCTATCCGGCCACAGCCTCGTCGTAGTCCCTCTGGACAAACAGGGAACACTCTTGACCGAAACCGTTCCCATCTGGAGCGACACCCGCGCCACCGATTGCCTCGACGACTTCTTCTCCGCCTTCTCGTACGAAGACTGGTACATGACGACCGGCAATGGCGATCCCGCCGAATGTTACTCCATCCTCAAACTCATGTGGATACGGAAGCACCAACCCACTATTTTCAACCAGACAGCCAAAGTATTAGGCTCAAAAGACTATATCAATTACAAGCTGACCGGTGTACAATGCACCGACCCTTCCTACGCCTCCGGATTCGGTGTCTTCAACCTGCTGAAGTGGGACTATGAAGACCGTTTCTTCGAAGCGGCCGGCATCGACCGGACTATCTTCCCCGATATCTGCCCTTCAGACGCCATCATTGGCAAAGTAACGAAAGAAGCCGCCGAACAGACCGGCCTGGCCGAAGGCACCCTCGTCGCCTGTGGCGGAGTGGACAATACCTGCATGGCTTTAGGAGCTTGCGGAATAGGAGAGGGGAGGACCTATACCTCCCTCGGTTCTTCAAGCTGGATCGCGGTCACCTCTGCCACACCCATCCTGGACGTGAAGACTCGTCCATTTATCTTCGCTCACGCAGTCAAAGGATATTACACCTCCGCCGTTTCCATCTTCTCCGCGGGTAACTCCTTCCGTTGGGTCAGAGACCAGCTATGCCGTGATATTCCGAAGGATGAGGATGCCTATGAACAGATGAATCGGATGGGCGCCACTGTTCCGATCGGAAGTAACGGTGTCATGTTTAACCCTACACTGGCCGGAGGTAGCGCGCAAGAACCCGCCCCGGAGATGAAAGGAGGCTTTGTCGGCTTATCCCTGTCCTCCACACGCGAGGACCTGATACGAGCCTCCCTCGAAGGTGTCGCATTGGCTTTAGGCGTAGTCCTGAATATCCTGAAATCAAGTGTCACTCTGGAGAATAACATGCTGATCTGTGGTGGCGGTAGCAAATCTCCCTTGTGGCGAGAGATTATAGCCAACGTATTTGATCAGGAAGTGTTAAAAACAAATATTGATCAGGATGCCGCCTCTCTGGGTGCTGCTGCGCTTGCTGCCAACGCTATCGGCGTATGGAAAGGCTATGACCGGATTGATAAAATACATCGGGTTGAGGATGTGACTAAACCTATTCCAGCGCAGGTAGAGCAATATCAGAAACTTCAACTCGTTTTTAGTAAGTGGAGTCATCAGTTGGCCGAACTAAGTGCATTCATACAATTGAATCGATAATACCTCATTGAAGAACGACGAACATGCAACGAAGAGAATTCTTATCAAAAAGCGTCAGCGCAGGCGTAGTCGCCGGTGCCGCCGCCATCCCGTTGCAGGGTAACGCAACAGCTCCGGATATTCACAATTCGCCGGTAGCAGTAGACAAAACAGCCGCTTCTACCACCAAAGGAATGAAAGTCGGTCTGTATTCCATCACCTATCTGGGTTGCTGGTATAAAGACCGCCCCCTGACCTGGCAGGAAGTGCTCCAACGGGCCAAAGATTTTGGCTACGACAGTGTCGAGTTCGATGCCAAGCGCCCTCATGCCAACCCGATGGACTGGAATCAGGATATTCGTAAAGCCGTCAAAGATCGTGCCGGTGAACTGGGTCTCACTATCTGTGCCATTGCCGCCAACAACAACTTCGCCAGCCCTGTAGCTGAACAACGTGAGGCTGAAATCCTCATGGTACGCGAACAAATCAAAATGGCTGCCGACCTTGGGTGTCCCATCGTACGTGTCTTCGGTGCCTGGAACGGCATCACCTTCCGCGACGGATGGGCCACCTACGACGAAGCAGGGAAGCAGGGATCAGCCGCTTGGCCGGGTGTCCCTCGCTATATCCGTATGCAGTATATCCAGGATGCCCTCACTGAACTGGCAAAGATAGCCGGTGACAATGGCGTCACTCTTGGCTTGCAGAACCATTCGCCCCTTATTCGCGACTGGCGCGACGTACATGAAATGATTACCTATGTAGGCTCTCCTTATCTGAAGGCTATTATCGACGTTCCCCACAACGAAGACAATGCCGATAATGTCCGTGAAGCCATCCGCACGATCGGCCTCGACGACATCCATTTCCATTTCAATGGTGAATTCGAACGTTTGACCGACGGCTCAATCGGTATGAAGTATACCGTCTTCGGCGCACCGATACAAAACTACCAGACGCTGGTCAACGAATTGGCCCGTATCGGCTTCAAAGGTAACCTATGCTGGGAATTCTGTCACAACGTGACCGATGCTAAAGGCCAGCCGGGTACCCTGAAGGAAGTTGACGAACAAACCGTCCTTGCCCTCGAATACATGCGCACAGCGATTGCCAACGCACAGCAGATCTATGGATAAACAGTCTTCGCACCGTCAGTTGCCTGATCAGAACACGACTCCCAAATACCTGAGTGACTGTCTCAAGCAACTCACCGGCCAAACCACCCAGCAGCTGATTCACGAACGCCTCATTGATCGCGCCAAGGATATCCTGACCACCACAGGCCTCTCTGTCAGCGAAATCGCCTACCAATTAGGATTCGAATACCCGCAGTCCTTTAACAAACTATTCAAAAGCAAAACCAATCAAACCCCTGTTGAATACCGGCAGTCGTTCAACTGACCATCTCGTTTGCCGATAAAGAAAACCCCCGCAAGGCAGCGCTTTGCGAGGGTATCAGTCCCTTGTGGCTTGTCTTATCTGCCATACAGATATTTGGCCGAAGGCACAAATATCACATTCAACTCCGGATCCGGCATATCCGGGTCTAACGGAAACATCGGTCTCACAATATGCTTGTACGGTAGCGTCTTGAAATCCTGATCAACCCCACCGCGCGTCTGAGCCATCACCCAATCCTCCTGAATACTGTACCACTGATTCACCAGATACCCCTGTTTCACCATCACAATATCCATCTTCTTCGGATCAATCCCCGAACTCTCCAGATTAGGAGTAGGCGAGGAAGTCCCCACCACCACGTACACACTCCCTGTCTTAATAATTGCAATATTCGGAGCCCTTCTGTACGGCGCCGCCTGACCGGACGCTGCCTGATCCTCCTTCGGAACCGGACTCACATACACCACCGTCCCCGACAACCACACCGGCGGCTCATACGAATTATCCGTCATCGCCCCCACATACGCCTCTGCCTGTCCGCCAACACCAGCTTTCCGAGCCGCTTCCACCATCTCATTCCCCGGAATCGAACAATAAAGCAAACTCTTCCCCTTTCCAGACTGAAGCTCCGGACGTTTCAGTACCCGGGCCAATGTCCAGGTCACCTCGCCCGAACCACCACCGCCGGGATTATCCCCCATATCACTGATAAAAAACGGCTTCTTTTTACTTGCTATCGCCAGATCCAGACACTTCTCCAACGGATATCCCGGCGCTTCCAGACTGAATTGACGACGAACATCCCAGAACTTCTGAGCAAGTTTCTTCGCCCCCGTTTCCACCTGTTCCTTGTCATCCCCCACAACCATCACAACACCCTGATTACGCCGGTCGTCTCCCCACACATAACCAATCCAGATACCCGCATCCAGCACACCCGGCATCGCCTCCACTTCGGGCACCATCGCATAAAGCGATTTAGCCGGCTCCACCCGCGTACTCGTCCACTCACCCGACAACAACACCGGAACCGCTACCCACGCCTTATAGGCCGGCCGTCCTTTGCCCGACGTTATCCGATCCAGCAAATTAACCACCCCACGGCGATGCGACTCCCGGCTATCATCATGTGGAGCCTTGCGGAACGTCGTAATCAAATCCGAGTTAAGCGCCACCGTCCAGGATGCATTCCCATGCAAGTCCATCGTTGTCGTCACCAGTGCCTCATTTCCGATTACCCCGCGGACTCTTTCCATAAATTCCCCTTCCGGGTCATCCACGCCTTCTACACTACACGCCCCATGATTAAAGAACCAGAACGCATCGTAGGGCATATTTTCCTTAATCATCTCAAGCGCATTGTTCACAAACGCCTCATACGATTCACGTGTCACTGGTCCACGGCCTCCGCCGCCTCCCATCAGTGTGGGAAACCATGTGGCTGCCTGCCCCATGGCCGAGTCCGGACTCAGGTAATCCGGCAACGCCAGCGGCCGCTGCACCATCTTCTGCCGGTTAGGCATAAACACGCTGTTTTCAATCTGTATACCGGCAATGCCGATACGCGGTTTCTGTTGTTGCGCAACCGCCTCGTTGCCCATCGATACAGCCAACAGACAGAGGCCCAGGAATAGGAAAGTCTTTTTCATATGTATTCAACGTTAATTTGCATGATAACTTAGATCCATGTTTCTCCATGGCGGAATGATTTTATGCAAATCTACTTATTAAATTCTAATCATCATCATTCTTTCAAAGATGTTTTCCTGCGGTATAAATAGCCCGGAAATGACTAACTTTGTGAAGTAATCTGAAATAACATACTACCATGAGGAAACATAAGTCTATCGGAATGCTTCTTGCATTGACCATTTGTTTGGTTGCATGTACCACCAACCACTCCTACAAACTCACCTCCCCGGATAAAGAACTCTCCATCGAAGTCCTGCAAGCCGCAGACGGACGTTTGATGTATCGTCTCTTTATGGACCACCGGATAGTCATCGATTCTTCCCGCCTCGGCTACCAGTTAGAAAATGGTAAAGAACTGCCTGCCCTGGAATGGAAGATAGCAAACGATGCACACACAAGCATCAGGGGCGAATGGCGTCCCGTATGGGGAAAAAGAGCTGTCGTTCCTGATCAATACAACCAACTAACTCTCTCTTTAGAAGATGGAATCGCCCAATCGGGGATCCATCGGCTGACTGTAGAATTTCGCCTCTACAACGACGGCTTAGCTTTCCGTTACCTTATACCTGAAGGTCGTGATGAGCCTGCTACAGGCGAACTGACGCAATTCAATTATCCTACTGATCCCACCGCCTGGTTCTACAATGGCGAATATCCGAACTATGGCCCTGTTCAATTAAGTGAAGTCGACGAAACCCGTCCGTCCAACGTTACACTACAATTCACCGACAGCCTGTTCCTGCATATACACGAAGCCTGTTTGATGGAAGGTGACCCGTTGCGTTTAGCCTCCCGCCAGGGTGAACACTCCTTCACCGTCGCCTCTTCGCCTGGAGTCTTTGGACAACTGAAGGGTGGGTATACTTCCGCCTGGCGGGTAGTAATGGCCGGTAAGACTCCCGGTGTCCTGGTCGATAGCCACCTGATCGAACTTCTGAATCCCGATCCGGTGACCGATTTCTCGTGGGTGCGTCCCGGTGTTGCCGTCTGGGACTGGCGTATCGATGGCGCTGTCTACGATGGTTTTGCCTATTCAATGACCTACCCATCCTGGATAAAGATGGTCGATTTTGCCGCCGAACAAGGTTTTAAATACCTGGTTTTAGATGCCAACTGGTACGGCCCCGAATTTGCCTCAGACTCCGATCCGACAAAGGGGGAAAAGGCCAAAGACGTACAACGTCTGCTTACATACGGCAAAGAAAAAGGCATAGGCATCTGGTTATACCTGAACGACGTAGGAGGCCGCCAATTTCCTATAGAAGAAACCCTGAAGCAATATGGCGACTGGGGAGCTGCCGGCGTGAAATACGGTTTCATGCGTGGCACTATGGAAGAGAAGAACCTGTGGACACAAAAAATAACAAGGCTTTGTGCAGAAAACCATCTGTTGGTCGATTATCATGACAATCCGGTGCATCCTTACGGACAGATGCGTACCTGGCCGAATGCTGTCACAAGGGAATTCTGCCATGCCCAGCTGGATGCCCATCGTGTATTTACCCCGACCACCTTCTGCACCACCGTCTTTGTTAATATGGTGGCCGGCCCCATAGACATGAATAACGGTATGTTCGATCTCCGCCAGGGAAATACCACTCGTGTCGATGAAAACCAACCCGTACCCTCTACCGTGGTGTCTGAAGCCGCCCGCACATTGATCGTCTTCTCCGGTGCAACAATCCTGCCTGATATCCCGGAGTATTACCGGAAATATCCCGACCTGCTTGATTTTCTGTCTGCCCAGCAAATGCCCTGGAAAGAAAGCCGCACCTTAGCCGGTGAAATAGGTGAATACATTGTCATGATGAGACAGACAGCCGACACCTACCTGGTTGCCGCTGCCACCAACGAGTCCGGCCGTACGATCGATCTCCCCCTCTCGTTTCTGGAAGAAGGGTTGTATGATGTCACAGTCGTTGAGGATGGAGATGACGCCCATTTCCTGACAAACCGTGAAAAGGTAAAGGTTTCCCGAAAACAGGTAACCTCTAAAGACCACCTGACGTTGACTGTAGCCCCCGGAGGAGGCGCCTGTTTGACGTTCGTGAAGAAGTAGCACGGTCTGTTTCCGGCATGCAAGAAGTAATTATATACCCATATAATCAATCATAATACCATGAAAGTAAAACAAACGCTACTGGTACTCCTCTTTCTGTGCAACGCTGCAATACAAGCAAAAGAATACCATGTTTCCATCAAAGGGAATGATGCGAATACCGGCAGTGAAAACCACCCCTTCCGGACAATCGGGAAAGCAGCCGAGTATGCCTTTCCCGGTGATGTGATCACTGTCTTCACATTTGGCCGAATCTGAAGCTATTTTGCAACGACACGGCTACCAGCAATAGTTTCATTAGGATGAAACTGTTTGTTTCACCTATTGAAACTGTTTGTTTCACCTATTGAAACTGTCTGTTTCACCGTTTGGAACTCGGAGTTTCACCCTATGAAACTGAAAGTTTCATCCTACTGAAACTCTTACGGCACCATCGTCTTTCTTTTGATGCCCCGTGTGACAGATGTGACAGCAAATTGTCCTGAAAACGGATCTGTCACGGGTATCTGTCACGCATCCAA
>JAVBUR010000061.1:0-71684 GCA_031555145.1 Tannerellaceae bacterium | reverse complement strand
TGGATCTGCTTTATAAGGAAATGAATTAATAACACATTAAAATTAGAATACATTGAAAGCGTTAAGGAATTATCTCGACAAGATTAAACCCAACTTCGAAGAAGGGGGTAAGCTGGCGATGTTCCGTTCTGTGTTCGACGGGTTCGAGACATTTATGTTTGTTCCGAGCACTACGTCGAAATCAGGCGTGCATATTCATGACAGTGTGGATTCAAAGCGGACAATGACCGTTGTGATCCTTGCTCTGGTGCCGGCTTTGCTTTTCGGTATGTACAATACCGGCTATCAGCATAATCTGGCGATTGGTGCCAATCCGGGATTTTGGATGACATTCATCTACGGTTTCCTGGCTGTGTTGCCTAAAATCGTTGTCTCCTATGTCGTAGGGTTAGGTATTGAATTTATTGTAGCACAGTACAAGAATGAAGAAATCCAGGAAGGTTTCCTGGTGTCCGGTATGTTGATCCCGATGATCGTGCCTATCGACACGCCGCTGTGGATGATCGCTGTAGCTACCGCATTTGCTGTTGTGTTTGCCAAAGAAGTATTCGGTGGTACCGGATATAATATATTTAATGTGGCGTTGGTAACGCGTGCGTTCCTGTTCTTCGCCTATCCGGCAGCTATGTCGGGCGACTCTGTGTTTGTGCGTACGGCTGATACATTCGGTATCGGTGCCGGCCAGGTAGTAGATGCCTATTCAGGCGCTACACCGCTGGGACAGATCGGTATCGCTTCGAAAGACCTGATCGGCTCGTTCCAGACGGTAGACGTACTGGGTAATCCGCTCAGCACATGGGATATGTTCCTCGGACTCATTCCAGGCTCTATCGGTGAAACCTCCGTACTGGCTATCCTGCTGGGTGCTGTTGTGCTGATCTACGCAGGTGTGGCAAGCTGGAAGACAATGCTGTCTGTATTTGTTGGTGGTGCCGTATTTGCCGGTATCTTCAACCTGATCGGAACCACGGTAGTTATGACCGTATCGCCGATCGACCACCTGTTCCTCGGTGGATTTGCCTTTGGTGCTGTCTTTATGGCTACCGACCCGGTTACTTCGGCTCGTACCGAAACGGGTAAATGGATCTATGGTTTCCTGGTCGGTGCTATGGCTATCATTATCCGCGCATTGAACCCGGGCTATCCCGAAGGCATGATGCTTGCTATCCTGTTGATGAACGTATTTGCTCCGCTGATCGACTACTATGTTGTGGAAGGCAACATCCAACGTCGTTTGAAAAGAGCTGTGAAGTAACTTTATAAATAGTAAGAATTATGAATAGAGATAGTAACGTATATACCGTAGTCTACGCCTCAGTCATGGTTGTACTGGTGGCGGTAGTACTGGCATTTACTTCAGAGTCTTTGCGGAGCTTTCAGAAGAAGAACGAGGAGAACGACAAACGCCAGCAGATCCTCCGTTCGATCAATGTGAATGTAACTCCGGATGAAGCAGAAGGGAAATATAGTGAATTGATCAAAGATGCTTTCCTTGTGGATGATAAAGGTCAGAAGGTGGAAGGCGATGCCTTTGCTGCTGATGTTGTCAAATCGTTTGCACAGAAACAATATCCGGTGTTTGTCGCAACAGTAGATGGTCAGACCAAATATATCATGGCTATGCGCGGCGCCGGTCTCTGGGGCCCGCTGTGGGGATATATATCTGTGAACGACGATAAGAATACCGTATACGGTGCCGACTTCAGCCATCAGGGTGAAACACCGGGGTTGGGTGCAGAAATCGTAACGTCGGCATTCAGTCATCAATTTGTGGGTAAGAAGATATTCATGAACAATGAATTCAAATCCATTGCGGTCGTGAAACCGGGTAAGAGTGCTATCGGACAGGACTATGTGGACGGTATCTCAGGCGGCACGATCACCAGTAACGGTGTAGACCAGATGATTTACAGCAGTCTGCATGGATATGTTCAGTTTTTAACCGCTCAAAATCAGTAAGAACATGGGATTATTATCAGCAAAAAATAAAGAGATATTGGTTGGGCCGTTGAGCAAGAACAATCCGGTGATCATACAGATGCTCGGTATTTGTTCGGCACTGGCCGTAACATCCAAACTGGAACCCTCCATCGTGATGGGTCTGTCGGTAACAGCCGTTGTGGCTTTTGCCAATGTCATTATTTCGTTATTACGCAATACTATTCCGAACCGTATCCGTATTATCGTACAGTTGGTGGTAGTAGCAGCGTTGGTAACGATTGTAAGTGAGGTCTTGAAAGCGTTTGCATACGATGTGAACAAGCAGCTTTCCGTATTCGTCGGGTTGATCATTACAAACTGTATCCTGATGGGACGTCTCGAAGCGTTTGCGTTGGGTAACGGGCCGTGGGAATCATTCCTCGATGGGATCGGCAACGGACTGGGATATGGTATTATCCTGGTGATCGTCGGTTTCTTCCGCGAACTGCTCGGATCGGGCACGCTGTTGGGTATTCAAGTGATTCCGCAGGCAGTTTATGACTTCGGATATGTGAACAACGGTTTGATGATCCTGCCGCCTATGGCATTGATCGTTGTAGCCGCCATTATCTGGGTACACCGTTCAAGGAATAAGGATTTACAGGAAAAGTAATGTCGAATCAACAAAGTAACGAAGAAAAATGGAAGAATTATTAAGCACATTCGTACGCTCGATTTTTGTTGACAACATGATTTTCGCATACTATCTCGGTATGTGTTCTTTCCTGGCTGTTTCCAAGAATGTGAAGACCGCATTAGGTCTGGGTATCGCCGTAACGTTCATCCTCGTATGTACGTTGCCGATCAACTATATGCTCGAAAACTATGTATTGAAAGAAGGAGCGCTCACCTGGCTCGGCCCGCAATTTGCGGAAGTAAACCTGAGCTTCCTTGCCCTGTTGATCTTTATCGCCATCATCGCGTCCTTCACACAGTTGGTGGAAATGGTGGTTGAAAAGTTCGCACCGGCCCTCTATGCTTCCCTGGGGATCTTTTTGCCGCTGATCGCTGTAAACTGTGCCATCCTTGGGGGATCTTTGTTTATGCAGCAGAAAGCCTTCTCCAACGTAGGCGTAGCCACTGTTTACGGACTTGGTTCCGGTATCGGCTGGTTGCTCGCTATCGTAGGTATGGCTGCTATCCGTGAGAAACTGGCTTATTCGGATATTCCCAAACCGCTGAAAGGGTTGGGTATCACATTCATCATCACTGGTTTGATGGGAATTGGCTTCATGTGCTTCTCCGGATTAAAAATCTAAGTATTAACGCGTAAACAAATAATAGAGAGATGATTATATTAATGTCAGGTCAACTTACAATGATAGCCGGAGCTGTTATCTTTCTCTTGATAACGCTGATTCTGGTTGTTGCCCTGTTGGTGGCAAAAGCCAAATTGATCCCTTCGGGTAATATTAAAATGACGGTAAACGGCGAAAAGGAATTCGAAGTGCCGATGGGCGGAACCGTACTCGGTACGCTCCAGAGCCAGGGCATCTTCCTTTCTTCAGCCTGTGGTGGAGGTGGTAGCTGCGGCCAGTGCCGTTGCCAGATCCCTGAAGGTGGCGGGAATATCCTGCCCACTGAAGTAGGATTCTTCTCCCGCAAGCAGATCAAAGACAACTGGCGTCTGGGTTGCCAGACGAAGGTGAAGGAAGATATGGAGGTGATCGTGCCCGAAGAAGTATTCGGCGTGAAAGAGTGGGAGTGTACCGTGGTTTCAAACAAGACCGTGGCTTCCTTCATCAAGGAATTCACCGTGCGTCTGCCCGAAGGCGAGAAGATGGACTTCAAGCCAGGTAGCTATTCGCAGATCAACATTCCGAAATTTGATCTCAAATTCACTGAATTTGCTGTCGAAGACCGTTTCCGTGCCGAGTGGGATAAGTTCAAGATGTGGGATCTGGCTTGCAAGAACGACGAACCGACCGTTCGTGCATACTCTATGGCCAACTATCCTGCCGAAGGAAACATTATCACCCTGAACGTACGTATCGCTACCCCGCCTTTCGATCGCGCTACAGGCGGTTGGAAAGCTGGTATCAAGCCGGGTCTCGGTTCATCATATATCTTCAACCTCAAACCGGGCGACAAGGTAATGATGTCTGGTCCTTATGGCGACTTCTTCATCCAGGATACCAAACGTGAAATGCTTTATATTGGTGGTGGTGCCGGTATGGCTCCACTGCGTTCGCACCTGTTACACCTCTTCAATACGGTGAAAGAAAGCGATCGCAAGATCACCTACTGGTATGGTGCCCGTTCGAAGAACGAAATCTTCTACGAAGAAGACTTCCGTGCCATCGAAAAGGAATTCCCGAACTTCACGTTCAATATCGCCCTCTCCGAACCGCGTCCGGAAGACAACTGGACAGGCTATGTAGGATTCATCCACAACGTGATCTACGAACATTATCTCAAAGATCACGATGCTCCGGAAGATATCGAATACTACATGTGTGGTCCCGGCCCGATGGCGAAAGCCGTGGAAGGTATGCTCGACAGTCTCGGCGTACCCCGCGAAATGTTACATTTTGACGACTTTGGTGCGTAATTACAAACCTAAGTATATAGAAGGAAGGGTGGTTCTCAAAAGGAGCCACCCTTTTCCTTTGTTTGCTGAAATTTGTTTCCCTGTATGTTACGTTCCTCGCCTTGTACATTGCTTGAACTTGAATTTTTTCGTAAAATATAGAAAGCGTATATACTACAGCGGGTCCTTTTGCGTTTAATTATGCGGATGTCAAAGCCTACTATGGGTGTTATGATGTGAAACACTGTTAAAAAACATATAATTTACGGTACCTATGCAGCATTCCGGCGGGCGTTTTCATCTTTCCAGTATATTGTCAAAATTAAACCGAGCTTATGAAACCTTTAATTATCTCATTTTTTGCTGTGCTTTTATGTTATTCGATGTTTGTTGATGATGATAAAGCAAAGAGTGTAGTGAAGAAAAGCGTAAACGTCCTTCATTCAAACACCTCAGACACAATACGTAAAGCGGATACAACTGTCTTTTATGCCAAAAAATATCCATTGCAGGCGGTAGATAAGTATAATACTGATTTCAAGTATTAAGTATGTAATCCTTCCTGTTTTTACTTGACCTGATTCAAAGTTATTGCTATTTTTGTCATGATATAGAACCACATCATGTCATGAGTAAAACGCGCTTTAATTTTGGCTGGCCAATAGAACGTATGGGCTGGCTGGTTGCGGGAGTTGCTATTTGTGCAGGAATGATTGCTACATCCTGTGGGCAACGTTTGGAACAAACCGACCAAATCAGGTTCAATCAACTGGGGTTTTATCCTTCGGAAGTAAAAACGGCAGTCGTTATGGGCGAACCCACGACGGTGGGTACATTTAGTGTCCGCGACCTTACTTCGGGTAAGGTTGTGTGGACAGGTCAATTGTCGGAAGCTCGTTCGTCAGCTATCTCCGGCAAACCGACTACTGTTTTGTCTTTTAGTGAGTTAACGAATCCCGGGGAATATGTACTAGAAGTACCGGGTATCGGTAAATCGGCTCCTTTCCATATTCGCGAACATGCCATGCGCGATGTGGCAACAGCCGCACTGAAGGCCTTTTATTACCAGCGGATGGGGATGCCGATCGAGGAAAAGTATGCTGGTAAGTGGAATCGTCCCGCCGGACACTCGGACGAGTATGTGAAGATCCATCCTTCGGCTGCATCCGCCGATCGTCCGGAAGGTAAGACTATATCTTCGCCCAAGGGCTGGTATGATGCCGGAGATTATAATAAATACATTGTAAATTCAGGTTTTACGGTGAGCGTATTACTTTCATTATATGAAGACTATCCTGGGTATGTGAAGCATTTTTCCACGCATATCCCTGAGACAGGAAATGGTGTTCCCGACCTGTTGAACGAAGCCTACTGGAATCTTTCATGGATGCTGACAATGCAGGATCCGGAGGATGGCGGTGTGTATCATAAGCTAACTACCCCGAAGTTCGAGGCGTTTATCAAACCTACCGAATGTAAGCAACAACGCTATGTGGTGGCGAAGTCGGTGACTGCCACATTGGATTTTGCTGCTACCATGGCACAGGCTTCCCGCATCTATGCCAATTATTACGCAAACTTCCCGGGTGTATCCAAAAATATGCTGCAAGCGGCCAAGGATGCTTTCAGATGGGCGATGGCCAATCCCGATGTCCTATACAGCCAAAGAGTGATGAATGAGAAGTATGATCCGGATATCTCCACCGGCGAATATGGTGACCGTAACGCCAGCGATGAATTCTTTTGGGCTGCTTCCGAACTGTATGTCACCACCGGCGACCAGGTCTATCTCGAAACACTCAAGCGATTCAAACCGTCGGCTTATGTGAATCCCGTTTGGGGACGAGTCTATGGGCTAGGTAACCTCACGCTGATCCGCTATGCCGACAAAGTGAAAGACAAGGAGTTAGCCGACGAGATGCGTACACAACTAATTGCCTATACTGACAGTTGTCTTGTGGATTATGCAAATTCCTCATACAATGCGCCTTATGGACGTGTGGCGAAGGACTTCTTTTGGGGATGTAACTCCGATGGCGCTTCCAACCAGGGGATGGGTTTCCTCCATGCCTATAAACTGACACAAGATAAAAAGTACCTCGAAGCCGCCATCCACAATCTGGATTATGTGCTCGGGCGTAATGCAACGGGGTATTGTTATGTGACTGGTTTCGGCACGAAGAGCCCGATGTATCCGCATCACCGCCTCTCGGCTACGGATGAGATTGTGGAGCCGCTGCCCGGTTTCCTGATTGGCGGCTCCAATCCCGGCAAGCAGGACAAGTGCGAGTATCCGTCGGATATTCCGGACGAGTGTTATGCGGATGTGGAAGCCTCATATGCCTCAAATGAAATAGCGATCAACTGGCAGGCGTTGTTCACCTATCTGGTGATAGCAGTGGATGCCTCTATCCCATAAATATTAATACGCAATGTATCAATCTTTTATCTCCAATTTGCCAACTATCGATGCATTGGGGATTGATGTTATAATTCGGGGTACGACGGAATGTCTTTCAGGAAGGCGTACGTCTGGGTTTCATAATCAATACGACAACAATAATGGGAGAGTCCGTTGCTCACTAAAAGGTACCTCACTTGTAGCACCATGTTGTAACGGACGATCTGGTCGAAGGTTGCAGCGGTGATCACAACCGATGGTGCTTTGTATTCGATAATGGCAAGCGGGGAGAGGTAACGGTCGTAAACTACTGTATCACAACGCTTATGTGTGTTATTCAGTCGAATGGAGACTTCATTGCCAACCAGGTTTTGCGGATAATCTTTCTCCGTCAGCAGGAAGTTGACGAAGTGCTGGCGTACCCATTCCTCGGGCGTGAGCGCTACATAACGGGTACGAAGCGGATCGAAGATGAACTGTTTTCCGTCTTTTGTTGTTACTTTAGCAACGAATGTTGGCAGGTTTAATGCGAGCATTTATGTATATTTGCATATAATTGTCGTTCAAAGGTAGTCATTTATGAAGACAAAACAAGAAATCGTTGAGAATTGGCTCCCCCGGTATACCGAGCGGAAACTGGAGGATTTTACCCGTTATATACTACTGACAAACTTCTCGAAATACGTCGAAATATTTGCAGATCACTTCAATGTGCCTATCCTAGGATTGAAAAATAATATGCCGAATGCCTCGACCCAAGATATCACCATCATCAACTTCGGTATGGGAAGCGCAAATGCGGGAACGATCATGGACCTGCTGTCGGCCATCAAGCCGAAGGGGGTATTATTCCTCGGTAAATGCGGTGGACTGAAGAAGGCTAATTCATTGGGTGATTACGTGCTGCCGATCGCTGCTATCCGGGGTGAAGGTACGTCGAACGAATACCTGCCGCCCGAAGTGCCGTCGCTGCCAGCGTTCTCAATGTTGCGTGCTATTTCGTCGGCGATCCGCGACTATGGGCACGACTATTGGACGGGTACGATCTATACCACCAACCGGCGTATCTGGGAATATGATGTGGCGTTCAAAGACTATCTAGCCAAGACGCATGCCACAGCTATCGATATGGAAACGGCCACATTGCTGACAGCCGGCTTTGCTAACAAAATACCGACCGGTGCTCTGTTGATGGTCTCCGACAAACCGCTTGAAGAAGACGGAATAAAGACAGATGAAAGCGACAGAAAAGTGACACAGCAGTTTGTAAATGAACATGTTATGCTCGGCATAGAAGCCTTGATGCAAATGATCGACGAGAAGAAAACCATCCAACACATACGCTTTAGCTGGTAACGAAATAAACCATGGCGAAAAAAGAATATACCTTCGAAGAAATCTGTCGCGATATTCAGGCGCGCAAGTTCAGTCCGGTTTATGTATTGATGGGCGATGAGCCTTTCTTTATGGATCAGATCACGGATCTGCTGATTAAGCAGGTGGTGGATGATTCTGAACGCGACTTCAACCAGGTTATTCTTTATGGCGCCGATACTGATGGGGCGAAGATTGTCAATGCCGCCCGCCGTTTTCCGATGATGTCGGAATATCAATTGGTGGTGGTCCGTGAAGCACAACTCGTGCGTGATTTAGATCTGCTGACAAATTATGTAAAGAATCCGCTGAAATCGACCATACTTGTAATTAACCACAAGTATAAAGCACTGGATCGTCGAAAAAGTCTGGCTTCAGCCGTTGAAGCGAATGGCGTCCTCTTCGATGCCAAAAAGATTCCCGATTATCGGATGGCTGGCTTTATCACTTCAATGCTCCAGCAGCAGGCGATAACTATTGACCCGAAAGCCGCCCAGATGTTGACCGATTTCCTCGGTAACGACCTGAGTCGCCTGGCTAAGGAATTGGAAAAGTTATCGCTTTTGCTCCCCGTAGGCGGACCGAAACGGATTACCCCTGAGTTGATCGAAGAAAATATCGGTATAAGCAAAGAGTTCAACAGTTTTGAACTGATTAAGGCGATTGCGGCTAAGGATGTACTGAAGGCAAATCAGATTGCCCATTATTTTGCCAAAAATCCGAAAAATAATCCGATACAGATGACATTGCCCATTCTGTTCAATTATTTTTCTAATCTGCTTATATGCTATTATTCGAAAGACCGATCCGAAAATGGAATCATGCAAGCTTTGGGACTGCGTGGTTCCTTCCAGGCGAAAGACTATATGACGGGACTGCGAAATTTTTCTGCTATGAAAGTTTTCAACTTGGTTGGCGATATCCGGAATACGGATGCCCGGTCTAAAGGGGTCGGTAACTCTTCGGCCGATGAAGGGGATCTGCTAAAAGAACTTCTCTATAAGATGCTTCACTGATTTTTGTTGTCTTTTCCTGTCTAAACAGGTTTTTTATCCTTTTTTCGCTGGATAAGGTGTAAATCCTTCTCCCGAAAAGGGACTTTTTTGTTTGTATTACAACTACTTAGCGCAATTTTTAGCCTCCCATATGGCTATGAAATTAATCAATCGGGCAACCGTCCATGATTTTTCGCAAATAGAGCCGTTTAGATAGGCTCTTCTTCTTTCTGTATAATGATGTACGGTTTACAAGTCTGTCATTTTGTCTTTTTGGTAGATATGTGTACATATAGTCTGTTTACCATAGTAAACGGATTAGATGTTTACAAATATATCACTGCGTGGTGTTCATGTATTTATGTATAGTATACATATGTCTCATCACCTAAAGATGCTGTTACATATACATCGGTATACTTGTTACTAAAATAACAAACATAAGTAAGGTATACATTATATACAATTTATTTTAGGCTTATGTACCCTATACTCAGTTCGATATGCCTAAAATCGAAGGTTAAAGGTCAATTATCTAAGAAACATTTGTATAATAAGGCTAAATAACCTTGTTTATACAGTGATTTCCATTATATAATGGCATGATTACTTGTGTTATAACTAAAATAAAAGAAGTTTTAGTTATACCTGATATCTTACTTGTTTAGATGTGTAGAACAAATGTAAACCCCTCAATTGTAAACATAAATAACATTGTTTCGTTGGTGAGTTTATAAAGATAAATTGCACATATGAAAACTTTTTGTTATATTTGTAACGTAAACAGGGTGAAACAAAAATAACTTGTAAACAGACAGATTGGCAGTATATATTTATCTATTTAATTGCATATTATCTTATGAAAGACCGGGTCATTCGTATTATGGAACATGAAGGCATGAGTCCTTCACGGTTTGCTGAAACCATAGGCATTCAGCGAGCAGCAATGTCGCATATCATATCCGGTAGAAACAATCCAAGCTTGGATGTGATATCTAAGGTACTGGAACGTTTCCCGCATATCGATTCCGACTGGTTATTGTTTGGTAAAGGTGAAATGTTGAAGCAAGACGTTCGTAAAGAGCCTGGTTTATTCGAAAATCCGTCTTTATTTGCGACCGAGAGTCCGGCAACTCCCGAATATCGCCGGGAAATGGCTTCAAAGGCACCTATAAATGAAGCGAAACCAACTGTGATTGAGAAAGTTGTCATGCAGGAGAAGCCTGCTAAAACAATTACTAAAATAATGGTTTTCTATTCAGACAATACCTACGATACGTTTGTTTTAGACAAAAACAAGTAATCTGTCTTTTCATACGGCTAAATCCCGTATCTTTGTATCCAAATTGTATCATTTATATGAAGAAATACATGCTGGACATGAAGGTAACGGAGAATATCCGTCTTCATGCAAATTACTGCCTACTCAAACTGACTACTGATGAAATTTTACCGGATATGTTGCCGGGACAGTTTGTAGAGGTTCTTATTGATAATTCTCCCACTACTTTTTTGCGTCGCCCCATCTCCATTAATTATGTGGATAAAGCAGCTAATGAACTATGGCTCCTGATCCAATTAATTGGAGACGGTACCCGAAAAATGGCTACCTGGCGTGTTGGTGATGTTGTTAATGTCATGCTACCGCTGGGAAATAGCTTCACCATGCCGGAAAGGGAGTCAGTAAATAGCAAACTACTGCTGATCGGTGGCGGTGTGGGTACAGCTCCGATGCTTTATCTGGGTGAATGCCTGAAAAAATCGGGATTTTCGCCTATTTTCCTTCTCGGTGCCCGTTCTGCCGATGATCTGCTTCAGTTGGACGATTTCTCTAAAATCGGTACCGTCTATACGACGACAGAAGATGGTTCAGCCGGTGAAAGAGGTTATGTAACCAATCACTCTATCCTGAAATCTACCTATTTCGACCAGATCTATACCTGTGGCCCGAAACCCATGATGATGGCTGTTGCCAAATATGCCACACAAACAACAACTGAATGTGAAGTTTCGTTAGAGAATACAATGGCTTGTGGCATAGGCGCTTGTCTGTGTTGCGTGGAGAAGTTGAATGATGGTCATAATGTGTGTGTGTGTACTGAAGGTCCCATATTTAATATAAAGAAACTGTCATGGCTGATCTAAACATACAAATTGGAAATTTAAAAATAAAGAATCCGGTAATGACTGCTTCAGGCACGTTTGGATACGGGCTTGAATATGCAGACTTTATGGATATTGAGCGCCTGGGGGCTATTATCGTGAAAGGTACTACCTTCGAAGCTCGCGAGGGAAATAACTATCCCCGTATGGCCGAGACCCCTGCCGGCATGTTGAATGCTGTCGGTTTACAGAATAAAGGGGCTGAATATTTCGCTGAAAATATCTATCCGGAAATTAAAGATTTAGACACGAATATTATTGTAAATGTCAGTGGGTCAACGATTGAAGCTTATGTGGCATGCGCTGAAAAGATCGCATCGCTGACTAATATCCCAGCTATCGAGTTGAATATTTCCTGCCCGAATGTAAAGGAAGGCGGTATGGCATTTGGCGTTACCTGTGGTGGAGCGGCTGAAGTAGTAAAGGAAGTACGTAAGGTTTTTCCCCGCCACTTGATGGTGAAACTGTCGCCTAATGTGACTGATGTGACTGAGATCGCCCGTGCTGTTGAAGCTGAAGGTGCCGATAGCGTATCCCTGATCAACACGCTGCTGGGCATGGCCATTGATGCGGAGAAACGGAAACCGGTACTTTCAACCGTTACGGGAGGTCTTTCCGGTCCGGCAGTTAAACCCGTAGCCCTCAGGATGGTATGGCAAACATATAAAGCAGTAAAGATACCCATTATCGGACTCGGCGGTATCTCCAACTGGAAAGATGCGGTTGAGTTTATGCTTGCCGGCGCTACGGCTATCCAGGTGGGTACCTATAATTTTATTGATCCGGCCGCTTCAGAAAAGATCATCGACGGTCTGGATACCTATTGCGATAAGCATGGTTTCCGTTCTGTGACGGAGCTGACCGGTGCGCTTCAACTGTAATGTAATAGGTTCATATTTGATTAGAAAAGAGCCTTAAAGTACTGAGTGACTTTAAGGCTCTTTTAATATCTATACCAGCGACTTAGCTTAATGCAGCAATGGCTGAACCGATCAGGTTGGGATCTGTCATTTCGTTGATGATCGTTACGCTAACGCTTTCGGGCAGCAATGCCTTCAGTTCAGTTTCAACGAGGTCTTTGTAGTACGTTCCGTTGTTTTTGTCTTTTCCCCAGAACACGCTACCATCGGCAGCCAGACAGATTTTCTTTGTCGTCGGGTCTTGAGCTACAATCACCTGTACGAGACCCGCCAATGAGGCGGCCACCAATTTAGCCGAACGGTCGTAGATACACTGTGCGGCACAGACTTGTTCTTCCGGATGTTCTTCGGGTTTGTTGATCATGTTAGACAAGTCTTCGCCGTTGAAGTTGTACTTGATCTTTTCATTCATAAACACAACCTTGAAGATTTCACCCAGGTAACCGCCGGAGATGGCTTTTTCAAAGCGTTGCTGTCCTTTGTTGTTTGACATAGCATCTACCAGGCCGTCCACCACTGTCAGGTACGGAGGTTGGAAGTTACCTGATTCCAGGTTAACGGGGATCAGGCCTGTATCTTTGTTATTCAGTTTTTCAATCTTGTCCAGACGCATCAAACTGGCCATGTTGGTACCTGTTCCTACGATCAGACCCATATACGAGTCATATCCGGTTTCGCTCAATCCGGCGAACAGGCAGGCAACGGTATCATTAATTACTTTTACTTCCGTAAACTGTGTCTCGATTCCTTTGTATGAATTCAAATATTTGAGGAAAGGTTCTCCCACAGGCTCTCCAATCATATCGGGGATGTTGATTCCTTTTGTCCAACGGAGCAGGATGGCATCACCATTCAGGCGGGAAGCGGCGGGATATGAGAAACAGTAACCTACGCGGGTTTCCGGATCGGTCAGCGTTTTCAGTTCACGGATCACAGCGGCCATTTCACGGAATAAGTCTTCGCGTTTGAATCCGGCAGTGGTAGCTGCTGAAAGCATTTTCTTCCGCGGACCTTCGATAATAGCCGGTTTTCCGTTTTTAAATTCAACAACAGCGGCTCTGAAATTAGTGCCACCCCAGTCAAGTACCAGTACTTTACCGTCAGTGATCTCTTTCTTCGGGTGGATATGGGTAGGAATATCCGAAATCTCCATTCCGTCTTTTTTCAATCCTTCTTCGATTTTCCCCTGAAGACTGTTAGCTATTCCTTTTAACTCTACTGTTGTCAGCTCAAAAATGTTATTTCTCATGTCTTTTTAAGTATTTAAGTGTTATACGAAATCTATCCATGCTTTTCAGCCCTTCAAAAATACATCTTTTATTTAGATTGTATCGTTATTTAGACAAAATCTGCCTCATAACGACTCGTCTTTGGGGAATAATGGCTACCTTCGCCGCCGATTTCGATAGCTTGTTATTCTATTTTAAGAAATAAGCTGTCAGGCAAAAAGTAAATATCGTTTTTCACTATGGAATGGATTTATGAATTATTATGGGGAAAGGGTATCGGACATTCCCTGCTTGTACTGTCAGTAACTATCGCTGCCGGTATTCAGTTAGGCAAAATTAAAATCTTTGGCGTATCGCTGGGGATGACCTTTATACTGTTTGTTGGTATTCTGCTTTCGCATTTTGGTTTTGTGATCCATCCGGAAGTGAATCACTTTTTCAAGGAATTTGGTTTGATCCTGTTTGTCTTCTCTGTGGGGATGCAGGTGGGGCCGGGGTTTTTCTCTTCTTTCAAGCAGGGAGGTATCACACTAAACCTGTTGGCATGCTCGGTTGTATTCCTGGGGGGAGCGATTACGGTTATTATTCATTTTGTTACCGGACTACCGATGTCGACCATGGTCGGTGTAATGTCGGGAGCCGTAACCAATACACCGGGACTGGGCGCTGCCCAGCAAGCTTATCACGATTTGTTTGGTAGTTCAGACGAAACGATTGCTCTGGGCTATGCCGTGGCTTATCCGCTTGGTGTTGTAGGTATTATCCTCTCCATGTTGTTTGTTCGTTTTGTATTCAGAGTGAATCTGCAAAAAGAAAATGAGCAAATTACGGCTGAAGAAGAAAAACAGACGCATGGCGCCCGACCGATCTCCTTGCTGGTAAAGAACCCCGCTGTTTTTGGTAAAACTATTGCACAACTTTCCGAACTGTTGAAACATCGTGAATATGTGATCTCGCGTATCATGTATAACAATACGAACCGTGTCGAGATAGCTTCGGGGGCCACCATCCTGAGTCCCGATGACAAAATATTTGTGATTACGACCGATGATGATGCCGAAACTATCAAAACCTTCGTCGGGCAAGAGATACAGATGGATCGCAAACAGTGGATACCTGCTGACAGCCAGTTGGTGAGCCGCCGTATCACTGTCACCAAGCATCAACTAAACGGCAAGCGTCTCGGCGATTTGCAATTGCGTAACCTCCACGGTGTCAATGTGACCCGGGTCAACCGTTCTGGTGTGGATCTGGTTGCTTCCCGCGGATTGATGATTCAAGTGGGCGACCGTTTGACGGTAGTCGGCAGCGAAGTAGCAGTCAACAAAGTGGGAGAATTATTGGGTAACTCCATGAAGCACCTTGACGAGCCCAATCTGATCACCCTCTTTGTCGGTATAGGATTAGGTATCCTCTTGGGAAGTATTCCCATCGCCTTCCCCGGTATTCCTCAGCCTGTTAAGTTAGGATTGGCCGGAGGTCCGTTGGTGGTAGCTATCCTGATCAGCCGTTTCGGTTATCGCTATAAATTAATTACGTATACGACGCAAAGTGCCAACCTGATGTTGCGCGAAATAGGTATTGCCCTCTTCCTTGCTTGTGTCGGTCTCGGTGCAGGAGAAGGATTTGTCGATACGATTGTCAATAAGGGAGGTTTTGCCTGGATCGGATATGGCTTCGCGATTACAGTGGTTCCGTTGCTGATCATCGGTTGCATTGGTCGTTACTTCCTCAAAATAAATTACTTCACCCTGATGGGGCTTATGGCCGGTAGTACTACTGACCCCCCTGCGCTGGCTTATTCAAATATGACGGCAGGTAATGATGCTCCGGCAGTCGGATACGCCACTGTATATCCCATCACCATGTTCCTTCGTGTACTTACGGCGCAGTTGCTGATCCTTATCTTCTACGCATGATAAGCTTTTTTTAGAAAAAGCAGGGGGAATCCGTTCATTTATCGTATTTTTGCGGCATTATTAATTAATTATAGAGTATATATGTTTATTTTAATGCCTGTTATTTTTGTACTTGGTATTCTGGCTATCGCACTGGAAGACAAGATAAAAATAAACAAAGCTGCTGTCGCCCTTTTCATGGCTATTTCCATGTGGTTGGTTCTTATGCTGGATGCATACGATCTGCTGGTAGAGCATGGGAATCCCTTGTTTGCCACTTTCCTGGAACGGAATCCGAATATGGTAAACCTACCTTTGAAAGACCAATTTGTCTCCTTCATTACCGACCGTTACATCATATACCATCTGGGGAACGTGTCCGAAACGTTGTTCTTTGTGATGTGTTCAATGTTGATCGTGGATATTGTGGACAAACATGGAGGATTCGGTTCGATGACCGGATTTATCCGTACTTCACGTAAACGCCGCTTGTTGTGGTATATCAGTATTGCCACTTTCTTCCTTTCGGCTTTGCTCGATAACCTGGCTGCCGCTATTGTGATTCTGGCTGTGTTGCGTAAACTCGTTCCCGACCGTACCGACCGTCTGAAATATGCTTGTATGGTGATTATTGCAGCCAATGCCGGCGGTTCGTTTTCACCGATCGGTGATGTTACTACGATCCTGTTGTGGGTGGGAAAGAATATCTCTGTGGCGCATCAGGTATCACACCTGTTTGTTCCGGCGGCGATCAACCTGTTGGTCCCCTTGACCATTGCCAACTTCTGGCTCTTCAAGAAGGATGCCGTGTTGCGTGAAGATCCGCCCCAGGAAGTGCCCGATGAATTGACGCCAATCATTCCCAACCGTTCGCGCCGGATTATTTTCTGGATCGGTATCTTGTCGCTTGTCGGCGTACCGGTGTTCCAGATGCTGACCGGCTTACCTCCTTTTATGGGTGTGATGTTGGGATTGGTCGTTCTTTGGTTCTATACGGACTTGATGTACAGCAAGATGCATGGTGTAAAAGAATCACAGAAACTGCGTATCACCCAATTATTGTCGAGCATTGATATGTCTACTATCTTCTTTTTCCTCGGCATCCTGATGGCTGTAGGCGCGTTGGAAACATCCGGCCACTTGGGTCTGGTTTCTAATTTCCTCGACAAACAGATACATGAACCATACCTGATCAGCTTCATTATCGGTATCCTTTCCTCTTGTGTGGATAATGTGGCGTTGGTTGCTGCTACCATGGGGATGTATCCGTTGGTCGAAGCCGTACCGGGCATGTCCGAATATGCGCAGTTCTTTGTTTCCGACGGCGGCTTCTGGACATTCCTTGCCTACTGTGCTGTTACGGGTGGTAGCTTACTGATCATCGGATCTGCTACCGGTGTGACGGTGATGGGAATCGAGAAGATCGATTTTATGTATTACCTCAAACGCTTCTCCCTGCTGGCGCTGACCGGCTACCTGTGCGGAGCAGCTACATATTTGTTTTTATTCGCTTAATCTATAATGTATATGAAGAAAGTCGTATTAATTTTAGCTTCCGTCATTGCATCCGCAGGGATACAAGCATTTGCCTGCACCGGTATTCTGGTAGGTAAAAAAGCCTCTGTCGACGGATCAGTCATGATCAGTTACGCCGCCGACTCCCATACGTTGTATGGTGAACTATACCGTTGGCCGGCAGCCACCTGGCCTAAAGGTGCCATGCTCGACGTGGTAGAGTGGGATACAGGTAAACCGCTGGGACAGATTCCGCAGGTGGAACAGACCTATTCGGTGGTTGGTAATATGAATGAATATCAGGTAGCTATCACCGAAAGTACCTGGGGAGGAGTTGAAATATTAGGTGAACCGAATGGTATCATGGATTATGGTAGCTTGATCTATATCGCTCTCCAACGATCTAAATCAGCACGTGAGGCCATTAAGGTAATGACCACACTCGTAGCAGATTACGGTTATGCCAGCAGTGGTGAGTCATTCTCTATCGCTGATAAGAACGAAGCCTGGATACTGGAATTGATCGGAAAAGGAGCAGGTAAGAAAGGTGCTGTATGGGTCGCCATCCGTATCCCGGACGACTGCGTATCGGCACATGCCAACCAGGCACGTATCCAGCAGATTCCGTTTGCCGATAAGGAAAATTGCCTGTATGCGGCGGATGTAGTTTCCTTTGCCCGCGAAAAAGGATTGTATAGTGGAAGCGACAAGGATTTCAGCTTCCAGAAAGCTTATAACCCCTATGACTTTGGTGGACTCCGTGGTTGCGAAGCCCGTGTGTGGTCGTTCTTTAGCAAATACGACAAGTCGATGAGTAAATACGCCGACCTGATCAAGGGTGATGCTTCGAAAGAACCTATGCCACTGTATATCAAGCCCGACCGCAAACTGTCTGTACAAGATGTACAGAATGGCATGCGCGACCATTACGAAGGAACGGACCTCGATATGACACAGGATGCCGGTGCCGGCTCGTACAAAGTACCTTACCGTTGGCGTCCGATGAACTTCAAAGTAGATGGTAAGACCTATGTGAATGAACGCGCCATTGCTACACAGCAGAGCGGCTTCGTCATCGTTCCGCAAATGCGTAGCTGGTTACCTGATCCGGTTGGTGGCGTACTGTGGTTTGCCGTTGATGATGCCGATATGGCTGTCTTCACTCCCGTCTATTGTGGCTTATTGGATGTACCTGAATGTTACCGTGTGGGCAATGGTGATTTGTTGACTTTCTCGTGGACATCCGCTTTCTGGATCCACAACTGGGTTGCTAATATGGCGTACCACAAGTATAGCTTTATGATCCAGGATATCCGTAAGGTACAGCAGGAACTGGAAAACAGCTATAAGGAAGTCCTTCCCGCTATTGACAAAGCAGCCAGCGAGTTGTATGCCAAAGACCCGCAGGAAGCCCTCCGTTTCCTGACCTGGTTTAGCACCACTACGTCGGATGCCGCCACCTCCCGTTGGAAGAAGCTGGGTGAATACTTGCTTGTAAAGTATATTGACGGAAACGTCAAGAAGGAAGAAAACGGTCAGTTCAAGCGTAGCCCCTACGGTATGCCTGTATCGCCCGACTTCCCCGGCTATGATGAAGAATACTACCGCAGCATCGTCCGCTCAGCTGGCGAACGCTTGGAGGTAAAATGATAGGCGAGTGAAATAAAACTAATTACTAACAATGACTAATGTTTAAGAGAAGTATGAAAAAGATTATTTTGGGTATGATGCTGGCAGTAATCAGCATGGGTGCATTTGCACAAACGAGACAGGGAGATCAATCTGTAGGAGTAAGTGTGGGTTATGGCTTCGAGATCGAAAGTGCTACCATCGGTTTGGACTATCGTTACAACCTGACGAACGCTACCCGTTTGGCTCCCAGTTTTACCTATGTCACTGAAAACATGGGTATCAGTGGTATTCTGTTTGATTTGAATGCACATTATGTATTCGAACTGAGTGACATGTTCGGGTTCTATCCCATCGGTGGATTCAGCTTAGGCTTTTGGGATGGAAAATACGATAACGTAACCCGTTTCGGTCTGAATATCGGTTTGGGGGGTGAGCTGTATGCTACCAAGCAAATCTCTGTTGGCGTTGAAGCTAAATACAATGTCATCAAGGATTATGACCAGGCATTTGTAGGCATACGAGTAGGATACAATTTCTAACTCTCCAAGATCCTTTTCTGGAAAAAGAGGCTGTCCCACAAGAGACAGCCTCTTTTTCATAAAAGGATTTGTTCAAAAAAAGTCATTATAATCCAAAACGATCGTTATTACGTTCGTTTACAAACATTATGAGTGTGTGTCAAAAGTCAGCAGGTGCGCTTGCGATTCGCGGATTTGTCTTTTGACCTTGTTACCACTTCAGGAAGTCGGCAAAAGTAGTCTGCTCAAAGTTGGGGATGACTTCGTGTACTTTATCTGCAAGCGATTCGGCAGAGTTGGTGGTGCTCAGGCCAATGACGCGCATGCCGGCATCTGTTCCGGCCTGGATACCGTAGAAGGAATCTTCGAATACAAGGCAGTCGGTGGGCGATACTCCAAGATCGGAAGCGGCCAGGAGGTAACACATCGGGTTGGGTTTTCCTTTGGTGATACGTTCGGAGGTGACGATGGTATCAAATATTCCGTCGAGGTCGTACATGGCGATCGCGCGGGTTACCTTATGCAGGTCTGAGCTGGTGACGAGACCGATTTGTACACCTTCCTTTTTCAGCAGGCGGAGGAACTCCAATGATCCCGGCATGGCAGGCAGTGGCATATCTGTTTCATACGCAACGGCTTCTGTTGTCACTTGCCGGCGAAGTTCGTCGCTGGCATCGGCAAAATAGGTTTGGATGATATGCGGCAGGGTAGTACCCTTGATCACATCGGCAAAATGTTCGATCGTGATCCCATAACGGATGGCGGCCTCATTCCAGTAAATATCATAAATGGGTTCCGTATCCACGATCACTCCGTCGAAGTCAAAAAGCGCTGTTTTCATTTGTTGTCTGTTGTTCTATGATTTTCGACCGCAAAGATAACCCTAATTAACTGATTTCTTTCTGTATTTTGCATACGTGTAAATATATTTTTCTACCTTTGTGCGCGAACACAGAGAGGTAATTAACATTATTAATATCAATTTCGAATGAAAACACTTGTAACTTGCATGGCTGTGTCAGCAGCTTTGTTATGCGCGTGCGGCGGCAAAACGAAAAACGCACAACCGGCTGAAGTAGCAGCCGAAACAGTTCAAACAACGCTGGTCAACGAATTGACGGCACAGGAAAAAGCTGACGGCTGGGTCCTTTTGTTTGATGGAAAAACAACTAACGGATGGCGTGGCGCCCACCTGGAAGGCTTCCCCGATCATGGCTGGAAGGTTGAAGACGGCCAACTGATCGTGTTGAAGTCTGGCGGTGCCGAATCGACCAACGGTGGTGATATTGTCTCTGATGGTGAATATAGCGCTTTCGAATTGAGCGTTGATTTCAAGATCACGGAAGGTGCCAACAGTGGTATCAAGTATTTTGTAACGGAAAAGGAAAAACAAAAAGGATCGGCATTCGGTCTGGAATTCCAGATCCTGGACGATGCCCGCCATAAAGACGCTACACTCTACACGACCTTCCCGGGAAGCCGTGCTTTGGCTGGTCTGTATGATCTGATCAAACCGGAAAACGTATCTTTCAATGGAATAGGCGAGTGGAACACCGCTCTGATCAAAGTATTCCCCAACAACCATGTGGAACATTGGCTGAATGGCGTGAAGACAGTTGAATACGAACGTTGCAGCGATGCATTCCGCGAGTTGGTGAAAGGTAGCAAATACGCTGCTCCGTCATACAATGAGAACGGATTATTCGGCGAAGCATCTATTGGGCATATCCTGCTGCAGGATCATGGCGATGAAGGTGCTTTCCGTAATATCAAGATCAAAGACTTGAAATAAGATTATCTACGGTCGAAACGATACATCACAATATGCTGGTGTATCTCGTCGATCGACTGTTCTGTGGAGGTTAGTTTGCTAAAGGCATACTGACCTCCATATTTTGTTTGCAACTTATCGAAATCCCTTTCTCCAGCAAATAAATAACCGTTTACAGGCTGATCCTTTTCAAAGTTATGGAAGCGGTTACCCAGGTAGAAGTTAAGGCCATACATGTTGTAGTATTCCTTCGGGAAGTTCGTCACATACATATTGTCTTTGTTCACCGGATATTCATCCATGACGCGTTCGGCAAAAGCCTGGCAGGACGTCCCGTTACGGATACCACGCATAACCACGCCGTCGATCAGGAAATTAACACAGAACATCAGCCCCATGGTGGCATACAATATCTTGATATTGATCTTTCGCGACAACTGATAGAACAGGATTGCCAACACCGCCAATACCAGGCAGACTATCAATCCTTTCAAAACACCCGGAGATGTCAATGTCAACGCCACCAGCTTCACTGTATACAAGGTAGATTCGCGCGATGTAAACTGACTGACAATAGCAACGGGATCAATCACACGGCTCATCGTCAGTATAACTACTACCAGTACAAGGGAAACCAATGTAGCCAGGAAGGTCGCGAAGATACGGGTCACTTTTGTCCGGTATTCCGCCAGATACAGCAGATACTGTGCCAAAAACAAGGCGATAAACGGATAAGCCGGCATCAGGTATACGCTCCGCTTGCTCGACGGGATGGTATAAAAGAAGATAATGCAGACAATAGATACAAGGCTGAACAGCTTTACCTTATCCATCGACAGGATCGCATTCCACCAGCCTTTTAGTATCTCCTTGAATGATTGATGCGGTTTATGTATCTTCATTCCGAACAACGAGAAGAGGAACAATACACTCCAGGGAATAAAGCCGGCAAAGATGGTCATAAAGTTATACCAGGCGCCATTCTCATGTCCGAGGTCATACGTAAGTTCGGGTGTATTGAAATGGAAGAAACGACCGAAACTCTCAGCTACCACCACATTCAGGAACGCCTCGCCTCCCTGTTTCCAGGCGGCCAGATACCACAATAACGGCAGGAATATGGACGCGATCCCCATATAGACCAACGCCTTTATAATAATGAGTAAACTATATTTGCGCAGCATCAACAGATACACCCCAAACACAAACAGGGGAAGAACAATCCCTACCAACCCTTTCGTCAGCACGGCACAACCGAGCAGTATGGGGATAAACACCGGTAAACCCTTCAGTTCAAGTTTCTCTTCCCATCGGTATAGCTGGAAGAGCCCCGCCACCATAAAGGCGGTAAGTACCATATCCACCCGCGTAGTCATGGCCGCCCGGTGAATCTCCACACAGGTAATCAACAGGAGCATGGCTATAAACACCTCATGGAACTTCGGCAATCGTTTAGCAAAGAAGATTAATGAAATAGTAATCAGGATAATAAAAGCCAGGGCAGACGGCAGACGAGCCGAAAACTCCGACACATGTCCCTGAGGCAGCGAGGAGACAGCCATCATCCAGTGCGCCATCGGTGGTTTATAAGCAAATTCATCGGCATATGCCCGTGGCAGGATAAAGTTGCCGCTCTCAATCATGGATACGGATACAGCAGCTTCACGTGGTTCGCCTTTGGTCGAAAAATCTCCCAGTCCGATCCATGGCAGGACGGAAATCATGGAGATAAGAATGAGCATCGTAATCGGCCGTTGCAGGTAAAGATCCTGGAGAAAAGATGTACGCATAGAAGTTGCTTTAAGACTAATGGGTTATTACTTTACAAAAGAACAATAATTCAGGGAATTTTCCTTCATTTCACGTAACTTTTTGCTTTTTATGCGCCAATTTCCCGGATAGACGATCATATCTTTCCTATCTTTGCGGATAGAAAAGAACCTATAAATTAACGTAAAATGAAACGACTGATTATGGCCGCTGGATTAGCTGTCGCATTAGCCTCATGTACGGATGTCACTCCGAAGTCCGACAACCCGTTTATGAACGAGTATGATACCCCGTATGGTGTTCCTCCTTTTGAGTTAATCACGCTGGAGCATTATAAACCCGCTTTCCTCCAGGGCATGGAAGAACAAGCAAAAGAGATTCAGGCGATCTGCGATAATATAGACGCACCTACGTTTGAAAACACCATTGTGGCGATGGACCAGGGCGGCCGGTTATTGACAAAAGTCCGTATCGTATTCGGCGGACAAAGCGGCGCCAATGTGAACGACGAGATGGAAGCGCTCAGCCGCGAAATGTCGCCGTTGTTCTCCAAACACAGCGATGATATCAGCCTGAACCCGGTGCTGTTTGCCCGCGTAAAAGCCGTGTACGACCAGAAAGATGCTCTCGGTCTCGATAAAGAACAAGCTAAACTGCTGGAAGAAACTTATAAAGGCTTTGTGCGTAGTGGTGCCAACCTGCCCGAAGATAAGCAGGCTACACTGCGCGAACTGAACAGCGAGATAGCCATGCTGCAACTCAAGTTCGGCCAAAATATGCTGAAAGAAACCAACAGCTTCCAACTGGTGGTCGATAAGGAAGCTGACCTCTCCGGTCTGCCTGAAAGCCTGATAGCCAATGCCGCCGAAACAGCAAAAGCTGCCGGTCAGGAAGGCAAGTGGATCTTTACGCTGCACAACCCGAGTGTGATGCCGTTCCTGCAATATGCTGATAACCGCGCACTTCGCGAAAAAATATTCAACGGTTACATCAACCGTGGCAATAATGGTAACGATGCCGACAACAAGGAAATCGTCAAACAACTCGTTGCCAAACGTCTCGAAAAAGCCCAACTGATGGGATACGACAACTATGCCGCTTTTGTACTGGAAGACCGCATGGCTAAAACACCGGCTGCCGTTTATGCACTGCTCGACGAAGTATGGACACCGGCCCTGGCCAAAGCAAAAGACGAACTGGCAGACATTCAGGTTGAGATCAAAAAGGAAGGCAACAGCTTCGAAGCCGAAGGTTGGGACTGGCGCTACTATTTCGAAAAAGCCAAGATCGCTAAATTCGATCTCGATGAAAACGAAGTACGCCCGTATCTGAAATTAGATAATGTACGCGATGGCGCTTTCTACGTTGCCAACAAACTATATGGCATCACCTTCACACCGATTGCCAACATTCCGTTGCCTCATCCGGAAGCTCAGGCCTTTGAATGTAAAGACAAAGACGGCACTCAACTGGGCGTGCTCTATATGGACTTCTTCCCACGTGCCAGCAAACGGGGTGGTGCCTGGTGTGGTGGTTACCGTTCACAGACATACGACGAAGCCGGTAAACGCGTACCGCCGGTCGTAACCATTGTCTGTAACTTCTCCCAACCGGCTGCCGGACAGCCTGCATTGCTGAGTGCTGACGAAGCCGAAACCCTTTTCCACGAATTCGGGCACGGCTTGCATAGCCTCTTCCGCGATGTACATTACTATGGTATCGGCGGTGTGCCCCGTGACTTTGTGGAACTGCCTTCACAGATCATGGAGCACTGGGTATTCGAACCCGAGATCCTGAAAGTATATGCCAAGCATTACCAGACCGGTGAAGTGATCCCGACCGAACTGATCGAAAAGCTGGACAAGAGTGGTAAATACGGACAAGGCTTTGCCACGGTGGAATACCTTGCCGCTTCACTGCTCGATATGGACTATCATGTCCTGACCGAAATGCCCGCCGACCTGCAGGTGATGAACTTCGAAAACGCTACACTGGCTAAACGCGGCCTGTTGAAACAAATACCTTCCCGCTACCGTACGACCTACTTCAACCATACCATGGGTGGAGGCTATACAGCTGGCTATTATAGTTATATCTGGTCGGAAGTACTCGACTCGGATGCTTATCAGGCTTTTGTGGAAAGCGGTAATATCCTGAATACGGATGTAGCTTCTAACTTCCGCAACTACGTGCTCACGCCTGGCGGTATTGACGATGCAATGGTGATGTATGTCAACTTCCGCGGCAAAGAACCGAACACCGAACCTCTGTTAAAGAACCGGGGATTAAAATAATACGAAATACTAATCAAGAAAACATGAAAACGAATCTAAGCTCGCAGATTACCCTGACGCGGATACCTGCCCGGTATTATCGTCCGGAGAATGCGTTCGAACACTCTGTCCTCACACGGTTGGAAAAGATCCCGACCGACATTTTCGAAACGCTCGAAGAAGGATCAATGGCTATCGCACGCGAAATAGCCGTAGAAATTAAAAAGAAACAGGCCGCAGGCAAAATGTTTGTCATTGCGCTCACGGGTGGACGCTCACCGCTGGGAGTATATAAGGAATTGATCCGCATACACACGGAAGAAGGCCTGAGTTTCCGTAATGTGATTGCTTTTGTGGAGTATGAGTTCTATCCGTTGGCTACTGCCGCTTCGGGTAACCTGGCTCACCTGAAGGAATCTTTGCTGGATCATATCGATATCGCGCCCGACAATGTGTATGCACCCGACGGTCTGATGCCGAAGGATGCTATTCTGGAGTTCTGCCGCTCCTACGAACATAAGATTGCCGAAGTAGGAGGCATTGACTATATGTTGATGGGAATCGGGCAAAACAGTAATATCATGTTCAATCCCGCCGGAACGTCGCTCAGTTCACGTACCCGTCTGGTATTACTTGAAGGTGCTGCCCGTAAGGAAGCCTCACGTACGTTCCCGTCTATCGACAGCGTGCCCGCCGGTGTGATCACGATGGGGATATCTACCATGCTGAACGCCCGTAATATTGTCCTGACAGCCTGGGGTGAAGACAAAGCGTCGATCATCGAGAAGACGGTGGAAGGAAAAGCCAATGACGGCGTACCTTCTTCCGCACTGCAAAGCCACCAGAATGCCCGTGTGGCTATCGACCTGTCGGCGGCTACGAAACTGACGCGTATCAACCATCCGTGGCTGGTGACCAGCTGCGAGTGGGACAACCAGTTGATCCGCCGCGCTATCGTATGGCTGTGCCTAAAGACCGGCAAACCCATCCTGAAGCTGACCAACAAAGACTATACCGACCACGGGTTGGGCGAGTTGTTGGCCTTGTACGGATCGGCCTACAATGTGAATATCCGCATCTTCAACGATATCCAGCACACCATCACCGGATGGCCGGGTGGTAAGCCGAACGCCGATGACTCGAACCGTCCGGAACGTGCTACGCCGTATCCCAAGCGGGTACTTATCTTCAGTCCGCACCCCGACGACGACGTGATCTCCATGGGAGGAACCTTCCGTCGTCTCTGCGACCAAAACCACGATGTATACGTGGCTTATGAAACCTCCGGTAATATTGCCGTGGGCGATGAAGAAGTGATCCGCTACTGCGAATACCTGCGCGATGTTTGCAACAAATATGCCACAGACTCGGCCGTCAAGGATAAGGCCGAAGAAATCATCCATTACCTCGAACACGAAAAGGTAGATAATGGCGAACCGGAAAACAAGGACGTACTCTTTATGAAAGGTACCATCCGTCGCGAAGAAGCCCGTCACGGTGCCCGCTACGCCGGAGCGAAGGACGACAACCATATCCGTTTCCTCGACTTGCCGTTCTACGAAACCGGACTGGTGAAGAAGAACGAACTCTCGGAAGCCGATGTCAAGATCGTTCTTGACCTGTTGCTCGAAGTGAAGCCAGACCAGATATTCGTTGCCGGTGACCTTGCCGATCCACACGGAACACATAAGGTATGTCTCGATGCCGCCCTGGCTGCTATCGACATGGTGAAAGATGAAGAATGGATGAAGAACTGCCGCATCTGGATGTATCGTGGAGCTTGGGCCGAATGGGAGATGGACCACATCGAAATGGCTGTGCCCATCAGTCCCGAGGAACTGCGCCTGAAACGTAATTCCATCCTCAAGCACCAGTCGCAGATGGAAAGCGCTCCGTTCCTGGGTGACGACGAACGTCTCTTCTGGCAACGTGCCGAAGACCGCAACCGCGCCACTGCCGAACTGTACAACCAACTGGGCCTCGCTTCGTATGAAGCCATCGAAGCCTTTGTTCAGTACAAGCCGATCCGGTAAGTCTGCAGCCGCATACTGTTAATAAATCGACGCGCACAGTGAGTTTGTTCCGACAAATCCTTGTGCGCGTCTGTTGTTTCGTTATATTTGCATCTGATCTAAGAACCACTGTTTGTTTATATTTTATGTATGAGTACCACGAATCCACTTTTGAGTAGTGCTAAACTACAACGTATTGATGCGCTCGATATCTTCCGTGCGCTGACCATGTATTTCATGCTTTTCGTCAACGACATGTCTTATGAAGGCATTCCACACTGGCTGACGCATGCCAAAGGGAATGAAGACATGCTTGGTTTTTCCGACACCATCTTCCCCGGCTTCCTCTTTGCCATGGGGATGGCTATTCCGTTTGCGATCGAAAACCGTTTCCGCAAGGGCGACACCTTCTTCGGTGTAAGCCAGCATATCTTTTGGCGTACGATTGCACTGTTGGTGATGGGTGTATTTACCGTCAATCGCGACTCGCTGGATGCTGTAGCAACCGGTATGTCGCGTCCCATCTTCACCCTGTTGATGGTGGTGGGCTTCTTCCTGATCTGGAGCGTCTATCCCAAGATAGACGGTTGGAAAGTCTGGAAGAAATACGCCATCCTTGGTGCGAAGGTGGTGGGAATCGGTATCCTGGTTTATCTGTACATGATCTATGCGGGCCGCAACGGACGTCCGTTCGGCACATCGTGGTGGGGTATCCTCGGACTGATCGGTTGGACATACCTGGTGTGTGCCGCCATTTATCTCTTCACACGTAAAAATGTACTGTATAATACGATTGCGCTCTTTACACTGATCCTTTGCTCGATACTGTCGGCAGCCGGAGCCTTCAAAGGGATACCGTTGATTCAATTGATTCCGAGCAACGTCACCCTGCATGTCTTTGGTATGGCTGGTATCTGGGCGTCGTTGCTGATGCAGAAGTATGCCGATAAGGAAAACCCACGCCGTTTCTATCTGCTCATGTGTGGGATAGGAGCGGGGATGCTCGTCGCTGCCATTGGCGCCCATCAGTACTGGATCATCTCCAAGATTCAGGCTACGCCTACGTGGTTCTTCTACTGTGCTGCTATTTTCTTCCCACTGTTTGCCTTTATCTATTGGCTGACGGATATCAAAGGGAAAAGCCGTTGGTTCGATTGCATCAAGCCGGCCGGTACGGTGACGCTTACCTGTTATATCCTGCCGTATGCCTGGTACAGCATCCTCACGCTGCTCAACGTGAACTATCCCCAGGTGTTTACCGAAGGGTATCCGGGACTGCTGCGCTCGCTCGTCTTCTCGTTCGTCATCATCGGCATCGCCTGGCTACTGATGAAATGCAAGATCCGCCTGAAGATTTAATGCCGGCATAACCGACTCGTATTGACCGCATTAGCATCATCTGTTGTCAGCATAATGATACTCTATCCTTCGCACGGCTGTGCGACGACCTTCGCATAGTCGTGCAAACCTCTTCGCACAGCTGTGCGAAGATATTCGCATAGTCGTGCGAAGGATAGCAGATCAGGGCGTCGACAATACATCTTCCTGATGCCGGCAACAATATATCCTGATGTGGTCAATACTTCTCCGTAGAGAAGATACGTAATCACTGAATAATGCCTACCTTTGCTGCAGACAACGAAAAACTGACACGTGCTGAAATTTATCAAGAAATGGACGCTTCCCCTGGCGATGTTGCTGGGAATAGCTACTTATCCGTGGATGAGTCGTTTGGTTGTCATTACTCCTTACCTGATTTTTGCCATGCTTTTCCTTACTTTCTGTAAGCTGCATCCGCGTGAGATACAGTTTCGGAAGGCCTATGTATGGCTGCTGCTGATCCAACTGCTTGGGAGTGTGGCGGTGTATGGAGTGCTGCAGTTTTACCATCCGGTGGTGGCACAGGGAGCGTTTGTCTGCATACTGGTGCCTTCGGCCACGTCGTCGGCGGTAATTGTGGGTATGTTGGGAGGGAATGTCTCTTTCCTGACCAGTTACCTGCTGCTGTGTAATATTGTGATGGCTGTGGCTGCTCCGGCGTTACTTCCTTTGGTGGGGGCGAATGCGGATATGGATTTCCTGACCTCGTTCCTCTATATCTGTCGGCAGGTGGGGCCGGTGTTGTTGCTTCCGCTCGTACTGGCATGGGTGATCCGCTATACGGTGCCGACAGTACATAAAAAGCTATTGTCTATCCATCAGCTATCCTTTTATCTATGGGCTATTGCACTGACGATCGTGACGGCTAGTACTGTCAAATTCCTTGTTATTCAGGAGAATCCCGATTATAAAGTAGAGATCAGCCTGGCTGCCGTATCCCTGGTGATCTGTGTGCTGCAATTCCTGTTGGGACGACGGATAGGCCGTCACTACGGCGATCCGGTCTCGGCCGGACAGGGCTTGGGACAGAAAAACACGATCCTGGCCATCTGGATGGCGCAGGCCTACCTGAATCCGCTTTCGTCTGTGGCTCCGGCCGCTTATGTCCTTTGGCAGAATACTATAAATTCGTACCAACTTTGGTTGCGCGACAGGAGGGAGGCTCGGCAAAAATGAGCATCCTGGTGCCTATAGCAGCATTTGTTACCTATATTTATCGTTAATCATTCACTATTAATCAATATAATCCCATGAAACTCAGTGATATATGGTTTACCGCATTATCTGAAAACGATCAAAATCAGATTATTACCGTTTATGGACGCGACCGTATCAACGAATTTGTCACATCCGGCAAATTCAAGGAACGCGTCGAGATCACCTGGAAATATGAAGGCGACGACAAAGGCATGCCCGTTGATGTCGTAGCCGAGCAAATGGAAGCTGTCGAGATGGCTTTGCGCAAGATCATGGAAAAAGATAAACTGGCTATCCTGACCGGCGTTTATTCAGGCGGTGGCGAACGTGTGTGGGTTTTCTATACGCGTACCGTCCGTGTGTTTGGCGAATACCTGAACCTGGCGCTGGAACCATTCGAATTGCTTCCTATCTCTATTTATACCGAATTAGATCCTGAATGGGAAGAATATCTGGACATGCTGGAGATGAAAGACTGGGCGGTTGACTGATCAAGAAACACTCCTAAGGCCTATTTCCCAACGATTTACAACTAGAAACATGTCTGTCTGCATGTAGATGTCCAAACATCTGCATGTTTTTTCATAATCATCATTATGTTTAATAATAAATATGAGAAGCTATTGGGAAGATAAAAATCATCCCCCCAACAAGTGTCAAACGAAAAATCGCGGAAGTTTGGTTATTCGTCGGGCCAACGGTTTTCGATCAATGCTTTGGCTTTCAGATTAGCCGGATCTATTTTTACATACTTTACATTCTTACGACGCCAGGTATAAACGATATGCACATATCCGTCTTTCCCCTGAATAACGGATGGATATGAATATTCGCCAATGGTAGAATCTACCAACAGTAAAGAGGCTTTCCAGGTAATCCCGTCTTCGGAGATGGAGATATTCAAGGGTGTGCGGGCTTTATCCACATAAGCGCTTTGTTTGGCTTTCACATGGTTATACACCAACAGGTGGCGGCCGTCCTGAAGGGTTACGGCATCTGTCCCGGAGTTGTTATTGGGAAGGTATAAGGCGATCGGATCACTCCAGGTCTCTCCGTTATCGGATGAAAAAGCGGAAATCAGGTGCTCGTCTTGCGAACGGCAAATAACTTGTAACCGGCCGTCTTTCAGTTTCAAGATACTTGGCTGGATGATATTCCAGGGTTTACTGTTTATTTTGGCTGTCTTTCGCCAGGTTTTACCCTTGTCTTCCGTTAGTTCGAAATGTACTTGCCAACCGTTATTTTCTGTGCTGGAGGCACATATCAGTTTGTTGCCTATTAATTCGGGCTTGTTTTTGATGGGACCCAAAAAGCCTTCAGGTAACGCTTCCGGTTTAGACCAGGTCTTTCCGTCATCGGATGAGCGGATCAGATACCCCGACCAGTCCTGTACATTCTTCCCTATTTTATAAAACAGCAGTAATTCTCCATCCGGATAATAAAAGAGTACAGGGTTGTAGCAAGCTTTGCGCTCTGAGCCTTCCACTAATCCTTCTACTACTTTCCGGGGACTACTCCAACTTTTACCATTGTGCCGGCTTATAAAAATGCTTACCTCCGGATGTCCTTCATACGCTCCGCCAAAGAATGCGGCAACCAGTCCGGATCGTGTTTCTGCTATCGTCGCCGCGTGGACGGATGGTACGGGCATCTCCTGACAGAGGAATTCGTCTGTCAATATTCCTTGTTGCCATTCTTTATCCTGGGCAAACACGTTATACGATAAAAATAAGAGAATCAGATAAATGGACAGATAATGTTTCATGGTTTCTTGTTTTTATAGAACAGATACAAAGATAGCATCTCTTCCTCAAACGTACACTGCTAAAATGAAAAAAGCCCGTACGTAACTTCACAGCCACATACGGACAAACAAATAACAAACTCTACTTATATGAAAAAACAAATACTACTAACAAAGATTCTTTTTTCTGTCTGATGTATTAACAAAGGAGACCGTTAAAATGTTCTGAAAATAGAGCCCTTTTTTCAAGAAATTGTTAAACTGGTAAAACTAACAATGGAGTATCAGTATGAAACAGCATTTTACGTGCAATACTGGGATTAAACAAACGTGCCAGGATATTGCGGCGTTGAGTACTGACCGCGATCATATCTATCTTTTTATCCCGCACGAACTTTTCAATGGCCAGCAAGAGGTCTCCATCATCCAGCACTGTATAGGTGATGTTGGCTTCTGGATATTGCTTCTTGAAATAGTCGCGGATACCCGACAAACGTATTTCATTCCATTCATCACGGCTGGTTGAAATATTGAATATTTGGATGTTTGATTTATAACCGTTGATTAATTCCATGAATTTATCAAACGTAACTAAATCGCGTTGGTTGAATGAAGTAGCAAAAGCATACGTCTGTATGTTTTGCAGGTTATTGTAGGGAACATTCTCGGGAATGGCCAATACTGGGACTTTGTTGGCTTCGATGATCTCGCCGGTGACACTTCCGATCAGATCCATTTCTTTCTGGTTCTTTCCGCGTGTGCCCATAATAATCAGCATCGGACGGAATTCTTTGCAGTAAGCAATGATCTCTTCTTCCGGAAGCCCTTCACGGACTGTATGGCCGAACTTGATCGATGGCAGTTCACCGCTTTCCATTTTTCGGGTGATCAGCGAACACAGGTTTTCCATATCCTTGTTTACCCGGCTGATGATGTGCTGGATGGATTCTTCTTCGTTGATCTGATAGGCGAATGTGTCTCCAACAGGGATCGCCGACGGGAAATAAGGACTGAAGTAGGCATGCAGCAACATCACCTCCCCTCCTACGCTGTGTGCATAGTTAATTCCCATTTCACAGGCTTTGATGGAATACTCGGAAAAGTCGACAGGAATAAGGATCTGCTTGGATTTCTTTTCTTCCTTCTTTTCTTCTTCCGGTTCGTCAAACCATTTACTGTCTTCAATGATACGCAAGGCATGCGGAAGATCGCTTTCCTTGATACGTACACGGACACCGGCCGATACGACCGGTTGGATCAGGTTCACATTGTGGATGTAAACTTCAATACCTTCTGTTTCCAGCATCGTCTTGAGAATCTGTGCTTTCTCATACGTGTGGATGGCTAATGTTACCAGTTTATCTTCCATGGGATATGCGTTTATATTAGTTGAACAATTGGATTCTGCTTAAAGTTCTGTAAATAAAAAAATCCCAAAGCACTTTATCATTGCTATGGGATTTTTATAGAATGTTGTTAGCTTTCTTACGCTTCAGGCTCTACTGATACTGCGGCTTGATGCTCTTCAAGTATCTGCAAAGCTCGTTCGTATATGGTTGTATCATCTAAAACAACAATTCCTCCATTAGGACCCGGTTCGATGTGGATGCCACAACTCTTACCATCCCTGAAGTTCTGCCCACCAAAATAATTTCTAACGGTTTCGACGGTCATGCCTAATTCATCTGCGATGCGGTGGGTGCTGCCGTCGGGCAAGCTGTCTTTGAGCTTGCGAAGTTCATTGAAAGTGATCGTTTTTGTCATGGTCAATTATCTCCTTTTTTAGTTAAACTATCATGCCACTAACATAGTCATTAAAAACAATACAGCAATCGAAATAAACATGCTTTACGACATGTATTAAACATCTGTTAGCTTAATAAAGCTATTATTCCAGCATGGAGGATAAGTATAATAATCATTGTCAGCCAAATAGCTCCAACAATCGTCCAGACATGTTTTTCAGGATAAATTTGTTCGGGAGGAGCCACCTCTCTTCCACCCCATGCAAAGAGTTGTTTTCGAACACACACATATATATAATAGGTAAGGATTCCAAACAGACATCCGGCGATTATTCCCGGTACTATATCTGAAATAAAATGTACACCCAGGTAGATACGCGTATAAGCCATCACCACCGCCCACGTAAAAATGGTCCATGTAAAGGCTTTATGCCGGAACAACAATGCCATATACATGGCAAAGCCAAAGGCATTGGCGGCATGGCTGGATATAAACCCATATTTACCTCCCCGATAACCGAATACGGTGTGCACCTGATTCATAAAGTCTGGATGATGCGTGGGGCGAAAACGCATGAATAGGGGTTTACATAGATGGGACGCAAACTGGTCGCAGAGTGTTACTACGAGCACAATAGCCAGCAACACCAGCAGGGATTCACGCCAGGATGTTTTGTAAAACAAGATCAACAGGATAAAGATTGCCAATGGCAACCATACTATTTTCCCCGAGATAAGCCACATCACATCATCCCAATATGCGGTATGGTGTCCGTTTAAGGATAGGAAGAGATCGTGTTCTAAAACTAATACTTTCTCGAGCATAGGCCGCCGGTATCAAATGGTTTGCATGCTGGTCTTAGGCATCCATCCTACGCTACCGTCTTCGAGTTCGATCTCGTTCCATTCACCCAGCGAGCTTTTGATACCGACTTTAGTCCCTTCGTGCAGGATAAAGAGGTCGGTTCCACTGGCTGATGGCGAACTTTTCACGGTGACTGTGGGTGAGAAAATAATGGCATTCGTGCGGTTCACCAGTTTCTGTTTCTGGTTGGCTGCGAATATATTGGCTAATACAACGACTACCAACAAGGCCATTCCAATATAGAATCCGATCTTTTTCAGACGTATCCAGCGTGAGAAGAAGAACAGTAGCAAGCAGAAAATAAAGCCTAAAAAGGACACTACAGCCCCTTTTGCCCAAGCATCGGCGCCTGCCAGGTTCTGTGCCGCCTGAAACCATTCAACAAGGAAGAACTCCCCTACCGGTTCAATGCGGTCGACCGAACGCTGACGGGCCAGTTGCAGGTTGAAACGGATATCCCCGTCTCCCGGCGATAACAGCAGGGCACGTTCGTAATTCAGGATGGCTGATGCAATATCATCATTCTTATAATAGGCATTCCCCAGGTTGTAGTAGATCTCGGCAGATTCTCCGTTTGCTTGCAGGATGGCTTCATATTGGCCGATCGCTTTCTGGTAGTCGGCGTTGGCATACGATGTTTCGGCTTCTTTGACAGCTGTTTCTTGTGCAAAGACAGGCAGGGCAACAGCCAATGCAAGGAACAGGGTAACGATTTTCTTATATAGCATAGCTTTCATGTCCTTACTTTTTAATTGTATTTTCCATTTTGTCGATCGCATCGGCGGTCAGTTCATATAGTTGTTCCAATGTTTCGGATACCTGTGAAGGTGCGTAACGGGCAAACTCGCAGGTATTCAGAATGTCCATAAATTCGTGGATCAGGGTTTCGCTGATACCGTATTTCGTCAGTTCGGCCTCTACGTTATCTTTCGTCAAGCTGGCTTGCGGGATGTTCAGTTTATCGCTCAGGTACCCCCACAAGGCGCGGAGTATTTCTTCGTAGAAGGCTTCCTTCTGGTTTTCCTTCATCAGTTTGGCGGCATTCTTCAAGCGGCGAACAGCGGCTTTGTTGGCTTTCTTGGTACGTACCAGGGCAATGTTCGCATTCTCTTTCACTTGTTTACGGTAGATGAAGAAGAAGGCAATGAACAACAGAGCCGGCACCAGGTATGACAGATAATACATGAACGAGCCGAAGAACAGTTCATTGTTAGAAACGAAATGGGCATCCTTCACCTTCAGGTAACGAATATCCTGCCCGAGGAACTTCACACTCTCTTTGTTGGAGAAGTTGGATACTACCGGCCCGGTAGCGCTATCTCCTCCCTCACCCTTTTCAACCTGCAATGTGTAGGCCAGAGTGGAGATCGTCTTATAGGTTCCCGACTTCGGATCAAAGTAAGAGAAGTTGACGGGCGGTATCTCAAAGTCGCCGGCAAAGCGCGGAATGGCCATATACTCAATCGTCTTGCTTCCGCTTACACCTGCTGCAGAGACTTTTGTGTCCAGCGTCGGTTTCGGATCATACAATTCGAAGTCGTTCGGGAATGTCACTTCCGGGTTCTTGATTAGCTTTACATTGCCTGTCCCGGTGATTTTGAGGTTCATAGTGACGGCTTCGTTTGCTTTCAGGCTGGTAGGTGTCAGACTGGATGTCATATTGAATTCCCCTACCGCTCCGGAGAAAGAGGCGGGCTTGCCGGAAGGAAGCGGTTTGACGTCAATTGTCACGGGATTCATTACCAGTGTCTTTGATACGGTTTGATAGGGAGTTATGTCAAAAAGGCTACGTGCCCGTTGTTGCGTAACGATACGCACTTGGGCATCAAGCTTGCCTCCCTCAATCGTAAGCTTTCCCGAACGTTGTGGATACAGCACGACTTGCTTCAGCAAATAGGTACGGTAGTTACGGTTGTTATAGTTTTCCATGGATATCTGTGCGTCCTTCATCTCGATTTCCTGCGATAGAAAGCCTTCGAACTCAGGGAATTTGACATTTGTCAGGTCAGCCACATCGACTGCAGTGTAAAGTTTAAAAGACACCAATAAACCTTCCTGTTCATACACTGAACGTTTGGATACCTGCATCTGCATAAACAAATCATTGGCAGATACACCGGTACTACCTTGTTGTCCTTCAGTTGCCTCGCTTGCCTTATCTTGCGGCAGTACTTTTATTACCAGTGAATTGGAGGTGTAATTCGCATTCTTCACCTTGATCGATGCCGGCGGTATATTGAACGTTCCTTCTTTCTTTGGCATCAGCACATAGGTGAATGTCATGGTTGTTTCGCTCACCATTTTTCCACTGCTATCATATACCGTACTATGTGACAAGGATTGCGAAGGTCCGAAAAGCACTTCAAAATCAGAAATGTCTGGTGTACGTAGATCTTTAGCCTCAGCATTGACCGTATATACCAATTGGAATTGTTGCCCCATGGCCACTGCATTCGGAGCAATGGCTTTAAATGCTATTTCCTGCGCCTGTATCCATGAAACGGCCGACAAGATGAGCAGGCAACTTAAAACCAGTTTTCTCATCATATATTTTATTCGTTTACTAGTACGTATGGTTACCATTGTTTTTCTGTTTTCCGTTGTTGATGCTGTTGTTGTGCTTTCTTCACCTTTTCCTGGGTGTCTTTTTCGTCTTGGAGGAAGGCGTCGAGCAGTTGTTGGGCATTGTCTTTGCTCATCTGTTCGTTTTGTTGCTCTTCTTCCTGGGTCTTATTCTCTTTCTGATCATCAGGTTTTTGTTGTTGTTGCTGTTGATCTTCATTCTTGTCTTCATTTTCCTGATCCTTTTGATCCTGTTGGTTCTGACTTTGATCCTCATTTTGCTGATCCTGCAACAGTTTCTGGGCTAAGGCCAGGTTATAACGGGTTTCATCGTCCTTCGGGTTTAGACGGAGCGATTGCTTGTAGGCTTCCACACTCTTGCCGTAGTCTTTCTTGTTCATGAAGATATTCCCCATATTATGGAATACGCCGGCCATGCGCTGGGGGCCGTCGGATGTTTTCATGATCCGTTCGCCTTGTCCGAGCAACAGTTGGTATTGTTCGGCTGCTTCATCCAGTTTACTTTGCTTATACAGGGAGTTCCCAAGGTTGTAGATACCTTCGGTCGAACGGGGATTAACTTCCAGACTCTTGCGGTAGGCGATTTCCGATTCGGTGAACTTTTCCTTGTTGTACAGGCTGTTACCTTCGCGTACATTCTTCCGTTCGGCCTTTTGGGCAGACAGTGTCATGCAGCACATGCTAAACAACCAACCTATACCTATCATATATATACAACGTTTCATCATCTTCTTCTTTTATGAAAACAATTTAACTTTCCGGAACAGACGGCTCTTCCTGTCTATTGTCAGGAACTCAGCGATCAACAGGAATAAAGCAATCCAGGCTAATGTCTGGAACTGTTCATCAAATTCCGTATAGACCTTGCTTTCTACTTCCGATTTATTCATCTTTTCAATCTCCGACTGCAGGGCTTTCAACGCTGAGTTGGTATTGTCGGCACGCACATACATACCGTTACCGGCGGCGGCGATATCCTGACACATCTGTTCGTTCAGTTTGGTGATTACCACATTGCCCTGGTTGTCTTTCATGTAGTTATTACTTCCGGGCAATGGAATGGGTGAACCTTGCAATTGCCCCATACCCACGATATTGACGTGGATTCCTTTCTCCTGTGCAGCACGGGCAGCGCCGATGGCATCGTCTTCGTGGTTTTCACCGTCAGTGATCAGGATAATGGTCTTATCGGATACTTCATTCGGAGTAAAGGAACGGACAGCCAGGTTAATAGCCGCACCAATTGCTGTACCCTGTGCCGACACCATCGATGGATTGATGGATGAAAGAAACATCTTGGCCGAAATATAATCGGAGGTGATCGGCAGCTGTGTAAAGGCATCGCCTGCAAATACGATTAACCCCAGCTTATCGTTTGAGAAACCATCGGTCAGACGCGACAACATCTGTTTAGCCTTTTCCAACCGATTCGGTGCAACATCTTCCGACAGCATTGAGTTGGATACGTCAAGGCAGACCATAATCTCCACGCCCTGCCGCTTGATCGTCTCCAACTTGGAACCAAACTGCGGACCGGCAATGATAAAGATAACGACAGCCGTTGCCACCAGCGTCAACCAAAACTTCCATTGTTGCCGTTTAGGAGATACTTCGGGCATCAATTCAGCTAATAATTGCGGATTCCCATACCGCTTGATCGCCCTCTTCTTCCGGATGTTCGCAAAGACAAAGAATGCGATCAGTACGGGTAGTATGGCGAGCAGGAATAAATAATCCGGATGTGCGAAACGAAACATAAGCCTTTTCTTTTATGGAATATTTCTCAACAACGTATTTCTTAAAACAACTTCTATCAACAGTAGCGCAAACAATAACAAGGCCCAGTTCATATACTCTTCCTGTTTCTTACTGTATTGCTGCACACTGATCTTGGTCTTCTCCATCTGATCGATTTCCGAATAAATCTCTCTCAAACTGGCATTATCCGTGGCACGGAAGTACTGTCCGCCGGTAGTAGAGGCGATCTGTTTCAGTGCCGGTTCGTCGATATCGACGGGGATATTCTGGTATTGGATACCAAAGGGTGTCTGTCTCGGATAAGGAGCCATTCCTTTCGTACCCACACCAACTGTATAGACACGGATACCGAATGTAGCGGCAATCTCGGCTGCTGTTACCGGAGCGATCTCACCCATATTGTTCGAACCGTCAGTCAGCAGGATAATCACCCGTGAGAGTGCCTGGCTGTCTTTGATACGGCTCACGGCATTGGCCAATCCCAGCCCAATCGCTGTACCATCCTGTATCATACCACTTCGGATATCTTTAAACAGGTTGAGCAGGATGGTATGGTCGGTTGTCAGCGGACATTGGGTAAAACTTTCTCCCGAAAAGACGACCAGCCCGATATTATCGTTCGGCCGGCCGTTGATAAAGGAGGCGGCTACGTCTTTGGCTGCTTCGAGGCGATTGGGTTTCAAGTCTTCCGCCAACATGCTGGTCGAGATATCTAATGCCAGCATGATATCGATCCCTTCGGTATTCGTATTCTGCCAACTGTTGGTCGACTGCGGTCGTGCCAATACAATGATAAGCAATGTGATCACCGCCATCCGCAATACAAACGGCACATGGCGCAGATACACTTTCCACGAGGCAGCCTTCGGCGCTTCGAACGCTTCTGCGGAGGATACCTGTAAACTGGCCTGGCTTTTGCATAGTTTATATATATACCATCCGATCAGGGGCACCAGCAGCACAAGTAAATACAGGTATGTAGGATTTGCAAACGTCATAGGTTTCTTCTTTTACGCTTTATCTTTTGTGGTTGTACCTCCTTGTAGGTTGTTAACCGGCTGCTCTCCATCCGTACCGATACTTTCCATATCCATCGGTTGGCCTGCGGCTGGTATTTCTTCCACCTTCGTCTGGTTCACAAACAGATAGGCATTCATCATACTCAAATCATTTTCATCCGGCAGCGGTTGCCATTTGGCAAATTTCACCAAATCAGCTGTTTGCAGGATTTGCTTCAGATTTTCCAATACAGAGTCAGCATCGCTTTCCTTGCGGATGATATCCAGGATCTCACTCGAAGTCATTTCCATGGCAGCCATACTGAAGCGGGTCGTCATATACCGGCGCAGTGTATCGGTCACGAGGGTGTAATATTCTTTATTACGTCCCTGCTGCCAGAGTTTTTTCTGCTTGATATCGTCGAGCTCTTTAAAGGCCTGTTGATGTGGCGGTAACTTAACCTCCGGTTTACTGAACGACAGGATTGGTTGTCTATTACGCATCCGCTTGAGAATATACGCAACGACACAGATCAGGAACAGCGCAAACAGCACGCCGTAGATATACAGATAGTAGTCGGCCAGCACAAAAGGCGGCTTCCATACATTCTTGATATCGTAAAACTGATCCGGGTTTTCTTCATCAACAGGAATGGTAGACACTTTCAGCGCCACCAGGTTGGAGTAGATCGTATCCGTGGCATCGACCACCTGGAATGGAGGTAACAGGTAAAGTTCAGCATCAAAAGATGTCACCACGATATCCTGCTTAATCAGCAACCGACCATCGATGATCGACGAGTCAGGCTTGCTGTATCCCAGTACCTCTACCCCACGCATCAACGTATCCATCGGCAGCAGCAGTTGGACAGGACTGTTCGGCGAGGTGGAGACCGTTAGGTGCAACACTGTCTGTTCACCAATCAGGATAGCAGCCGAGTCGATCGACACTTCCGCCAATGTCCGCTGTGCATACAACGCATTCCCAGTCAATGACGCCATTGCCAGCAAAAGATATACGATGCTTTTCTTTATCAATTTCATGTGCATGCTCAGTTACGTTTTTCAAAAAGACTCATCAACGCTTTCACATAATCATCTTCCGTACGGATCGATACCGAGTCGACCCGGCTTTTCTTGAACGATTCGCTCATATCGGCCTGCCGCTTGTTCCACCATTCCTTGTAGGCTTCACGTACACGCGATGACGAACTGTCGATCCATTGTTCCTTTCCGGTTTCCGCGTCTTTTATCTTGACCAATCCCACTGCCGGAAGTTCGGCTTCGCGGCGGTCATATATTTGGATGGCAACCACATCATGTTTCCGGTTGGCGATCGTCAGGGCATCCTTAAAACTGTCCTTGTTGATAAAGTCGGATATCAGGAACGCCGTACAACGTTTCTTGATGGCATTCGTCAAGTACTTTAACACTTGACTAATATCTGTCTGTTTATCATCCGGTTGGAAGTCGATCAACTCACGAATCACATATAGGATATGTTTCTTTCCTTTCTGCGGCGGGATAAATTTCTCAATTTTGTTGGAGAAGAAGATCACACCGATCTTATCATTATTCTGGATCGCCGAGAAAGCCAATGTAGCCGCCAGTTCGGTGATGATCTCTTTCTTCATCACGTTGACCGAACCGAACTGTCGGCTACCTGATACGTCAATCAAGAGCATGACCGTCAGCTCGCGTTCTTCTTCGAACACCTTGACATACGGACGCACGTAACGGGCCGTCACATTCCAGTCGATGTCACGGATGTCGTCACCATATTGGTACTCCCGCACTTCGCTGAATGCCATACCGCGGCCTTTAAAAGCCGAATGGTATTGTCCTGCGAAGATATTACGAGAGAGACCGCGCGTCTTGATCTCAATCTGGCGAACCTTTTTTAGCAGTTCACTTGTTTCCATTTATCAGGGAACTTCTACTTTGTTCAATATTTCACTGATCACTTCTTCCGATGTCAGGTTGTTCGCTTCGGCTTCGTAACTCAACCCAATACGGTGGCGCATTACGTCGTGGCATACGGCGCGGATGTCTTCCGGAATCACATAGCCTCTACGTTTGATAAAGGCATAGGCACGGGCGGCCAACGCCAGGTTGATCGACGCACGGGGCGATGCTCCGAACGAGATCATGCCCGACAGGTTATTCAGTCCGTATTCCTGCGGGAAACGGGTGGCAAATACGATATCTACGATATAGCGTTCAATCTTTTCGTCCAGGTACACTTCTCGTACCACTTTACGGGCTTCCAGTATCTCGTCTTTGGTGAGTACCGGTTTGATATCCGGCTTGATACCGGAGATCTGCTGGCGAATAATCAGTTTTTCTTCGTCGCGCTTCGGATAGTTGATGATTACCTTCAGCATGAAACGGTCTACCTGTGCTTCGGGAAGCTGGTAAGTCCCCTCCTGCTCAATCGGGTTCTGCGTAGCCATTACGAGGAAGGGTTCGGGCAGTTTGTAGGTATGCTCACTGATGGTCACCTGGCGTTCCTGCATCGCTTCCAGCAAGGCACTCTGTACCTTGGCCGGTGCACGGTTAATTTCATCCGCCAATACAAAATTGGCAAATACCGGACCCTGTTTGACCATAAACTCTTCGTTCTTCTGGCTGTAGATCATGGTACCGATCACGTCGGCCGGCAACAAGTCGGGCGTAAATTGGATACGGCTGTACTTGGCGTCGATCAGCGAAGCTAGGGTCTTAATCGCCAATGTTTTTGCCAACCCGGGTACCCCTTCCAGCAGGATATGTCCGTCGGACAACAAGCCGATCAGTAACGATTCCACCAAATGTTTCTGCCCCACGATTACCTGGTCCATGCCCATCGTAATCATATTCACAAACGAACTCTTACTCTCAATTCGCTGATTCAACTCACGAATGTCTACTGTCTGACTCATAGATGATCTTCTTTATATTGTTTTCTTGTTATTACTCGCTTGAGTTTGACTCTCTCTTTTTCGAAGCACAAAATTAGAAATGTTAAAACGCTCTCCTATTCTTTTGCCGTTAAAATATACTAACTATAAATACTCGTTATACCTTATTCATTTAAATTAAGAAAGTTTACTTATTTGCTTCCTTGATTTCTTTTTCCAGTTGAATAGCTCTTCGGATAGAGGCCGAATCATTGGCATTGATACCATATACGGCCGGATCGGGAAGGATAAGTTCCATGCCGAGCGTGATCACATCCGGATTCCGGATCACCGTCCGGTTGAACTGGTAGATATAGACCCAGAAGACCCTGTTGCCATAGTATTCTTCGGCCAGATAGGTCAAGCGGTCATTTTCCTTAATCTTGATTATTTTCACTTCTTTGAAGGACGTATCTGTTTCTTTGAACGGGGTAACTTTTTCTTGTTGCATGGCCGCCAGATCTTCGATATTGTCTACTTCTTCCGATAAAAGGCCGCTGTCTTCCAACAATGGTTGCAAAGCCGTTTCGTCTTGCACGATAGGATCTGAGAGAACGACGGAAGGAGGTGCTGCCTTATCATCGACCATAAAATGAGACCCTGTATAGAGATACAGGAAGGTTCCGCCAAGGATAAGCAGGAAAACAATGACACTGCTGATCCATCCCCATCGGTGACTCCCCTTGCTGGGTTCGGATACAATCGGGGTTGCCGGTGTAACAGGAACAACAGGGAGAACAGGTTTGTCGGAAGCAGCCGGCGCAGGCTGTGGTGGCGTTACTACGATCTCTTCCGGCTGTTCTGTTTCTTCTTCCGGAGTATCAGGTGCCATGTCCATTTGCTGTGCATCGACCTCTTCACCCAGTTCAACGGTCTCAAAGAAAGAAAAAGGTTCATTCACCAATTCTTTCAATTCGCTGTCCGGCAGAAAGGTACATTTGCAATAAGCAGGTATTGTAAAACGCTCACCCGTATTGACGTTCACGCTTTCACGCTCTTCCATTAACGCCAGTTTAAAGCTACCGATCCCTTTTACCTTAACCAGTTTGTCGGTTGTTAACCCTTCAGAAACGACTGCAATGAATGTACGCAGGAAACGTTCGCATTCACTTTTGCTTTTGCCGGTTTTCTCTGATAGTAAACCTGCTATGTCTTGTATGATAAGCCGGTTGTTCATAGGTTCTTTATGTCTTTGATTTTTGCTTTCAATGTGCCGCCCGGCTTGAATACCGGACTTAGTTTGGGAGGAATCAGCAGGCGTTTGCCGGAAACAGGATTTACGGATACACGCTCCCCTTTTTTCTTGACTTCAAATGTTCCCAAGCCTTGCAGACTTAGTGTATCGTTCTCCGTCAGGCATGCTCCGATAATAGAACTAAAAGCACTCAGCATCTCTGTCACTTCAGTCTCATCGATTCCCGACTGGGTGGATATTCCGGCAATTAATTCTTTGTTGTTCATTATGATAAGTGTTTTACGTTCAAACGGCTATATTAATTATTTTTTCCTATATATCCAACAGGAACAGTGCATTTTTAACCTAAAACAACCTTTCCGATTAGTTCGAAAGGTTGTGCACTCTCGACCTTTACCGGATAGAAAAATCCTGTTTCCAGTATATGTTCCTTGGTAATCAACATTTCCGGATCTACTTCCGGCGAATCGAACTCGGTGCGTCCGATATAGTAGTCGCCTTCTTCGCGGTCGATGATTGTATTGAATGTTTGCCCGACTTTGCTTTCATTGATTTCCAACGCAATGCGTTCCTGGATACGCATGAGGTAATCCAGGCGTTCCTGTTTCACTTCGGCTGGGATATCGTCTTTGTAATGTTTGTATGAATAGGTGCCTTGTTCGTGGCTGTAGGCAAAGGCGCCCATACGTTCGAAACGGACATCTTTTACGAAGTCGACCAGTTCCTGAAAGTCTTGTTCCGTCTCGCCCGGATGCCCTACCATCAGTGTGGTACGCAGATGGATGCCCGGCACTTCTTCACGCAGACGGCGGATCAATTCATAGGTCTTCTCCTTCGTGATATTCCGGCGCATTTGTTTCAGCATCGGATTGCTGATATGTTGCAGAGCGATATCCATATATTTACATACGTTGTTCCGTTCGCGCATGACGCGGAGCAGATCCCAAGGGAAACTTGTCGGGTAACCATAATGCAGGCGGATCCATTGCACACCGGGAATATCCGAGACGCGTTCTACCAGTTCGGGCAGCGCCAGCCGTTTATACAGGTCGAGGCCATAGAAGGTCAGATCCTGTGCAATAAACTGGAACTCTTTTACGCCTTTGGCGGTCAGCGATTTTACCTCACGTTCGATTACTTCCATCGGGATAGACTGGTAACCGCCCGTAATCAAAGGGATAGCGCAATATGAACAGGTACGGTTGCACCCTTCGGATATCTTCAGGTAGGCATAATGGCTGGGGGTGGTCACGATCCGTTCGGTCGCAAGCGTGTAGTCGAATGATTTGCCGAGGTCCGCCAATAGCTCCTTCCAGTCGAATTTACCATAGAACTTATCCACTTCGGGCAATTCGCCCACCAGGTCGTTCCGAAATCGTTCCGACAGACAGCCCATCACAAACAGTTTTCCGATCTTTCCTTTCCGCTTGGCTTCGCCCAATTCAAGGATCATATTGATCGACTCTTCCTGCGCATCACCGATAAAGCCGCAGGTATTGACTACTACAATCTCGCCGTTCACCTTTTCCGGATCATGCGCTACCGTATAGCCATTGGCTTTCAACTGGAACATCAACTGCTCCGAATCCACCAGGTTTTTCGAACAACCCAGGGTGATAATATCTATTTTGTTTTTTCGCATGAACTAAAATACTGATAACAGTTTTCCTATCGCAGTGTTGAATCCTTCTACCTGGGCAACAACCGCCTCTTTTTTTATTGCTCCCCCCATCTTAATCATCACAGCCGTTCCTTCTTTATCTAAAAAGACATTCGTGGGAAAACCTTTGGCTAATAAGCGTTCGCATTCTTCCTTGGATAGGGAGTAAACCGGATAGCGAATATTGTATTTCGCCATGGCCGCTTTTATCAGAGCATCCGAATCTAAGGTGATAGATATAAACTGGAATCCGGGATTATCTTTATGCTTTTCATATACCTTATTTAATTCTTCCAGTTCGGCTACGCAAGGAGGACAGGCTGTGTACCAGAAGTTGATCATGACGATTTTCCCTTTTAGATCTTCAGATGATATCTCGGAACCATCGGTTGCCTTTGCACTGAACTCAGGATACGGTTTGTTTAAATAATACCGTGAATTCAGGTCAGTCTCTTTATATAACTGATTGATTAACGTTTCTTTGTCTGTCTGAGCCAATAAAGTCACACAACAAAATGTAAGTAAAATAACAGATAACGCTTTCTGCATATTTTCTCGTATTTACTCTCCAAATAATGAATTCACAAACTCCTTCCGGTTAAACACCTGCAAGTCTTCTATGCCTTCGCCCAGTCCGATATATTTCACCGGGATGTGGAAATGATCCGAAATACCGATCACGACACCACCCTTGGCTGTTCCATCGAGTTTGGTGACGGCCAGTGCGTTCACTTCCGTGGCAGCGGTAAACTGCTTGGCCTGTTCGAATGCGTTCTGCCCGGTCGAACCGTCGAGTACCAGCATTACGTCGTGTGGTGCATCGGGTACGACCTTCTTCATTACATTCTTGATCTTGGTAAGTTCGTTCATCAGGTTGACCTTGTTGTGCAATCGGCCGGCGGTATCAATAATCACCACGTCGGCATTGTTGGCCTTGGCCGAGTTCAAGGTATCGAACGCTACCGATGCCGGGTCGGAACCCATCTTCTGTTTCACGATTGGTACCCCTACCCGCTCGCTCCAGATCACCAACTGTTCTACGGCAGCGGCACGGAACGTATCAGCGGCGCCGAGGTATACACTCAGGCCTGCCTTCTTGAACTGGTACGCCAGCTTGCCGATGGTAGTGGTCTTTCCTACTCCGTTAACGCCCACGACCATAATCACATACGGCCGTTTATCTGCCGGAACGGTGAAGCCGTCGCCATCTTCCGTATGGTTCTCGGTCAGCAAGGAGGCGATCTCCTCGCGCAAGATACCGGTGAGTTCCTGGGTGTTTACATACTTATCTCTCGACACGCGTTTCTCGATCCGTTCGATGATTTTCAGGGTCGTATCCACGCCTACGTCGGAAGTGATCAATATCTCTTCCAATTCGTCCAGTACTTCATCGTCTACCCGGCTTTTCCCGGCAATAGCACGACCAATCTTGGAGAACACATTCTCTTTCGTTTTCGACAGACCTTTATCTAAGGTCTCTTTCTTCTCTTTATTGAAAAAATTAAATATACCCATATCTATTGTCAACTTACTCTGTGTTTATAATCTTCATAACCGAACGTACGGTACATCACCAGGCGGTCGTCTTTCGTCCAGAGCGCGATGGACGGATGTGGTATACCGTTGAACATCGTCGTCTTGACGATTGTATAGTGTATCATATCTTCAAATAGCAACGTGTCGCCTACTTGCAACGGATGGGTGAAATGCCAGTCGCCCATATAGTCGCCACTCAGGCAGCTGTTCCCGCCGATGCGGTAGGTATGGTTACCGGCAGCCTCCTCTACGCTTCCGCGGATCACGGGTTGGTAGGGCATCTCCAGGCAGTCGGGCATATGGCAGGTGAACGAAGCGTCGATAATGGCAGTACGGATGCCGTGGTTCTCTACGATATCCACCACGGTGGTGAGTAGGAAGCCGGTTTGCCAGGCAAAGGCGCTTCCCGGTTCGAGGATAATCTCCAATTGCGGATACTTGGCCTTGAAGGCCTGCAAGAGGCTGATCAGATGCTCCACGTCATAATCCTTGCGCGTCATCAGGTGTCCCCCGCCCATATTGAGCCATTTGATGTGAGGTAAGAAACGACCGAAACGTTCTTCAACGGCCTCAAGCGTCCGTTCCAGATCATAAGATGTAGACTCGCACAGCGTATGGAAGTGAAGCCCTTCGATGCCTTCCGGCAGTTTGTCGCCCAAAAGGTCGGCAACCACACCCAGACGTGAACCAGGCGCTGTCGGATTATACAGGTCTGTCGGCACCACTGAAAATTCCGGATTCACCCGCAGCCCGCACGATACATGCCCCCCATCAGCCACCACCATCGGGTGTAGCCGTTCGTACTGTGTGAGCGAATTAAACGTCACATGACTGCTATATTTCAATATCAATGGGAAGTCAGCATCGGTATACACCGGAGCATAGGTATGCGCCGGGCTACCCATTTCTTCGTAGGCGAGCCTGGCCTCATGAATGGAACTGGCAGTAGAGTATGGTATATATTCGCGTATGATCGGGAACGACTTCCAAAGGGCATAGGCTTTGAATGCCAGGATGATATTCACCCCCGCCCTTTCTTTCACACTTTGTATCAATTCCAGATTCTTACGCAACAATCGTTCCTCCATCACATAACAGGGAGAAGGAATATGGCCGATATCTATCATTTCAAGCTATAAACATTATTATAATAATGACACAAAGGTAAGAAATCTTTTACATATATGCGGATAATAAACTATATTTGAACATCCACATCTAAACCATAACATTATGAAAACCTATTACACAAACGCAGCCAACAGCAGTATCTTTTTCGGAATGTTTCTCCTGCTATGTATATCCTGTGGCACGCCCAAGGCTGTTTTCACAACCGATCAGACCCCTACGGCTACTGTCACTCGGGCGGAAGTCATCCTCTTGCGGTAGTTATTGTGTTTTTTTGAGTGAAGAAAAATCTTGATTTCAGGCATTGAAAAGACATAGGCAACACATAGGCAATACATAGGTATATCGAAGGCATTGCGAATATATACTGGAAATGACTTATAAAGAACTGTAATTCAGTTAATTAATGGGTATTAAAAACGGTTATTTTCAGAAAAATAGATTTTTTCTTATTGTATTTTTTCTATAGAGCGGTTTGTTATAACAGAAAATTTTCATGTTTGTCAGTTTTTGGATATGAGAACAGATGTTATTGAAATCTATAACGCCTTACCAGATTGATGGTGGGCGTTGTACTGGCGCATGAGTGCATAGAACAATAGTGTGCCTTGCATTTCGTAGCCTTCGCGCGTGAAATGGATGCGGTCTTTGCCCATGAGATGGTTCTTAAACCAGTTTTTGTGGGAGTCTTTTCCGCCGGTCGCCGCAAAGAGGTCCCAGCAGGCTATTCCTTCTTCCTGTGCCACCTCGGCGATGGTTTTAGCTGCCAGTTCAGTGTTGGCGTTGCGAATATAGACACGTTTGCGTTTCACCCAGGTCGATTTATAGCATTCGGCAGGCGTGGTGAGCATGATGGCTGTTTCGGGCAGGTATTCCTTGACCAGGGAAAGGAAAGCCCGTATTTGTCCACCAAATTCTGCGCAGGAGAAATTCCGACCAAAGGTTTCGTTCGTGCCCAACGATACGATAAGCAGCGAAGGAGCCAGCAAAGCCAACTGGCGCATATAATCAGGATCCGTGTAATTGACAAACATGGAACCATTGACTCCGATCGAATGATAGAGTACGCCGGCGTTTCCATTTGTCAGGTTCAGTCCGTAATATACATTGGAAGCCATCTTCTTATCGTGATCACTCAGCAACTGTAGCGTATCTGTCAGGTTGGCGAGTAAGAAGGTATCGGCTACGAGATCCGGGGCTAGCGATTCAGTACCCAGGCAGGTTTCCGTCATATCGGTCGTCGGTATCAACGGTGTAGCCTTCTCACCCCGATATAGAATAGCTTTGTTGAAACTATAACCGGCGCCATTATTAGGGGCAATAATCACATCCATATCCACCGCCGAAGCAGTTGTCCGGATACCGATACCGCCAATACCAACAGGCACTTTCCGGTCATTTTGAATGGCACGCCCTGTTTCCCAGGTCTTGATGGAGGAAGAAATAAAATAGTCGCACGGTTCGTTTACTTTGCTCAACTTAAAGGGAGCAATCCAGCCACGGCCGGCGTTCCCGAACTCCTGCTGAAGCAAACGCATCACACGGCCGCTATAGTAACCGGCCTGGATATGTGAGTCGCCAAGGTGTATGATATTAATAACCGAATCGTCACCTTCCTGCAACTGGTCGAGCTTGCCAAAAAAGGCTGCCAGGCTCTGCGAATCGTCAGTTACGGTACAAAGAGATTCAGTCACAGGCAGGGAGATATCAGATAGATATGAATCAATCGCAATATGGAACGTATGGCTGGCACGTAGGGATGATAATATATGTCCGGCGCCACGTATCCAATACGGGGCGAAAATAAACATACATCCGATGATACATAAGACAGATGACCCAAAGGCGGATTTTCCCCGCTTTGGCTGGTTGTTGTCCGACAGTCCTTCGTGCTCCATGATATCTTTCCTTGGATGCAAACTTAGGCATAATCCGGGGCATAAGCTACCCGCTTTCTTTAAAAAAAGTTATTATTCGGGAAAACTTATCAACACCCTGAAAATAAATTACGTATTTTTGACTCTGTTATATCATGGGAATAAACCACATGAATGATATGATTCTAAATCCTAATCTTACACAAAATCCCGGATGGAACTAACTTATTATCAACAACATTTACCTGTAGCCGCCATTATATGGGGGGCTATAGGTCTGACCGGTTGTACACAACAGAAGGTAGAAATAAGAAAACCGAACATTCTGTTCTGTATAGCCGACGACGCCGGATATCCACACATGGGCGTATATGGTACAAAGTGGGTTAAAACTCCGGCTTTCGACCGGGTCGCCACAGAAGGATTGCTTTTTCAGCGTGCTTATACCTGCAATGCGAAGTCTGCACCGTCACGGGCAGCCATCATTACCGGACGTAATTCGTGGCAATTGGAAGAAGCCTGTAACCACTGGCCCATGTTTCCTGCCAAATTTAAGTCGTATCCTGAAGCATTGGCCGAAAATGGCTATTACACCGGCTATACCGGTAAAGGTTGGTCGCCCGGTTATGCAAAAGATGCCGATGGGAATAGCCGGAACCTGACTGGTAAAAACTGGAACGAGATTAAATGTGATCCACAGACCCAGGGCATATCCAACATTGATTATGCTGCCAATTTCAAAGAATTTATACGGCAGAAACCTCAAGACCAGCCATTTTGTTTCTGGTATGGAGCGCTTGAACCACACAGAGGATATGAATATGCTTCTTCCATCCGCATGGGGAAAAATACCGGACAGATAGATGCTGTTCCTGCTTTCTGGCCCGACAATGAAATTGTACGTACAGACATGCTGGATTATGCCATTGAGATTGAGCATTTTGATAATCACCTGGGAATGATTCTGCAAACCCTGGAAGAAATGGGTGAACTTGATAATACAATTATTATTGTTACATCCGATCATGGGATGCCTTTCCCCCGAGGAAAAGGACAGGAATACGACTATTCCAATCACATTCCGTTCGCTGTCATGTGGAAAGCTGGTATCCGGCATCCGGGAAGAGTGATCCGTGATTATATTAGTGTGATAGACATCGCCCCTACATTATTGGAAGTAACCGGGTTAACTTCGGAAGAGGTAGGGATGCAGCCAATCACCGGTCGTAGTTTTACCGATCTGCTCAACAACCGGAAAACGGATATAGACCGGGATTTCGTTATGATCGGTAAAGAACGTCACGACGTAGGGCGTCCCAACGACCAGGGATATCCCATCCGGGGATTAATCCGGGGTGACTACCTATACTTGCGTAATTTCGAAACCAGCCGTTGGCCGGCCGGTAATCCTGAAACCGGTTATATGAATGTCGATGCCAGCCCTACCAAGACAGAAGTATTGAAAGCGCGTAGAAATCCGGCAACGGCCTATTTCTGGGATTTATGCTTTGGCAAACGTCAAGATACAGAACTGTACAATATCACCACCGATAGGGAGTGTATGTATAATCTTGCCGGGAATAGCGATTATGCAGCCTTACAAAGCGGGATGGAACTGGAACTGACAAAGAGACTGACAGAACAGGAAGATCCCCGAATGTTTGGCAAAGGGTACATCTTTGACGAATATCCCTATACAGGCGCTCAACAAATGGTTTGGAACAGGATGAAAGCTGGCGAAACAGTCAATGCAGCCTGGATAAACAAATCAGATTATGAGCCCGAAGCATCTGGCCTTGAGGTCAGTTGGGATGACTAATTTGAGACAAACCAACCTTATAAAAACGGGGAATCGGTATTCGGTTTCCCGTTTTCTTATCCGTAAACCGAATATATCAAAAATGCAAGCCACTGATAAAGGTCCGGATCAATGACGGATCAAGCAGCAACGGATACAGGAATCCATAGATGGCCCCATAAAAGTGAGCGTTATGGTTGATGTTATCGCCGCCCTGTTTGGCCATATACTGACAATACACCAGATAGAGTACTCCGAACAGAATGGCGGGTACTGGAAGGACGGCGAAAAAGTAGATCATCCCCAACGGACGGAAAAGGATATAGGAGAAAAGAACAGCAGATACGGCTCCCGAGGCTCCGATGGAAACATACTGCGGATCATTACGCCGTTTCACCAGGTCGTAAACCGAAGCAATGATCATTCCACCGAAATAAAGTCCCAGAAAGGCACCGTTACCAAAGCCCAGGGCTTGGAAGTAATGTTCGATATAGGTTCCGAACGACCAGAAAGTGAACAGGTTGACAAACAAGTGCATCATATCGGCATGTACGAACCCGTGTGTAATCACCCGGTACCATTCATTGTTTTTCACCACGCGGTAAGGTATCAGTGCCAGTTTCATAAACAATTCGCGATTGGAAAAGCAAAACCAGGAGACAAGCGCCGTAAGGCCGATCAGGATGTAAGTAAGCATAAATCAATCTGTAAATAGGTTATTTTAATCGCACAAAGATAAGCAATTTGACAGGAATCCCCGGAAAAGGGATATATTTGCATAACAAAACGAGATTACCATTTGTTTGAAAGTAAAAATATGAGAAAACTGATTCTATGCCTCGCTCTGATCGCAGGCTTGCTACAGGTTAGCGTTGCGCAACAATCCTCCTTGCAGTTCAATGCAGCGGGAAAGTTCAAAATTGTCCAATTCACGGATGTACATTATATACATGGTGATGCCAAGTCGGATGCTGCCATCGAGCGGATCAACGAAGTACTGGATGCCGAGAAGCCCGATCTGATAATGCTGACTGGGGATGTGATCTTTGGCAAACCGGCAGAAGATGGCCTTCGCCATGTGCTGAACCAGATAGCCAAGCGGAAACTGCCTTTTGCCATGATGTTTGGTAACCATGACGATGAGCAGGGACTCACACGGCAACAGTTGTTTGAAATTATCAAAACCGTTCCGGGTAATCTGACCACTACTGTTGAAGGATTGTCGGGTGTAACCAACTTTACCTTGCCTGTAAAGAGCAAAGACGGGAAAAAGAATGCCGCTATCTTGTATGGTTTCGATTCTAATTCGTACTCCCAGCTCAAAGGAGTGGAAGGATATGACTATATCAAGTTCGACCAAGTAAACTGGTACCGCCAAATGAGCGCCGAATATATCCGTCAGAACGGAGGCACTCCCCTGCCCTCGCTGGCATTCTTCCACATTCCCTTGCCTGAATACAACCAGGCTGCTGCCGATGAAGACGCCCAACTGTATGGTATTCGTCGCGAAAAAGCCTGTGCACCGGAACTGAACACCGGTATGTTTACCGCCATGCGCGAACAGGGCGATGTGATGGGGACCTTTGTCGGACACGATCACGACAACGATTATGCTGTCTACTGGAAAGGGATTCTCTTGGCCTATGGACGTTATACCGGCGGAAACACCGTCTATAACAACCTCCCGAATGGCGCCCGCGTGATCGAACTGACCGATGGCGAACGGGGTTTCTGTACCTGGATCCGCCAGAAAGGTAATGTAGTCACTCAGGAGTTGAAGTATCCGGACAACTTTATCAAGAAATAACAACGAAAACAACAGCAAGTGAAACTACTCTTCTTCGACCTCGAAACAACCGGTATAAAGTACTGGCGCAACGGTATCCACCAAATTAGTGGTGAAATAGTGATTGATGGTGTGACCATGGAAGCATTCAACTACACCGTTTCCCCTCACCCGCAGTGCGAGATTGAAGAAGAGGCCTTGCGGGTGTGTAATGTCACCAGGGAGCAGATACTCGCTTATCCACCCATGGAGGGAGTCTATCAGGATTTCCTTCGGATGTTGTCGAAATATGTGGATAAGTACAACAAGAAGGATAAGTTTTTCCTGGTTGGCTACAACAACGCTTCGTTCGACAACTATTTTCTGAAAGCCTTCTTTGTGCAGAATGGGGATAATTATTTTTATTCTTGGTTCTGGATCAATTCTATCGATGTAATGGTACTTGCCACACAGCACCTGATGGGAAAAAGGCACCTAATGAGCGACTTCAAACAGGAGACCGTAGCACGCGAACTGGGTATTGAGATTGAACGGGAGAAACTACACGATGCAGCGTATGATATCCAACTAACAAAAGAGATATACAAGCGTATCGGTAATATGCAGAAAACCAATTTATTCTGACAACTCTATGAACCGTTTATTTCGTCTGATATTATGTCTGTTGTTGTTTGCATTGCCCGCACTAATGGTAGGAGCACAGGAAACCGCTATCCCCAAGGCGGGTGACAATATCAGCCTGTTCCTGAAACGGCATAACCGTAGCGGGAACGATTATCAGCAGCAATTCATCCAACTGAATAAAAACAAACTCGGTAGAAACAATATGTTGTTATCCGGAGTACGCTACACTTTACCTCCTATAAAACAAGCAGCTACAACAGTAACGCCGAGCGCTATTTCCAACTCTGGAGCAAAGCCTGATCAAAGTACAAAGTCCCCAAAGACAAAACGCGAACCACTATTTGGTAAACAGTGGGCAACCTATGAAATTATTTCTGACGAATTAGCCGGTGCCTGCTTTTATATCTCCAGCGGACACGGAGGACCTGACCCGGGGGCTATCGGCAAGATGGGAAGCAATCAACTGTTTGAAGATGAATATGCGTATGATATCTCCCTGCGTCTTGCCCGTAACCTGATGATGCGCGGAGCCACCGTCCACATCATCATCCAGGATGCACAAGATGGTATCCGTGACGACCGTATCCTAAAAGGGAGCAAACGGGAAACCTGTATGGGGGCGATCATTCCATTAAACCAGAAAGAACGCCTGAAACAACGCAGCAATAAAATCAATGCGTTGTATCGCAAAGAAAAGCCTCGTTATGCCCGGTCTATCTTTATTCATGTGGACAGCCGGAATATCGGCAAACAAACCGATGTCTACTTCTATCATGGCGACTCGAAAGAGAGTAAAAAGCTTACGGAAACCATGAAGGAAACCTTTGTACACAAATACAATAAAAACCAACCGGGACGAGGCTTTACCGGTACAATCGGACAGCGCAACCTGTATGTGATGAAGAATACCACTCCGGCAGGTGTGTATGTAGAATTAGGTAATATCCAAAACAGTTTTGACCAGCAACGCATCATACTCAGCAACAACCGGCAAGCATTAGCCAACTGGTTGTGCGAAGGTTTTATGACCGATTATAAAGCGTATAAAAAATAATTCATTGACATATTGATTTTATTTCGTCCAAAACCTGCATATCTCGTAGATTTATTTACTTTTGTATGTAATATTACGTACGTATAGCTGACAGAATGAATAATACGTTTGTTTCTCCCTTTGCGAAGCCCGTCTATGTGATGTTGAAACCTGTAGGGGCTGTTTGTAATCTGGCTTGCGATTATTGCTATTATCTCGAGAAGGGTAAACTATATCCTGAGGTGAAGAATCACGTAATGTCCGAGCAACTACTGGAACAATTCATTGAGGAATATCTTGAAACCCAAACCATGCAGGAGGTATTATTTACCTGGCATGGCGGCGAAACACTGATGCGTCCCATCAGTTTCTACAAAAAAGCCCTCGAACTCCAACGCCAATATGGCCGTGGCCGCCGGATCGACAACTGCATCCAGACCAACGGTACGCTGCTGAACGACGAATGGTGCCGGTTCTTCAAGGATAACAATTTCCTGGTAGGCGTATCCATCGACGGCCCGCAGGAGTTTCATGATGAGTACCGACGCAACAAACAAGGGCTTCCCTCGTTCTACAAAGTGATGAAAGGCATTGAATTGCTCAAGAAGCATCAGGTAGAATACAATGCGATGGCAGTCGTGAATGATTTCAATGTGGAATATCCGTTAGACTTCTATCATTTCTTTAAGGAGATTGAATGTCATTATATCCAGTTTGCCCCTATTGTGGAACGGCTGCTTCAGCAGACCAACGGTATGCAGCTTACGACCGCTGTCCAACAGGACAGCGATATCAAACTGGCCCCATTCTCTGTTGATGCTGATAAATGGGGCAACTTCCTTTGTACGCTGTTCGACGAATGGCTGAAAGAGGATGTCGGCATCTATTATATTCAGTTGTTCGACGCCACGTTGGCCAACTGGGTAGGCGAACAACCCGGCGTATGTACGCTGGCACGTCATTGCGGTCATGCCGGTGTGATGGAATTCAACGGCGACCTCTATGCCTGTGATCATTTCGTGTTCCCTGAATATAAGTTGGGAAATATCTATACAAAAACGTTGACAGAAATGATGTACAGTCAACGGCAGATGCAATTCGGAGCCGACAAACAGGATAAGCTGCCTGCCCAATGCAAGGCCTGCGACTATCTGTTTGCCTGCAATGGTGAATGTCCCAAGAACCGCTTCCTCCATACCGTCGATGGTGAGCCGGGATTAAACTATCTATGCAAAGGGTATAAACAGTTCTTCGAACATGCGGCTCCCTATATGGATTTCATGAAAAAAGAACTGTTGGCGCAACGCCCTCCAGCCAATGTAATGGAATGGGCTAAGGCTAACAGGTAACTCTTAATAGTCAATTCATTTAATAAGTATGAAATACAACAGACGTGATTTTATCAAAACAGGAGGTATGGTTATGCTTGGTTCATTAGCGGCTCCTTCTTTTCTGGGAAGTTGTGCTGACGGTAAGGTCGATCAGGCTGCCGGTATCTTGTTTGCCCTGAACCATTTTGGGGTAAGCGAAAGTAATTTGAAAAAAGTGTTGGCAGCAGCACTGGAAAAAGGTGGCGATTATGCCGACCTATTCTTCGAACATTCGTATCGTAACAACATCAGTCTGCAAGACGGAGCCGTGAACCGCGCTTCTTCGAACATTGACTTTGGTGTGGGGGTGCGTGTTTTGTCCGGCGATCAGACCGGATATGCGTATGTAGAGAATGTTACATTGGATGAAATGCTGAAAGCCGCCCGTACGGCCGCCCGTATTGCTACGGGTACAACGGCTGTCAAAACGCCAGTCGACCTTACGGAAGAAGCAATCCAACACAATTACTACGGCATCACCACCCCATGGGATGAGTTTGCCGTCAAAGAAAAGATGCCGTATCTGCAGAAACTAAACGACAAGATATTTGCCCTCGACAGCCGGGTAAACAAAGTCATGGCATCGTTAGGCGATACCACCTCACACGTCTTTTTCTGCAACTCGGAAGGAATGATGTATTACGATTATCGTCCGATGGTTGCACTCAGTGCAGTGTGCATCATGCAGGAAAACGACAAGATCGAAAACTCGTATGCCGCTCGCTCTTACCGCATGGGGGCTGAGTTTCTGACAGACGAGGTGATTGACACACTGGCCAAAGAAGCGGTAGAGAAAACGGCCATCCTGTTCCAGTCTATCAAGCCTAAAGGCGGTGAAATGCCGGTGGTAATGGGCGCCGGAGGTTCGGGTATCCTGTTGCACGAAGCTATCGGGCATGCGTTCGAAGCTGACTTCAACCGGAAGAACACGTCTATCTTCTCCGACCAGTTGAATAAGAAAATATGTAACGAACACATCAATGTGGTCGACGATGGAACGATTCCTTTCAACCGCGGATCGGTCAATATCGACGACGAAGGTGTATACGGACAGAAAACATATATCGTGAAAGAAGGCGTATTGACCAGTTACCTGCATGACCGTATCAGTGCTCAGCACTATGGTATTCCGTCGACCGGCAACGGACGCCGCGAATCATTCCGTATGATGCCGATCCCACGTATGCGTTCCACCTATATGGAAGCAGGCAACGTAACCGAAGAAGAAATGATCTCTACCGTGAAGAAAGGAATCTATGCCGCCAACTTCACCAACGGACAGGTACAAATCGGCGCTGGCGACTTCACCTTCTTTGTGAGCCATGGCTACCTAATTGAAAATGGGAAACTGACCCAGCCGATCAAAGACGTGAATATCATCGGTAACGGTCCGAAAGCACTGGCCGACATCACGATGGTTGGTAATAATTATAAGATGGACAACGGTACTTGGACCTGCGGTAAAGACGGACAAAGTTGTCCGGTAACTTGCGGTATGCCGTCGGCTTTAGTTAGTAAACTTACAGTAGGAGGAGAAAGTTGATATGATAACGAACGAAAATAAAAAACTGGCCCAATGGGCAATGGAATATGCATTGAAGAACGGATGCCAGGCATCTCGTATCAATCTGTATGCAGGTTCGAACACCTCGTTCGAGATTCGCGACATGAAAATCGACCGTTTGCAGCAAGCCTCTGAAAACGGACTAAGTGTGCAGGTCTTTGTAGATGGACGCTATGCCTCCTATTCCACCAACCGCCTGGATAAGAAAGAACTGGAAAAGTTTATCAAAGAAGGGATCGATACCACTCGGTATCTGGCCGAAGACAAGGCACGTGCACTGCCTGATCCTTCCCTCTATTATAAAGGGGGTGGCGTGGATCTGCAACTGAACGACCCGTCATTTGATAAGGTACAGCCCGACGATAAGGTAAAGATCGCTATGGAAACATGTAATGAGATTATGGGAAAGAACGAACGCCTGATCTCTGCCAATTCCTCCTTTAGCGATGGACGCGAAGCGCGTTATATGATTGCCAGCAACGGATTCGAAGGCGAATCGGTAGGCACGTATTATAGTGTATCAGCAAGCGCCAGTATCAAAGGTGATGGTGAAGCACGTCCGGAATCTTACTGGTATGATTCGGCGATGTACTATGATACCTTGATCAAATCGGGTATCGGCGCCAAAGCCCTCGAACGTGCCCTGCGCAAACTGGGACAAAAGAAAGTGGCTTCGGGTAAATACCAGATGATCCTCGACAATATGAACAGCACTCGTCTGTTGTCGCCCGTCCTCGGTGCCTTGTACGGTTCAAGTATTCAGCAGAACAACTCGTTCCTGTTAGACAAACTGGACCAGAAAGTGCTCGGCGCTAATATCACTTTGTTGGACGACCCGCATATCGTGAAGGCACAGGGTGCCCGTTATTTTGACGGCGAAGGTGTAGCTACCAAAAAGATGCCGATTTTTGAAAATGGCGTTTTGAAGACCTACTTCTTCGATATCTATTCAGCCAATAAGATGGGTGTGGCTCCAACGATCTCCGGTCCTTCCATCCTGACCATGCAGATGGGTAACAAAGATACGGAAGGTTTGATTGCCTCCGTCGACAAAGGTATCTTCGTCACCGGATTCAACGGTGGTAACAGCAACAGCACAACAGGCGACTTCTCGTTTGGCGTAGAAGGTTTCCTGATCGAAAAAGGCAAGCTGACACAACCCATTTCGGAAATGAACATCACCGGCAACCTGATCACCTTGTGGAACAACCTGATTGAAGCGGGTAATGATCCTCGCCAATCATCCAGTTGGCGCATCCCGTCGCTGTTGTTCGACGCAGTCGATTTCAGCGGGCTGTAACAACGTCCATGTATAAATCAAACAGCGCTATTGGCAGTTTATCTGTAGATAGCGCTGTTTTTTTGATAAAACAACAAGCAGGCATACGGCATATGTCTAAATAAACTTGTAACTTTGTTTTCCATAACAACATCTAAATTTACGACTGACAATGGGTGGTTTTTTCGGAACTATTTCTACATCGGCTTGTGCTACCGATCTTTTCTATGGCACTGATTACAACTCACATTTGGGAACCCGCCGAGGGGGGATGGCAACCCTGCACAACGGAATACTGAACCGTTCGATCCACAACCTCGAAAATTCATATTTCCGTACACGTTTTGAAAGGGAACTATCAAAATTCGAAGGGAATTCGGGGATCGGGATCATTAGTGATACAGATCCACAACCGATCTTTATGAACTCGCACTTGGGGAAATTCGCCATTGTGACTGTAGCCAAAGTAAACAACCTGAAAGAGCTCGAAGCAGAATTGCTGGCACAAGGAAGCAACTTCACCGAACTAAGCTCGGGAGAAACCAACCAGACAGAATTGATAGCTCTCCTGATCGTCCAGGGAAAATCGTTTGTGGAAGGTATCGAAAACGTATATAATAAGATTAAAGGATCTTGCTCCCTGCTTCTGCTTACGGAACAAGGAATCATCGCTGCCCGCGATAAATTGGGTCGTACCCCGGTCATGATCGGAAAGAAAGAAGGGGCATACGCCGTTTCGAGCGAACCATGTAGCTTCCCCAACCTGGATTACGAACTGGAATACAATGTCGGACCCGGTGAGATCATGCTACTGACGGCCGACAAAATCACCCAATTGCGAGCACCCAACAAAAAGATGCAAGTATGTTCCTTTCTTTGGGTCTATTATGGATATCCGGTATCCGACTATGAAGGTGTTAATGTAGACGCAGTCCGCTACGCGAGTGGTTTGGCCATGGCAAAGAAAGACGATGTGGATGCCGACTACGTAGCCGCCATCCCCGATTCGGGAATCGGCATGGGGTTGGGTTATGCCGAAGGGAAAGGAATTCCTTACCGTCGCGCGATCATTAAATATACACCGACCTGGCCACGTAGCTTCACACCGGCTAATCAGGATGTACGTAAACTGGTTGCCAAGATGAAACTTATTCCGAACCGTCACCTACTGAGGGAAAAGCGCGTGATCTTCTGCGACGATTCGATCGTCCGCGGCACCCAATTACGCGACAATGTCAGCATACTTTACGGATATGGCGCCAAGGAAGTACATATGCGTCTGGGTTGTCCACCCATCCTGCATGCCTGCCCGTTCCTGGGTTTCTCTAATTCGCGTTCTCCGCTCGAACTAATTGCCCGACAATTTGTTAAAGAATTAGAAGGAGACGACACGAAGAACCTGGACAAATATGCCCGGACCGATTCACCCGAATATACAAAGATGGTGGACTGTATCCGCAAAAAGCTGAATATTACCACCCTCAAGTTCATTACGGTGGAAGATCTGATCGCTTCTATCGGCCTCCCTCAGGAATGTGTTTGCACACATTGTTACAACGGAACCAGTTACTTTTAATTGATATGCCTTATGAATCTGACGGAACGATTTTTAAAATATGTCACCTTCGACACACAGTCGAACGAAGAGACAGGAACTACTCCCAGTACACCGGGACAGCGCGTATTTGCCCTTGAACTGGTGAAAGAGTTACAGGCAATCGGCCTGGAAGATATCACCTTGGATGATAATACCTACCTGATGGCCACACTTCCCGCCAACACCGGGAAAGTTGTACCGACCATCGGTTTTATAGCCCACCTGGATACCAGCCCGGATATGTCGGGCAAAGATGTGAAACCTCGTATTGTTTCCTATCAAGGAGGTAATATCGTACTGTCGGAAGAAGACAATATTGTTCTCTCCCTCTCCATGTTCCCCGAACTGGCGGATTATGAAGGACAGGATATTATCGTCACAGATGGTAAAACACTACTTGGAGCCGATGACAAAGGTGGCGTGGCTGCTATTATTTCCGCCATGCAGTACTTGAAGCAGCATCCGGAGATCAAACACGGGAAAATCCGAATTGCCTTTACGCCCGATGAAGAGATCGGACAAGGTGCTGACCACTTCGACGTCGCTGCATTCGGATGCGAATGGGCATATACCATCGACGGCGGCCAGATCGGTGAATTGGAATATGAGAACTTCAATGCCGCCGCTGCCAAGATCCACTTCAAAGGCTTGAATGTGCATCCGGGTACGGCCAAGAAGAAGATGGTGAACGCTTCGCTGTTGGCGATGGAATTCGCTTCGTGGTTACCGGTATCCGAACGCCCCGAAACGACCGAAGGTTACGAAGGTTTTTATCACCTGACCAATATGAGCGGAACAGTAGAAGATGCAACGCTTTCCTATATTATCCGAGACCATTCGCGTACGCTCTTCAATGAAAAGAAAAATTACATACAGACGCTTGTACATCGGCTGAATAAGCAGTACCCGGGCAGTACGACCTTGGATATACGCGACCAGTATTATAATATGCGCGAGATCGTAGAGCCTCGGAAGCACATCACACAACTGGCCTTTGAAGCGATGACAGCGATAGGTGTACATCCGATTGTGAAACCAATCCGCGGTGGAACGGATGGTGCCCGGCTTTCTTTCATGGGTCTTCCCTGCCCTAACATCTTTGCAGGCGGGCTGAACTTCCACGGACGGTATGAATTTCTGCCTGTGCAATCTTTGCAGAAAAGCATGGAAACGATCATCAAAATCACCGAATTAGTGACAATCAAATCATAATAGTATAAATCAGTATCACATGAAGACAACTCCATTTACCGACCTACACATTGCGTTAGGTGCAAAAATGCATGAATTTGCCGGTTACAATATGCCGATCGAGTATAGCGGCATTATCGATGAACACCTGACCGTAGTGAACGGCGTCGGTGTATTCGACGTATCCCATATGGGTGAATTTTGGGTAAAAGGCCCGAACGCATTGCCTTTCCTGCAATCGATCACCTCCAACGACGTAACACAACTGGCTGTAGGAAAAATCCAGTATGCCTGTTTCCCGAACGAAGAAGGTGGTATTGTAGACGACCTGTTGGTCTATCGGTATGAAGACGAAAAATACCTGCTTGTAGTCAATGCCGGCAACATGGCGAAAGACTGGGATTGGTGCGTAAGCCATAATACATGCGGCGCCGACCTTGAAAACGCATCAGACCGTATCGGTCAGTTAGCTATCCAGGGCCCGAAAGCACAGGAAGTATTGCAGCGCCTTACTCCGGTAGATCTGTCTACCATTCCCTACTACACCTTTGTGACAGATGAATTTGCCGGATGTAAGAATGTGATTATATCGAATACCGGTTATACCGGATGTGGCGGTTTTGAATTGTACTTCTACCTGAGTGATGCCAAAGCTATCTGGGATGCTATCTTTGAAACAGGTGCACCGGAAGGTATCAAGCCGATCGGTCTGGGTGCTCGCGACACACTCCGTCTCGAAGCCGGCTTCTGTCTGTATGGAAACGACTTGGACGACACTACATCTCCTATCGAAGCGGGGTTAGGCTGGATCACCAAATTTGTAGAAGGCAAGAACTTCACCAATCGTACCGAACTCGAACGTCAGAAGAAAGAGGGTGTTACCCGCAAACTGGCTGCATTCGTTCTCCAGGAAAAGGGCATTCCCCGTCATGGCTATGATATTGTAGATGCAGAAGGAAACAAGATCGGTGTGGTTACATCAGGTACCATGTCTCCCTTCTTGAAAGTTGGCATTGGCATGGGTTACCTCCAACCGACTTATACGGCTGTCGGTACGGAAATTTATATCCAGGTTCGCAACAAGAACCTGAAAGCTGAAATAGTAAAGACTCCTTTCCGTAAGAAATAATCCTTCGGGAATGAACATAAAAAAAGCTGCCTGAATCATCAGGCAGCTTTTTTTATTAGTTAATCGAAATGCTTATTTGTTCATTTCAGCTTCGATCGCTTCAAATTCCTTACCCATATTGAGGTTATAATAGATACCTCTCAGTGCGATCATGATTTCTCTTTCGTCCGGTTTCAACTGATGAGCCTTTTCACAATAAGGCAATGCTTTCCGGAAAAGATCTTTAGCCTTAGTTAATTCTTCCTGATACAGTTTGTTATCACTGATCATATTAGCTTCACCCTGTTTGTTGACACCCTGGTTGTAATATACACGACCGAGGTTATAGTATGCATCGGCATAGTTCGGATCAAGTTCCAGCGCTTTCAGGAAATACTTTTCTGCATTTTCTGAATCGTTCTTACCTGTTTCATACACACGTCCCATCACATCATACAACTGAGCATTTTGCGGGTCAGCGGCTATAGCTTTGTTCAGGTAGTCGAGAGCTTCGTCGTTACGGTTAGAATAAATATAGTTGTTGATCAGCGTCAACAGAAAATATTTTTCTTCCGGGAATTTGCTCAGACCTTCGATCAGCGCCTTTTCCTGGTTTACAGAATCTTGAAGCTGGCCGTATTCTTCGCAGAGATATTGATAGGTATCGTTGGCTCTGTAGTCATAATTTTTAGCACGTTCCAAGGCAGCGATCGCCAACTGGGGATTGTTTACCTGTGTAGCGGCAACACCGGCATAGAACTGAACCATCATAAAGTTTGAATCTCTGGCTGCAACTTGTTCGCCTTTGAACATCGGCATATCAGAAATGGTCAGGTATTGTTCAAATGCATCATAGGCCTTCTGGTAATCCCGTTGGTCGAAATAATAAGCACCAGCATTGATATAATAAATGTGGTCTGCTGAAAGGATACTCTTGATGTCTTTGGAATACTTGGGTTTTACCTTGCCTTTTTCATCAGGAGCCTGGTCCAGGTCATACGATTTTTGGAAATAAGGGAGGATACCCATTAAAGCCTGATACATAACCGGCTCATTCGGTTGTTGTCCCAAAAGTTGCTTAGTTCTCTCTGTACTGAACTGTTGGTCTTCGATAAAACCGGCTACAAACCAGGTCTGAGCCATGTCCTTCGTTTCAGGATCTTGCAATGCACCTTTAATCAATGCTCTTGCCTCGTCGTATGCCTTATCGCCCTTGGCCAGATTCTGAGCCTGACTAACAGCCTTCTTCTGAGCGAAAGATGCAGATGCCGCAATACAAAATGCTACTAATAATAATACTCGTTTCATGCGAATTCTAATTTGGGATTAATATTTAAACGTTCTTCTTCATAATTCTTCCTGCGTATCCGGCTCCGTTGCTTCCGTTTCCGAATCATCTGCCGATGAGATTTCATAAGATGCATCCAATGGATTCACCTCGTGGTTACCATGCTCCTGCATCGCTTCACGTTCGGCTTTTTCTTCCGCTTCTTTTTCTTCCGCTTCCGATAAGACCTTACATACCGAGGCGATTTCGTCGTTCCGTTTACCCAGATTGATCAGGCGAACACCCTGGGTCGCACGGCCGATCACATTGATTTCAGATACCTTCGTACGGATAGCGATACCTGATTTATTGATGATCATCAGGTCATTATCATCCGTCACGGTCTTGATAGCTACCAGCTTACCGGTTTTTTCCGTGATATTGATGGTCTTCACCCCCTTACCACCACGGTTGGTAATACGGTAATCATCGATGTGGGTACGCTTACCGTAACCTTGTTCCGAGACAACCAATACGCTTTCGGTTTCCTTATCCTTGATACAGATCATACCTACTACTTCATCGGCGCCGTCTTCATCGAGCGTCATACCAATCACGCCCGAAGTGGTACGTCCCATTACGCGAACCTTACTTTCATGGAAGCGGATAGCGCGGCCATTGCGGTTGGCTATGATCACTTCATTGTCGCCGTTGGTCATCTTCACCTGGATCAGGCCGTCGTCTTCACGCAACACAATAGCATTGACACCATTCTGGCGCGGACGTGAATAGGCCTCCAGTAATGTTTTTTTGATAATACCCTTCTTCGTACAGAACAGGAGGTAATGCGAGTTGATAAAGTCTGTATCCGACGTCAGTTTCTTCACGCGGATAAAGGCTTGTATCTTATCATCTGCTTCAATATTGAGCAGGTTCTGGATCGCACGTCCTTTGGCATTCTTCGCACCTTCCGGGATATCGAATACACGCAACCAGTAGCATTTACCTTTCGCTGTAAAGATGAGTAGGAAGGCATGCATAGAGGCCGGATAGATATATTCCACAAAGTCTTCATCCCTTGTTTCCGATCCCTTGGCTCCTACACCACCACGGCCCTGCGCACGGAACTCAGTGAGCGGCGTACGCTTGATATATCCCATGTGAGAGATGGTAATAATCATCTCGTCATCGGCATAAAAATCTTCCGGATTCAACTCTTCCGAAGCATATACGATGTCGGTCTTGCGTACATCTCCATATTTATTCTTGATCTCCAGCAGTTCTTCCTTGATCACCTGCATCAACAGGTCCTCATTTTCAAGGATTTCTTTCAAGTGGGCAATCAGTTTCTCAATCTCTTCATATTCGGCGCGCAGCTTGTTTTGTTCCAGTCCGGTCAACTGGCGCAGACGCATTTCCACAATGGCGCGGGCCTGTATTTCCGACAACGAGAAGCGTTCCTGCAACTGCTCCATCGCTTCCTGCGGATTGCGGGATGCCTTGATGATGGCGATTACTTCGTCGATATTATCGGAAGCGATGATCAATCCTTCCAGGATATGGGCGCGTTCTTCGGCTTTACGCAGATCGTAACGTGTGCGACGTATGACTACATCTTTCCGGTGTTCCACAAAATGCTTGATCAGCTGATACAGGTTCAACTGCTGCGGACGTCCGTTCACCAATGCGATATTATTCACGCTAAACGAAGATTGCAACGCTGTCAGCTTATACAGTTTGTTCAATACCACACTGGAGTTGGCATCACGCTTCACGTCCACTACAATACGCATACCATGACGGTCTGACTCGTCATTTACGTTCGAAATGCCTTCAAGACGTTTTTCGTTCACCAGGTCGGCAATATGCTTGATCAGCTCTGCCTTGTTTACCAGGTAAGGTATTTCCGTGATCACGATCTTCTCGTGATGGTTTTCGATTTCAATTTCGGCCTTACCACGCAGGATAACGCGTCCGCGCCCCGTTTCAAAAGCTTCCTTTACACCGGCATAGCCATAGATCGTGGCGCCGGTCGGGAAGTCAGGAGCTTTCACATATTCCATCAATCCGTCGATTCCGATCTCTCCGCGTACATCAATATATGTTATGCAGGCATCGATCACTTCAGACATATTATGAGGAGGCATATTGGTTGCCATACCTACGGCAATCCCGGATGTACCGTTGATCAACAGGTTCGGGATGCGTGTCGGCAACACCGTCGGTTCCTTCAATGTATCATCGAAGTTCAATTGGAAGTCTACAGTTTCCTTGTCGATATCCTGCAACATTTCCTCGGCCAGCTTGCTTAAACGGGCTTCCGTATAACGCATAGCTGCAGGGCTGTCGCCATCTACCGAACCAAAGTTACCCTGTCCGTCAACTAACGGATAACGTAACGACCATGCCTGTGCCATACGAACCATCGCATAATACACAGACGAATCACCATGGGGATGGTATTTACCCAGCACTTCCCCAACAATTCTGGCAGATTTCTTATAAGGTTTATCGGAGGTATTCCCCAGTTCATTCATACCAAACAACACACGGCGGTGAACCGGTTTGAAACCATCCCTCACATCAGGAAGGGCACGAGAAACGATCACGGACATTGAATAATCAATGTATGCCGACTTCATCTCCTCCTCGATGTTTATCTTTATAATTCTGTCTTGCTCAATCATTTAGCCTTTTATTAATTTCACACTTTTTCTCATCGCTGAAAAACCGCACTAAGGTAAGGGTTTTCTGCTTATCAAGAAAGGATTTAGAGGTAAAATTTTCACTTCAAGCCTTTTCAAACCTAAAAAACAAACAATGGCATGGATTTTGATGTTTAGATGATAGAGTTTATTACATTTGCATAGCCATACATATATAAATTGATATGAAACATAACTATTCGAAGAAGTTGATGGACGTGGTCGGATATGGACGTGAAGAGGCAGCCCGCCTGCAAAACAACTATATTGGTCCCGAACACTTACTATTGGGGATGATACGAGATAACGACAACAAAGCCATACAAATACTGCGTGACTTCAATCTGTTCCTCCCCGAGTTGAAAAACAAGATAGAGAAAGAGATACGATCGCCTTTCGACGGGGAAGACGCCTTGCAGCAGGAGATCGCCATCAGTAAGATAACCGAACGTATCCTGCGCATCAGTATGCTGGAAGCACGTATGTTCAAAAGCGAAGAGACGGATACCGAACATCTGCTGTTGGCGATCCTCAAAGAAGACACCAACATCGTCTCCAGGCTGTTAGTTGATTATGGTATCGACTACCGGATGGTCTATAACCACCTGGTCAGCGGAACCGGTTTGAAACAACTGGAAGAAGATGACAGTGAGATCACAGACGGTTATACCGACGACGACGATGACGAAGAAGAAAGCTTCTCGTCCTCCCGCAAAGATGCACCCCGCTCCGGACAGCAAGGTGCTGCCGGTCAACCGAAGTCGCCCAACGATACTCCGGTGCTCGACAACTTCGGTACCGACATGACACGGGCTGCGGCTGAAAACCGTCTCGACCCCATCGTGGGACGCGAGAAAGAGATCGAGCGTCTCGCCCAGATCCTCAGCCGACGGAAGAAGAACAACCCCGTCCTTATCGGCGAACCCGGCGTAGGGAAATCCGCTATTGTAGAAGGACTTGCGTTACGTATCACACAGCGCAAGGTATCCCGTATCCTGTTCGACAAACGGGTAATCAGCCTCGACATGGCCTCCATCGTCGCCGGCACCAAGTATCGTGGACAGTTCGAGGAGCGTATCAAGGCCATCCTGAACGAACTTTCCAAAAACCCGAATATCATCCTCTTTATCGATGAGATCCATACCATTGTCGGAGCAGGCTCTGCCTCCGGATCGATGGATGCCGCCAATATGCTCAAGCCCGCTCTGGCGCGTGGTGAGATACAATGTATTGGTGCTACGACCCTCGATGAATACCGGAAGAATATCGAAAAGGACGGCGCCCTCGAACGTCGTTTCCAGAAGGTAATCGTCGATCCGACGACAGCCGAAGAAACGATGCAGATTCTCAAGAACATCAAACCGCGCTACGAAGAGCACCACAACGTGTCGTACACCGATAAGGCGCTCGAAGCATGTGTCAAACTGACAGAGCGCTATATCAGCGACCGTAACTTCCCCGACAAGGCCATCGACGCCCTGGACGAAGCCGGTTCCCGCGTACATATATCCAACATCATTGTTCCCAAAAGCATTGAAGAGCTCGAAGCTAAGATAGAAGACACCAAAACAGATAAGTTGGCTGCCGTCAAATCGCAGAACTTCGAACTCGCCGCCAGTTTCCGCGACAAAGAGCGTCAATACCTTTTGCAGCTCGAAGCTGCCAAAACCAAATGGGAACAGGAAATGCAGGAACAACGTGAGACGGTAGACGAAGAAAAAGTGGCCGAAGTAGTTGCCATGATGTCAGGTGTTCCCGTACAACGTATCGCCACTTCCGAAAATGCACGCCTGCTCGAAATGGGTACGCTCATCAAAGGCAAAGTAATCGGACAGGATGAAGCTGTGGAAAAGATCGTCAAAGCCATCCAGCGTAACCGCGTAGGATTGAAAGACCCGAACAAACCCATCGGTACCTTTATGTTCCTTGGACCGACCGGTGTTGGTAAGACCTACCTGGCGAAGAAATTGGCTGAATACCTGTTTGACTCGGCCGATGCTCTGGTACGTATCGATATGAGCGAATATCTGGAGAAGTTTGCCGTATCCCGTCTGATCGGAGCACCTCCGGGGTATGTCGGCTATGAAGAAGGTGGACAGTTGACTGAAAAGGTACGCCGTAAACCCTATTCCGTAGTCCTGCTCGACGAGATCGAGAAAGCCCACCCCGACGTATTCAACCTCCTGTTGCAGGTATTGGACGAAGGTCGCCTGACGGATAGTCTGGGGCGCCGGATCGATTTCAAGAATACGATCCTGATCATGACCTCGAATATCGGTACCCGCCAGTTAAAAGACTTCGGACGTGGTGTCGGGTTCAGCGCTCCCTCTGCCGGTGAGACAGACAAAGACTTCTCCCGCAGCGTCATTCAGAAAGCGCTCAATAAAGCCTTTGCACCTGAGTTCCTGAACCGCGTGGACGATATCATCATGTTCGACCAGCTCGATAAAGCGGCGATCCATAAGATCATCGACATCGAACTCAAAGGTTTCTACCAGCGCGTAGCCACTCTGGGTTACGAATTGCAGATCACCGAAGAGGCCAAAGACTTTATCGCCTCCAAAGGTTATGATGTACAGTTTGGCGCCCGCCCGTTGAAACGTGCTATCCAGAAATACCTGGAAGACGAATTGGCAGAAATGATCATCCGTGCATCCGTAGGCGAAGGCGACCAGATTATTGTTGGCTTCAACAAAGACGAACAAAAGGTCACCACCGAAGTAGTCAAAAAGCAACCGGTAGAATAATCTTTTAGCCTTCCATAAACAAGAAAGCGGCCTCATAACGGGGCCGCTTTTTTAATCGTTGATAGAAAGGTGATGCTTACTCTGCCGAAAGAGCAGGCTTCTTCACCAACTCAAAAAGCGAGTACTCCTGCTTCACGCCGTTTAGCAGGAACTCCCGGTCAAACACCGGTTCTTTCCGGGATTTCCAGGAAAGTTTGCTGGAAAAACGGATCACATCTGTAGTACCATCATGCCATTCGATCGTGACTTCTTCGTTCTTGAACGTATCATCGCCGTTGAACTCTCCGAATGTGAGGTAATACACACCTTTGTTATTCTTTTGTGTCTGTAATCCGGTGAAGTAAGCCAAATAGGCTTTCGTTACCACTTTAGCATCTTTCTCATAGGTTTCTCCCTTGTATATGGCCTTTATCGCTTGATCAGCAATAGTACCATTGGTTTCCGGATTCAGCAAATCATTGCCCTCAGCATCCTGCACCGTCATGAAAAGAATAATAGGTGTAAAATCCCATATCATCAGATCATCATCCTCCTGAAAGTTATCATCACAGGCTGTGAAGCATATCGTGGAAAGAAAGAATAAAAAGGCACCCAGCAAGTAGTTCGTTTTCATAGGTCGATCAATTTAGTATTTGTAGTATAAATGGCAAATATAGCTAAATACTGCATGCAAACGAAAAAAAGCGGCCCATTTCCGGACAGCTTTTTTTGTTTTCTCTCCATACAGCCGGTATTGTCGGCCGTTGAAACTACTTCAATACCTTCAACAACTCCGGCAACAAATCAGCCACACAATTTTCATTCTGAGCCGTATACACATTACCGTCCACCATTGCTTTTTCATCCGTTCCGATACAACCTTGCACATACGGTTTCACGAACGGATGCAGTGCCACCTTCTTCCCTACTCCAACGCCGGCCATATCAAATAGCCAGCCACCGGCGCAGTGGCCTGCCAGTATCTTCCCTTTTTCGTCGAAGGATTTCATCACTGCCATCATATCCAGGTTATACGCCTTGTCGGTATTTTCCAGATACTTGGGAATGGCATCGCCGCAGGCAAACACCATCGCATCATACTCTCCTTCATGCCCTTTCAGGTTAGCGACCACATCATCGGTCTGCATCGCTATGCCCGAGTTGGTTTTCACCTGTGTCGTTTCGGCCACCGCATATGTCTTGTAGGTGATCCCGTTTTCGAAAAACGACTCCAGATACTGGAACAAACCGGCACCGTTTACCGGATTAACTACTAATACTGCCACTTTCTTTGCCATAACTTTAGATTTTAATTGTTATCCAATTGTTACTTATCGTAACTTTATTACCTTTGGGCAGTAAAAGTAGCATACATATTTCAGTTGTGCAAGAACTAACAGCCTGGTAATGAAGTTACAAAAAGGTAAGTATTGCTGACTGACAACACCATAGGAGAAGAAAAAAATGAAAACTTTTTTACGCGTTGAAGTCTGTCCCATCCGCGACATCATCAGCCGCCTGGGCGACAAATGGTCACTGCTTGTCATCACCACCCTAAGTGAAAACGGCACTATGCGCTTCAGCGATATCCAAAAATCCATTGGTGACATATCCTCCCGTATGCTCGCTGTCACCCTTAAATCATTGGAAGCCGATGGCCTTATCAGCCGCAAAGTCTACCCCGTCGTTCCCCCGAAGGTAGAATATACACTCACCCCTTCGGGAAGCAGCCTCATGCCTCACCTCAACAACCTCGTCGGCTGGGCACTGGACAATATGCACGCCATCGTGGATACAAGACGCATCAACCACGGGCAAAATTAACCCGGGTCAATTCGGAAAATAATGGAATACGATTTGGTTTCGTATCTGTCCGGAATTGAAACTAAATCCGGACGCACGCCTCAGCCGTCTGAGACGCACGACTCAGGAAGTTGAGGCGCAGGCCTGGATTTACTGAGACCAGCATCCAGCATTTCCTAATCGACGAATCGCACAAAAAAGAGAATGACGTTCCGAAACGAACATCATAATGTGTGTGTACGAACAT
>JAVBUR010000007.1:0-65380 GCA_031555145.1 Tannerellaceae bacterium | reverse complement strand
CTTTACCCACAAGAGGCAAACCCTTATAATGCCCATACCCAATAGAAATGCTTGAAAAAAGAGCCTTTTTCCGCACGGATATACGCCGACGACCAAGGGAATGGGGTGTGGACTCTTCTAATTATAGAGGAAGTTTCGTTGCTTTTGAATGCTTCTGCAACTCTCCCATCTATCAATCCTCTTTATAATCCAATATATCCCCCGGCTTGCAGTTCAGTTCGCGGCAGATGGCGTTGAGGGTTTCGAAGCGGATACCTTTCACCTTCCCGGTTTTGAGAAGGGAAAGGTTCGTCATGCTGATACCCAGGCGTTCGGCCAATTCGGTGAGGGAGATTTTGTTCTTCGCCATCTCCACATCCAGGTTTACGATGATTGCCATTAGATAAACTCCTTATTTTCTTGTTGGATGTCAAAGCCGCGTTGGAATACATCGGTCATGATGTAGATCACGATCGCGACAAAGATACAGGTAAAACTCAGATCAGTTACGAGCATATACTGGTCGCCATATCCACTCCACTGGAGGATCAGATAGTTAGACCAGGCAAACAGGCAATCCAACGGAAAGTAAAGCAGGAAACACAGGGCCGTGATCTTCAGCCGTCGTACATTTTCATACGCAAAAAGAGCGTCCCGGCTGAAACTACCGAATACTTTCCGAAGCTGATAGAGCGTAGTCATAATGAGGGCCTCCAGCAGGAGAAAGTATACGAAGATCAGAAAAATTTGTTCCGAGGAATTCTTCACTTTCATTTTAAACAGGTATTGATCCGGCGTTACCACGATATCCTTTACAGTGACCGAAGTGGATTGCAAGACCTGCACGCCGGAAGGGGTACGCGCCTTGACAAGGCAGTCGAAGTCGTAGTGGTCGCCAGTGGCAAATGAATAGGTTAATATACCCAATACAAATACAACAATGCCAATGTTGAGATACCAGGCCATCGTGAGCAGCACATTGACAAACCACAGCAGCCGTTTCGAATTTGTTTGCATAAAAAAATATGTTTTCCTTGTTCGTCAAATAGATTACGACACAAAGGAAAACATATTTTCCATATAATACAACTATTATTTTATGTTTTACGTAAAATAATCGCTTATTCAACTCTTGAGCACAATTACATCATCAACGGGATAAGCGTGATAAAGACCCCGGTAATGATGGCCGATGTGATCACACCGCAAATATTGGCACCGAGTGCTTCGGGAAGGATCAGCGAGTTAGGGTTGTCTTTCGATACCAACTTCTGGGCCACCTTGGCAGTTGTCGGCACACAGCTAACGGCCGCGATACCGATCACCGGATTAAAGTTTCCGCGCTTGATGAAGTACATCACATAACCGCCCAGGATACCACCGATACCGGAGATAAGCAGCGCCAGGATACCAAGGATCAGCAGTTTGAAGATCACCGGGTTGAGCAGGATATGGGCATCGCACAATACACCGAGCAGGATACCGAGGAAGAAAGTCGAACCATACAACATCGGGCCACTGATGAAATCGATCACGTGTGTCAGTCCGGATTCCTTCACGGCAACACCAATAAACAGCGAGAAGAACAACGGAGCGGCTACCGGGAACAGCAGGCAGAGCACCACGCAAAGCACTACAGCCAACGACAGTTTAGTGGCAGAACTATACTTCTTCACCTCTTCTTTCGAACGGTCGATCTTAATCGCGCGCAGCTTTTTAGGCACCATCAGTTTCACCAGATAGGGATAACCGCCATAGGTAAGACCGAGGTAAAGGTAGGCCACGACGGTGATCGGGACAAAGATCTCTTTCGAGAGGTTGAGCGAAGTAAACAATACCATCGGGCCGTCGGCTCCCCCTACCATGGCGATGGAGGCACTGTCGGGCAGGCTCAATCCCATAGCATAAGCAATAGGCAGGGTCGCGAATGTACCGAGTTCAGCAAACAGGGCCAGGAACATACTTTGTGCCGGTTTGGCTAGCAGGAAACTCATATCGAGCATCGTCCCGATCCCCATAAAAATCAAACAGGCAATCAGACCGTTACTGAACATATAGGTATAAACGGGTTGCAGAAAGTCGATCTGCAGGATATCGATCAACGCTGTCGGTTCCGTCACCAGCGGATCAAGGAAAAGGTTACCCTGTACATCGCCCGGGAGAAACAATACACCGGCATTGATGGCAGCCATACCCAATCCCATAGGGATCATCACGAGCGGTTCGAGGATTTCCTTACGCCCGAGGTAAACGAGCAAAATTCCCAGCAGGATCAATCCGATACGCGCCCACATAATCATCGGATCCGATTGCAACAGGGTAGAGATACCCTGAAATATATACCCTAAATCATACTTCTCCATTGTTGTAATAATATCTGATTAAACTGTCAATACCTTCATTCTCTTTCTTGTCTTTGTAAATGCCTTTGTAGAACTTGAACAAGTCGTACACGTCGTCCACTTCTTCTTCAGGCTTGTTCGTGTTCTTGTTCTCATAGATATAGCGGATACGATCTATATCCGACATCTTCTCCATAACAATCAGACGCTTACGCAAATTGGCCTGGTGTTTCTTCTCAATAGCCTTACCCTGCTTGTACTCTTGGAATACAAGCGTCAGATGCTCTTTCGTGAAGAAATAGAAAGCGAATGTCAGCAGTTTGATCAGATAAGCTACCCCCATGCCGACGATAAACGTAAAAAGCATCATGCCGAGGGTTTCCATAATAACGGTTACTACACTCATAATTTAAACTATTCTTACTTGATTATACGTATAAAATTTTCATAAAGGGAAAAGAGGCAACCTCCTGTCACAGGATGTCGTCAAGGTGAAAAACGCCGCTAACTTGTATCTTGCCTCATATTTTCAAAACAAGCAGCGAAGTTATTAGTTTGCAGAGAATTAAAAAAATATTTTCGCCTTTTTATTCCGACAGAGAAGCGCCAATTTGTCATATTAACTGACAACAGCCCGGGCCCTATCCCATCCGTCCGGCTTTGGCATACCGTTTGTTGAATGTTAAGTGCTTCCCATAAGGAGTAAATCGAAAACGAACGAACAAGATAACATTAAAATATATACAACAATGGGTAAAATTATTGGTATTGACTTAGGAACAACCAACTCTTGCGTTGCCGTACTGGAAGGTAACGAACCGGTTGTCATTACAAACAGCGAAGGGAAAAGAACAACTCCTTCTATCGTGGCCTTTGTTGATGGCGGCGAACGGAAAGTGGGCGACCCGGCTAAGCGCCAGGCGATCACCAACCCTACAAAGACCATCTTCTCTATCAAACGGTTTATGGGCGAAACCTATGACCAAGTACAGAAAGAAATCAATCGCGTTCCTTATTCTGTAGTAAAAGGCGACAACAACACACCACGTGTGGACATTGACGGACGCCTATACACTCCGCAGGAAATCTCGGCTATGATCCTTCAGAAAATGAAGAAGACAGCCGAAGACTACCTCGGACAGGAAGTAACCGAAGCCGTGATCACCGTACCGGCTTACTTCAGCGATGCACAACGCCAGGCCACGAAAGAAGCCGGTGAAATCGCCGGTCTGATCGTACGCCGTATCGTAAACGAACCGACAGCCGCTTCTCTGGCTTACGGTTTGGACAAGGCGCACAAAGACATGAAGATCGCCGTATTCGACCTCGGTGGTGGAACATTCGATATTTCTATCCTCGAACTGGGCGACGGTGTATTCGAAGTAAAATCGACCAACGGTGATACACACCTCGGTGGTGATGACTTCGACCACGTAATCATCGACTGGCTGGCAGAAGAATTCCTGAGCGAAGAAGGCATCGACCTGCGTAAAGACCCGATGGCTTTGCAACGCCTGAAAGAAGCTGCTGAAAAGGCAAAGATCGAACTGTCAAGCACAACAAGCACGGAAATCAATCTTCCGTATATTATGCCGGTAAACGGAATTCCCAAGCACTTGGTAAAGACACTGACACGCGCTAAATTCGAACAGTTGGCCGACAGTCTGATCCAAGCTTGTATTGAACCGTGCCGTAAGTCGTTGAAAGACGCAGGCTTGAACGCTTCGGAAATCGACGAAGTGATTCTGGTAGGCGGTTCAACCCGTATCCCGGCTATCCAGTCGATCGTTGAGAAGTTCTTCGGAAAAGCACCGTCGAAGGGTGTTAACCCGGACGAAGTGGTGGCCGTAGGCGCTGCTATCCAAGGTGGCGTACTGACAGGTGAAGTAAAAGATGTATTGTTGCTTGATGTAACCCCGCTGTCACTCGGTATCGAAACAATGGGCGGTGTAATGACCAAGTTGATCGACGCCAATACAACGATCCCTTCCAAGAAATCGGAAACATTCACTACGGCAGCCGACAACCAGCCGTCTGTTGAGATCCATATCCTGCAGGGAGAACGTTCAATGGCCCGCGACAACAAATCAATCGGCCGCTTCCACCTCGACGGTATACCTTCCGCTCCGCGTGGCGTTCCCCAGGTTGAAGTAACCTTCGACATCGATGCCAACGGTATCCTGAACGTATCCGCCAAAGATAAAGGCACAGGTAAGATGCAAAGCATCCGCATCGAAGCCTCCAGCGGTTTGAGCGACGACGAAGTAAAACGTATGCGCGACGAAGCTGCTGCCAACGCAGAAGCCGACAAGAAGGAAAAAGAACGCATCGACAAGTTGAACCAAGCCGACAGCACCATCTTCCAGACCGAAAAGCAACTGTCTGAACTGGGAGACAAACTGCCCGCCGACAAGAAAGCCCCGATCGAAGCCGCCCTGGCAAAATTGAAAGAAGCCCACAAGGCCCAGGATATCGCTGCCATCGACACTGCCATGAACGAGCTGAACACGGTTTTCCATGCCGCCAGCCAGGAAATGTACAACGCCGGCGCCGGCCAGCAACAGCAACCGGGTCCCGACTTCGGCCAGGCCGGAGGAAACGCCAGCAGCAGCGACAACAAAGCCGGAGACGTAACCGACGTAGACTTCGAGGAAGTGAAGTAAGATAACGTAGCCACGATCGGCCTCCAGCCGATCCCCAATCATAGCAAGGCCGCAGTAAACAAGTGATTTACTGCGGCCTTTTTTCGTCAGAAAATGACGATCGCATGCGTTAGGGTATCGCCTTTTATCGTATATTTATCGCCTATATGTACCCAAAATATACCTTTTGATTGTAAATCGTCTGCTATAGCGGACGAAATTTAAGTTATAAGACAATGAGCAACCATACAAAGATATCAATTCGATTCTTCGATGACCGCGAAGTCCGGGCTGTCTGGGATGAAGAGAATTCCAAATGGTGGTTTTCCGTGTTGGATATTGTCGCTGTGCTTACCGACCAGAATGATTACGCCAAAACACGAAACTATTGGAAGTACCTCAAAGCCAAACTGAAAAAGGAAAACAGTGAAGTGGTTAGTATTACTACCCAGTTGAAACTTCTCGCCCCTGACGGTAAGAAGCGTTTATCTGATATGCTTGATTATGCAGGTATTATTGCGCTCGGCAAACAATTCCCCGGTAAAAAGGCAAACCGATTTATAGAGTGGTTTACTTTCAGCGACGAGAGCATTGATGGAAAAAGCAAGACAAAAGCATACGCCCTGTTTGAAAGTTCTTTTATCAACAGCATCGAAGTAGGCACAACCAAAGGCTTGCAACAAATCCACGCCTATTTGTTTGGTGGGCTTTACGATTTTGCTGGGCAAATCAGACAGAAGAATATTTCTAAAGGGGGTTTCCAGTTTGCAGTAGCGCACTTTCTCGATAACACCTTAAAGCAGATTGAGAAAATGCCCGAAAACACATTCGACGAAATTGTCAACAAATATGTGGAGATGAACATCGCCCACCCATTCATGGAAGGTAACGGCCGAAGCACACGCATTTGGTTGGATTTAATGCTGAAGAAGAACTTGAAGAAGTGCGTCGATTGGAGCAAAATCGGCAAAACCGAGTACATGAACGCCATGATAAAGAGTGCAACAAACAGCACGGAGATAAAACATCTGCTGGAAAATGCCCTCACCGATGAGATCGACAGCCGCGAAATGTTCATGAAAGGAATCGACTACTCGTACTATTATGAGGAGAATGATAGCGCCAGAATAACGCCAAGCACGTTTTAATAACGCCCAAATAGCGTCATGAAAGCAAAATATAGACTCGCTCAGAGAAAGAACATCCAACAAATAATCCAGCATTATGTATCTATTTTTTGACACAGAAACGACAGGACTTCCCAAAAATTGGAAGGCACCGGTTACCGACCTGAACAATTGGCCACGGCTGGTTCAGCTTGCGTATCTATATTACGACAGTAGCGGAAACAAAATCGCTGAAGGCGATTTTATTATCAAACCGGAAGGATTCACGATTCCGCTTGACTCATCAAGGATTCACGGCATCTCAACCGAGAGAGCACTACGAGAAGGGCAAGCGATTACTTCCGTTCTCAATCAGTTCGACCAACTGGTCGGGCAGGCCACTTACCTGGTTGCCCATAACATGTCGTTCGATGAGAAAATTATCGGCGCGGAGTTCCTGAGGAATGGCATGCCCAATAGCATCCAATCCAAAAGAAAGATTTGCACGATGGAAAAGACTACGAATCTCTGCGCCATCAAAGGCCCCTACGGATATAAGTGGCCCAAGCTGTCCGAGCTGCACTACAAACTGTTCCGGACATACTTTGACGAAGCCCACAACGCCGCCGTCGACATAACAGCGACTGCCAAATGCTTCTGGGAGTTAAAAAGGTTGGGGAAGATATGACGTAAGACTGTACGCGAATCCAGCAAAATGATCAACGAAAATAGCAAAGGGCTGTCTAAAAAAGTAGAGACAGCCTAAATAGACTGTCTTTCTGATCTTATTGCGCAGTTACACAGCGATATGAGCCCGTTATACTCCCATTTGAAGCCTCTTGAACTGGATATGGAGCAATACCTTCAGTAAAATCAATCGTGGTTCCATTACCATTCCCTCCTGCTCTTTCAGCAACAAAGTAGATACGTTGTCCCATCCTATTTGCAGCAGGAATAAATTCATACATCTCAAATAACATGACCAACTCACTCAGTGTAGCCAGCCTTTGATTATCACCTTTGCATGCTTTTTTTGTTACAAAATTCCAATTAGCATTCTGACCACCAGAAGGTTCGCTATCTAATACAAAAGCATTACCTCCCAAATCAACTAATACTGTCCCATCTTCTTTTTTAGTAACCGGATTTGCCACAACCACCAAATCCACTTCTCTTGCACAACGTACTCTTTGGTAGGTGTTAATCAAAGGAGTTGCGGGTGACCGTGTATCACCTGATTTCGTCAACATCGTAGAAGCCGTTGTAGAAACGGCTACAGATGACCAATATCCGGCATTTAGAAGTTGCATCTCAATAGGATATGAAGCATTGACTTCGCTTGGATTAGCGGCCATCATAAAACCTAATTGAGAAGGTGAAGGCAAAAACCAGGAAGTTCCTTTACTCCTGCAATAATTTGCCGCATAAGTATTAAATCGCTTTTCGGCAGAAGTGAGCAATGAGACATCTGTTACAAGTTTATTGGTATTAGGCAGTCCATCATAATCACTATAATCAGTTGCGACAAATGGAGCCTTTGTATCACTACTCCACCATTTAAGCCCACCTGCTGTTCCTTTGTATTTAAGCTTGTCAGCATAATCCGAATAAAAAATCTCCATATCAGATTCTTCAAAGTTTTCCATTATGAGCCCTTTTGTGTATGCATAATTAGTCGCAATATAGCTTCCGTACTTCCCTACGTAGAAAGGCTTGGTCTGTAGACAGGTGAAACTTTTATCCGGTTTTGTTTTAGTTTCTTTAGCCTTTATTGTAGCTAAGTTTTGATCTAGCTCAGGGAAGTACTCTATGTCAACTGTAAACTGTCGATCTGAGAACTTCTCATTACTATAACTAACATTCTCATCAAACTGAACGAGAAGTGTTCGTACTAAAGTTGTTGAAGGGTCATTCCCGAAATTTACATAAAAAGTATAATTGTCCTCCTGTGAATACCTCTCTGCTTCATCCTGGATATCTTCACCCGTTTGGGAACGGGCAATATGTCCTGAAAAACGAGCCCAAGAAGGTGCCCCTTGAATGGTTACCCTTGCCCAGCCAACTGGAGCAGACAAAGGGAGGGGTTGCTCCCACTCATGAGCATCCACACTAACGGTTTTGGAAGCCATATCATAATTGGAAACTCCGGAATTAATATCTAACCCTCCGGTAGTAGGGTTTAAAACAATTGTATAATTATAGGCAACCCCTGCCTCCCAATTCTTACTATCATTCTTCTCATAAGGGTTGAAATCTATCGACAAAGTCCCCGTAGAAAGTAATTCTGTTCTATCTGAACTGACAATATTGTAGTCTACATAAGCAGTTAATGTCTTATTCACATCTTGGGGAATAAAAAAATGATACGCAGAAGGGCTACATAGATCTTTTGGAGTAGTAGTAAGAGCTGCCTCGGATGTGGTAAAAGTGATCGGACTCTCATATTTTTCGTTACCAACAGGAATACTGAATTTCCATTGTCCATCATTATACACATAGTTGGCTTTCATATACAAAGCAGTAACGCCCAAAGACTCCTCTGTAGCACCTCCCAATTGGATTTGCTTAATTATTACATCCTGGCCAGACACAGACGTATAAGATCCACTAAGTGCGGCCGAAAAACCAACCTTTGCCAATATATGACGCATATTCAGTTCCACGGCGTTACTACTTCCCGGTGCATTGTAGTATGTCCTGTCATACACAGGAGTAGCAATCATAACATCTTCTCCTGCCGTAATTTCATAAGAGGGATAAAAAGGCGCGCTGGATGCCTTAACAAAGGTTGCCCCATTGCTTGTATTCGCAAAAAATGTCAGATTATGTTCCTTTGGCCATTCCTTGGTGCCAGAATACGACCAGTTTGCACCTGTATCGTCTCCAGTAAGCTCTATATTAGGCATATAATGCTCCGGGGTATTAGCAAGGCTTGCCCAGCCACCGCTATACTTAAACGCATTGACAAAAATGGTAACTTTGTCATTGACAAGATCCTTGCCTTCTCCCAATGCGACTCCTTTTGTCTGAACCGTTTCCCACGGCTGAAAGGAGATATACCGTGCGTCCGTTTTCTCCTTTTCAAACACCTCTTCCGTGCATCCCGATATTACCAATAAAGCAGCAAACAGCATAGCAGTCAACAGACTACTACAACATGGATTACCGTATCCTTTGTTCCTTTTCATATTCTCGCTCATTTATCTGTGTACCCGGGAAGGCGATCAAACCCGCCCGGGCTGTATATTATTTGTGGTATTTTACCCACCACCAATCTAATTTATTGAACAGGAATACCAGTTGGCTCTGTCCATCCTGCAACGTCAACTTTAAAGACGATGTTTTTCCCAGGCAGAAGCGGATCACCCGGAGCAATTAAAGGAGTTCCTGAAGGATCAGAGACTTCCTCACTTGTATTATTACCATCTTTATCGACAAAGTATTGATTATCGTTATAACCGCCGTTACCACCATCTTTACCAAAGGTCAGCGTATATGTATACTTCTTACCCGGAAGCCACCCTTTGCCTGCCGCACTACTGCCATCAAAATTAGCAAGATCCAGTCTAAATGCCGCTTTCACAAAAAGCGGGGTTCCCAATTCCGTACTCTGTCCGCCTGTTACATAAAGTTTACCTACTATGTTATTATAAGTTTTCGGATTATACATCATATATGTCACTCTGATATAAGCGCCATCACGATTGTATTTACTATTGGTAAAGCCACCACCGGAAGTTGCTTGCGGGATCAACATCAGGTTGCTATTTGTCGTTGTGGTCACATCATATACATTATCATTCGCATCCGATGCATTATACGTATAAGTAGCAACATTTGTGCCCATACCGAAATCGTACGTGGCAGTGGTGGTAGCAGGTTGGGTCCAAATAGCACTTGTCCCCGATTGTTGCCCTGTAGCATTTCCAATCGTATTCACTTTTGCAAAGTCGAATGTAGCAGCGTTACCTACCTTTACAATCTCTATCTTGGCTATTTGAACTTTAAGGTCTGTGCCAACAGCTACTTTAAACTTGATTTGAGAAAGTATATGCTTAAAATTCAACTGAACATTTAAATAATCTCCATATTCTCTGTCTGTTACAGACGCTGCAAGAAGATCGGTCTGTGTACCAGCAGCACCTACTGTATACGACACCGTCTTGGCGGTAGCGGTAATACCACTTGCCGCATTACTTGCCTGTGGATAATACGCATAAAAACTAACCGGATATGAACCAGAGGCAGTTGGCCAAGTAGCAACACCGGCCTCCGAAGTCCACGTATTATCCGGAGTTACCGAACCTGTATATTTCACATGGCCCAAATTAGCAATGGCAGTTCCCCCAGATGTATATCCTACAATTCCAAATTCATCTATCGGTTTTGCTCCGCTTGCATTCGTATTGGCTACTTCCTGTGCTTTCGTCACCCCTGCATAGGGGCTGAACTGGATGGTATTGCTGGGGTCGACCTGGTCGAAGGTCTCGTTCTGAGAGCATCCGGCCAGCAGCAATACAAAGGCGGCGCTTGTTAAAATCTTCTTCATGTTCTTTACAATTTAAATGGGTGATTGTTTTGTTTGTTTTTATTTTATTTGTTTGTGATCTTCCATTTGCCATGTGATCTTTCTGTGTGGATTGACCGGGGTTAGTTGATGGGGATGTTGATGGGGTCACCCCAGTCGGAGACGCCGATACCAAAGCCTCCTTTGCCTCCTGTACCTCCTCCGTTAACCGGGAGGGGAAGGTCGATTTCATGGCCTACTTCGATACCGATTTCCAGGTCGATATGCAGTTCGGCCTCCACGCTGTAAACCTGCCCGGTCACGTCAAATGTGAAGGGAGGGGCCGGTGGTGTGGGGAAGGTAACTGAGCCCTTATATGATTGATGAAGAGAGAAGCTGATCTCCAATCCATACTGGGGATTGTCCGACGTTTGCAGCGGGCCGAAGGAGTTAAACTGGGCTTCTACCGTTCCATGCATCAGGTCAGGTTCTTCCAGTTGGCGGTTGTTCATGGAGAACACATACGTGCTGGCGGGGGCTTGCGTGCGGCCTGTTGCCAGCAGCACCGACGACCCCATCCCCAAAAGGGCGGCCGAAGCAGAGGCGGCAGCAGCTAGGTTATGCACATGGGCGATCACATGCACTCTCGGTGTGAGCAGTTGGGGGCGTACGTCAAGCAACGAACGGACCGGATCATCCGCACGCAGGTCGTTGCCTCGGGTACGGGTGCGGGTTATCATGCCGGAAGTTACTTCGAATGTATCCAGGTGCCAGGCAGCCAGGATGTCCGGTTCAAGGATCAGGCTTTTCCCTTCCGAACGCATATACGAGCTACGGGTATTGGGGAAGGCATAATACTCGAAGGTCTCATAGCTGTCGGTGCCCCGGAAGGCCACATTGCTACTGAAGTCGCTTACCGTATTATTAAAGATAAGCACCGAATACTCGCCGACAGGCACCTCGATCTCACCCTCGCTGGGATTGACGAGCCGGTATTCGCGGTATGGCTTGTCGCCGAATAGCGGCGAACCGTCTTTCGCAAACAACCACACGGAGGCGCTGTACACATCATGGGCGGGATCGTTGTCCGGATCCAGTCCGGCGTCTTCCCAAAGGATGGAGACCGGAATAAGCGCGGTCCGATATCCCGGTTCTTCCAGCGGACGCCGTTCGCACGATGCGACGGACACGCCCAGCAAGACGATTGTCAGAAGCGATAGGGTGTACCTGAAAAACAGGTTGACAGAAAGTACTGTTCGCATTACTTGTGTCCTCCTTTCTGTCCTTTTTTGATTTGTGGATACCAGACAAGGGAAACTTTCGCCTTTGTAGGCCCAAACCATTGATACGATCCACTGTTTTGGCGAACCAGATGCCAGGAACCATCACCATATTGTTCAGCATGGTAATGGCGATAATCCGTATTGAGATACCCTACACCCAATGAGAGTTCCAACGATAAATGACGTGACAGGGGCTGCGCATAGCCTGCACTGACACCCGCCGCCACATAAAACTCTCCCTGATATCCATCCTTCTTCCATTCGAAGTCGTAATAACCAAGGTTAGTATAAAGTCCTACAAACCATCCGGTCAGCGGATTGTGTGTACCTAGTGAACGATCTTGATGCTTATAGCTGGGTTTGAGCCAGTAACGTCCTTCCAACCCGCCGGTAAGTGTTTGGAAGCAAACCTGGTCTTTTTCCCACAACCACCAGGGGAAAATATATTCGCCGGCTATCGAAAAACGCTCACCTATAGGCACTTCCAACTCGATATTCAATGCTGAACCCAGATCGAACAGCAAGTTTGTCTTGCATGCAACAGGGCGCACATAATTGCATTCTGGCAACCTTTTATCAGCACCAAGGATACCTCCTTCTTTTCCATATATACCAACAGACTGACGAAGGGACTCCTGTCCATTCACAAATCCGGTTCCTCCAATCACCCACAGAAGGGTGATAAAGAATACCTTAATCAAATCATTCATTTATCTTGAGAGTCAATAGTAATAAATCAACGAGTAACAATACTAAAGCAACAATAGTAATCAACGAGCAACGATAGTCTTCAATAAGTAATGATAGTTTTCACGTTTTTTCGTGATACAAAAATAAGGGGCACACCAATATGTGTGTACAGCAAACCCACTCTCTTTATTATTAAAACGTAAATATATTGTCCCATTTTGGTTTAACGCTGTGCCATTTCAAAAGGGACAGCCCAAACACTCAGTTCGACACCTCCTGCAAACAGAAAAAAAGGACTGTCAAACCGCACAAACACTCATACTAAAAAAGGCCGCTCCCTCAATGGGAACGGCCTTTTTATGATAAAAGATCGGAGGATGATTATACTCTCTTTTCTTTGATTCTGGCTTTCTTACCGGTAAGAGCGCGCAGGTAATACAATTTAGCGCGGCGTACTTTACCAACTTTGTTCAGTGTGATGCTTTCGATAAACGGAGAATCCAACGGAAAAATACGTTCTACACCTACGTTTTCAGACATCTTACGAACCGTGAAACGTTTTTTGTCACCATGACCTGAGATGCGGATCACCACACCACGATACTGCTGGATACGTTCCTTGTTACCTTCTTTGATACGATAAGCTACTGTGATCGTGTCACCGCTCTTGAACGCGGGAAACTCGTTCTTGGTAGCAAATGCTTCTTCTGCAATTTTAATAAAATCCATTGTCGTATAGCTTTTTAATTGTTTTTGGACGAAACGCAATGTAACGGGTAACACTTATCCCGACAGAGATTACGTAAAGCGGATGCAAAGGAACGAAAGTTTTACAAAACTGCCAAGTATTTCACTGAATAAATTCAGTAATTTACTGACAAATGGCAGTAAAACAGTTATTTCTACTTCTGCCAGATGTTCCAGGCGGCGAAAGCTTGAAGCAACAGCATCTCCAGTCCATTCTTTACTACAGCGCCTTTCTCCTTACCCTTTTTCATAAAGAGGGTCTCGTCCGGATTGTACAGCAGGTCATACAGCAAGTGGTTGGAAGTCAGTTCCTCGTAGGGAATATTCGGACATTCGTCGATATGTGGAAACATACCGACGGGGGTACAATTGACGATCACCGTATATTGCTCCATGATCTTGGGTGTGATCTCTTCATAGGTGAGACAGAATTCCTGCGGCTCACGGGACACACGGGTGGAACCAATCCCCAACTGCTTCAGGCCATGGAAGACTGCCAGTGAAGCGCCACCGGTACCGAGGATCAGCGCTTTGCGGTGATGCGGCGTCAACAGCGGATCGATCGATTGTTTGAAGCCGATGATATCCGAATTGTAGCCTTTCAGTTTAGTACGTCCAAAGCGTCCTTTGACAAACTTGATCACGTTCACCGCACCGATCAGCCGGGCATCTTCGTCCATCTCATCCAGCAGGGAGATGACCTGGGTCTTATACGGAAGCGTCACGTTCAACCCGCGCAGGCCGGGATTCTCCTTCAATACATGTTTCAGGTCCTTCACATTCGGGATCTCAAAATTCACATACTCCGCATCAATATGCTCGGAGACAAACTTCTCATTAAAGAATGTCTTCGAGAACGAATGACCCAACGGGTAACCAATCAAACCATACTTATCCATACCCTATCTATTAGCTTACTTTTTCTTTTTTCCTGTGTATAATGAGCAGATGCCAAAGGTAAACGTCCGAACAGCAGCATCCTCAAAGCCAACGCCGGCAAGCAGTTCCGTCATCACCTTCCCCTGCGGGACTTCTTGGATAGAAGCCGGCAGGTAGCTATAAGCACTATTCTCTTTGGAGAACAAACGGCCTACGGTTGGAATGACGACCTTTGAATAAATCCGATAGAGCTGCTTCATCGGAAACCGCTCAGGCGTGGACAGTTCCAATATCATCAGACAGCCACCAGGTTTCAGTACCCGGTACATTTCTGACAATCCTCGCCGGATATCCTCATAATTTCGTACCCCGAAAGCGACGGTGACGGCATCGAACGAGTCGTCGGCATACGTAAACGCCATCGCATCCTGGTACTCAAAGCAAATATGCGCTGTCAGTCCGGCGGCCGACACCTTCTTCCGCCCTACATCCATCATTCCCTCGGATATATCCGCGCCAATGATCAATTCTGGGTTGAGTCGCCGCTGCATCTCGATCGCCAGATCGCCCGTTCCGGTGGCCACATCCAGAATGGTCTGCGGTGCAAACGGCCGGAGGAATGCAATGCCCTTACGCCGCCACCCCTTATCGAACCCCAGCGAAAGCGTATGGTTCAACAGGTCATAGGTGTGGGCGATCGAGTCGAACATCCGCTTCACCTGTGTTCCCTTCTGCTCCTTCCCATCGTAGGGTAGGATCTTTTCTGAACCATACGACATACGACCTTCTTATTTGGCGAGATAGGCACTCACGTTTGCTTCAATGCGGCTCAGCAGGTTGCTGGTATCTTCCTTGACGAATGTTTCGCCGGTGATATGTTCGTACAGCTCGATATAGCGTTCACTAATACCTTCCACAATGGCAGGCGTCATTTCGGGCACAACCTGTCCTTCTTTACCCTGGAATCCATTATCCATCAACCACTCGCGCACAAACTCTTTGGAAAGTTGTTTCTGCGGTTCGCCATTGGCAAAACGAACCTCATAACCATCCGAGTAGAAGTAGCGGGAAGAGTCGGGCGTATGGATTTCGTCGATCAGGTAGATCTTCCCATTGCGGTGACCGAATTCGTATTTGGTATCCACCAGGATCAGTCCGCGTTCAGCAGCGATCTCCGTGCCACGATTGAACAAGGCCATGGTGTATTTTTCCAATATGGCGTAATCAGTTTCCGAGACCAATCCCTTGGCAAGAATTTCTTCGCGAGAGATATCCTGGTCGTGTTCTCCGATTTCGGCTTTGGTGGTCGGGGTGATGATGGGTTCGGGGAAACGTTGGTTTTCGCGCATACCTTCGGGCAGTTTCACACCGCAGATCTCGCGTACGCCACTCTTATAGGCACGCCAGGCGCTGCCACAGAGGTAACCGCGTACGATCATTTCCACCGGGAATCCGACACATTGCACACCGGCTGTCACCATTGGGTCGGGCGTGGCCAGTTTCCAGTTCGGACAGATATCGGCTGTTGCATCCAGGAATTTGGCGGCGATCTGGTTCAGCATCTGTCCCTTGTAAGGAATCCCTTTGGGCAGTACGACGTCGAAAGCCGAGATACGGTCGGTAGCAACCATGATCAACTGTTCGTCGTTGATGTTATACACGTCACGTACTTTACCGTGATACACGCTCTTCTGTCCTTCGAACTGATAGTCCGTCTTAGTCAATGCACTCTTCATACCTTATATTATATTAGTTTTCTCCTTCTCTTCTCATCCGGGCTTCTTTCTTGCGGGCGGCGTCAAACTTATCGTACGCATCCACAATGCGTTGCACCAGTTTATGGCGCACAATATCTTTCTTCGTAAACTCGATCCGTCCGATGCCTTCCGTGTGCTTCAGGATATGCATGGCCTGGATCAATCCGGAGGTAGCCGTCGGCGGCAGGTCGATCTGTGTCACGTCGCCCGTCACCACCATCTTGGCATTCATGCCGAGGCGGGTGAGGAACATCTTGATCTGGTGCGTAGTGGTATTCTGCGCCTCGTCGAGGATGATCACGGCATCGTTCAACGTCCGTCCGCGCATAAAGGCCAGCGGGGCGATCTGGATCACGTTGCTCTCCATATATTCCTTCAGCTTGGCGGCGGGGATCATATCCTGCAAAGCATCATACAGCGGTTGCAGATACGGATCCAGCTTGTCTTTCATCTCGCCGGGGAGGAAGCCCAGCTTCTCCCCGGCCTCCACGGCCGGCCGACTGAGGATAATCTTACGGATCTCCTTATTCTTCAACGCTCGTACTGCCAAGGCAATAGCCACAAAGGTCTTCCCCGTTCCGGCAGGGCCGGTGGCAAACACAAGGTCGTTCTGCTCGAATGCCTTGACCAGCAGCTGTTGATTTTCCGAACGAGCGACGATCGGCTTGCCATTCATCCCGTGGATAATCAGGTTCTCCTGCTTGACAGTCGGAGGAGTCTGCCCTTTGATCACATCGAGGATCACTTCTTCGGTCAGCGAATTATACTCTTCGCAATACTTCTCGATCTCGCGGATATTCTTGAGGAAAGTTTCCGATTCGCCTTCATCGCCAATCACCTTCATCACATTACCGCGCGCTACGATGCGCAGTTTCGGAAAGAGGGTCTTGATCAGCTGCATATGGACGTTATTCACGCCGTAGAAGATCACCGGATCCACATTTTCAAGGATATATATTCGTTCGATCATTCCCTATTTTCTTTCTCGTTAATTTCGAATAGCAAAAGTAGTAATATTCTTTATGCGGCTTATCAATAGCGTCGGTTTTTCTTGTGTTATGCCGAGACATTACACGGGTTATGTGTACTTTTGCCACGATCTTCTCAAAAAAGACAAAACGATGAAACATTCTACTCTCCTGTTACTTATAGTTGCACTTGTGTATCCTTCCCGCCTGTAAGGAACAACGGGGCGAACAAGGGGGGGGGAATTGCAGAAGGATGTCCCGGCTAGCCGGAACATCCTTCTGAATGGAACAGAGATATGCTTATTTAACAGCGACTATCTTTGTTGGATTAAATCAGATTTTTTAAGGTAGCACACTTGAAGTATCGAAATAAGACACCCAAGAGCTATAATCAGCAGATGCCGGATACATCAGTTTACGTCCGGTTTTAAAGTTGTTATCGAATGCATCACTCCCAATTGCGGGTACTGTAGTTGCATGGCTTATCACGAATTTTAATTGTTGGCAACCCTCAAATGCGTTATTACCCAGGGAGGTTACACTTTGCGGAAGGTTGATCATCTCCAATGCTGTAAAATAGAACGCCCGTTGTCCAATTTCCTTCAGCCCATCGTATACTTCTACTTCCTTCAGTTTCTTGCACTGAAAAAACGCAATTTGGGACAACCAGAAACAAATGGATCGAAACATCCTAAGATTAAAAACAGCCATCTCTGCATGATATTTTTTTCAACCATCGCCGCTCATTCAAAATAATGTGCTACATTTGCACCGCAATCAAGCGCGATTGCATCCTTTCACAAGATGAATGCCCAGGTGGCGGAATTGGTAGACGCGCTCGTTTCAGGTGCGAGTGTTGAGAGACGTGCAGGTTCGAGTCCTGTTCTGGGCACCCTAAGTAAAACGCCTGACTGTTTGCCATAAACAGTCAGGCGTTTTTATTTTCCTCCATTACAATCCGGACAAGCGGCAGTCGTCCGATCCAACAATGCATTCGCCATCTTCAGATCTGTCCGAATCTGAAGCTATTTGCCACGACACAGCTACCAGCAATAGTTTCATTAGGATGAAACTGTTTGTTTCACCTATTGAAACTGCCTGTTTCACCTATTGAAACTGCCTGTTTCACCGTTTGGAACTCGGAGTTTCACCCTATGAAACTAAAAGTTTCATCCTACTGAAACTCTTACGGCACCATCGTCTTTCTTTTGATGCCCCGTGTGACAGATGTGATAGCAAATTGTCCTGAAAACGGATCTGTCACGGGTATCTGTCACGCATCCAATCCGCTCTCAATCAGAACGATAATACCCTACGTGTGACAGCGTGACGGATAAATTCGAAAAAAAAACTTCGTGTAGAAGGGAGCGCAGTCAATTCACAAAGGGTAGCGGATATTCAGATTTTCCAGAATATGAAAATGAAGCGGCTGTTTGTGCTTAGGGGTACACTTAAATGTACACTTTAACTGAGTGTTGATAATCAGTGATTTAGTCTATCCCCCCCGATCCCAAGATTTCTTTTAATTGTTTGACAATATCCGGGTGTTGCAAAGCCAGATTCTCCTTTTCTCCTATATCCTGATGGAGATTGTACAGTTGTTCTTCTTTATTATTACCCAGTTCGTTCTTTGTTCTGTTAGTTGCGGGTCCGTTACTCGGAACAATATATTTCCATTCACCGTTTGAAACGGATAGGGTTCCTGCTTGCTCAATAATATAGTCACGCCCTTTTTTATCTTTTCCTACTAATGTATTTAATTGGTCACGACTGTCAGGAGCGCTACCTGCCGGAATCCCTTTCCCTATAAGTTTTGATAGTGAGGCAAAAATATCGATATGTGAAACAAGAGCGCTTGATACGGATTGTTTTATTTTTGCCGGCCAGCTAACTATAAATGGGACTCGTGTCCCGGCTTCAAATATACTATACTTTCCACCACGGAAATTTCCCCAGGGACGATGGTCCCCTAAAAGTTCGACTGCCTGATCCTGATACCCGTCATCTATGACTGGGCCATTATCACTGGAAAGGATGATAAGTGTATTATCGGTAATTCCATACTTTTCCAACGTTTCCATAATCTGCCCGACGCTCCAATCAAATTCTAAGATTGCATCTCCACGAGGTCCCATTCCACTTTTGCCTGCAAAACGAGGGTGCGGTACACGGGGTACATGTATGTCATTTGTAGCAAAATAGAGGAAAAAAGGCTGATCATGGTTGTTTTCAATAAACTTGACCGCTTTGTGGGTAATACTGTCGGCTATATTTTCATCTATCCCTAATGCCTGTTTGCCGCCCTTCATATACCCGATGCGGGAAATCCCGTTTACGATGGCCTGATCGTGTCCGTGACTTGGCTTCAACACATAAAGCATTTCCGGATGATCTTTTCCTAAAGGTTCACCTGCGAATGGTTCTTTATAACTGACTGCAATCGGATCATTCGGATCTAAATTGACTACTCGTTGATTTTCTACGTAAACACAGGGAACACGATCGCCTGTAGCAGCCATTATGTAGGAATAATCAAAACCGATATCGGTAAGCCCCGGGGTAATAAAACTATTCCAATCTTGCGATCCTTGCGTGTCACCCAAGCCTAAATGCCATTTACCTACAGCTCCTGTTGTATAGCCTGCTTGACGAAACATGTCGGCGATCGTTGTTTGTTCCGGACGGATAATCATTCCGGCGTCACCGGTCGCAATTCCTGTATCCTTTCTCCTCCAGGCGTATTGTCCGGTGAGTAGAGAATAACGGGAAGGAGTACTGGTCGCGGCCACGGCATGTGCATCTGTAAAACGAATACCATTATTCGCCAACTGATCGACATGAGGGGTATGGATAGTTGGCTCCCCATTACAACTTAGATCTCCATAACCGATATCATCGGCCAGAATGATAATCACATTGGGAGGGGTCATTTTTTTCTCCTGTATACATGCAGCGGCTAAAGAAAGTAACAGCATCGGAGCAGTCTTCATTAAACAGATTGTTGTTTTCATTTTTTCGGAATTATTCGTGCGTACAATTAAGTTTCTTTATTTTAATAACTCTCGGATGGATTGTTGAATGTGCGGATTTTCTATTCGCGGATCATGAAACCTTTTTCCGTACTTTTCAAGTTGACGGGTGAGCTGTTTGACCACCTCTGCGTATCCAGGATTGAAAAAACAATTGGTTAATTCATCAGGATCTTTCCGTAGATCGGTTAACCAAGGTACATCCGTTTCATTTTCGGAAAAAGTAAACTTATAATCCGGGGTTACGGCAGATATCCATAGTGCCCGTTTGCCTATTGCGGATTGATTTTCACCACTTTGCATTGTGTCGGCTGTAATCGACCGCATAAAAACAACATCTTCCATCTCTTGCGGAAAAGTGTCTCCTTTCCATAAAGCAGACAAATCACGGCCGTCATATGTTTGTTGGCTTTGGATGCCGCAGTAACTTAAAATAGAAGGAGTGAAATCGGCAACAGACAAGACATGATTTATCACTTTATTGGTCGGCATTTTTGCCGGATAGCTAATGATAAACGGCACTTTTGCAGACGCTTCCATCGGTACGCCTTTATTTATTAAGCCATGTTCTCCACAAAGATCTCCATGATCGGAGGTAAATACAATAATTGTTTTTTCCAAAATGCCCTTTTCTTTCAACACATGCAGCAAACGTCCGATATTATCATCAATACATTTTATCATACCGTAATAACGAGCCATATTTTCCATTCGATCGTCAGGCAGATCATTCCCATGCGACCAGGCTGGTAATCCCGTCGTGTCTTTTAATGCACTTTGGGGTTGATCGAATGAAAGATGATCATACATCGTATCATAAGGAGGTCTGACCTGATTGGGACTATGCGGATCAGGCAGGCTTAGCATACAGCAAAAAGGAAAGTCTTTGTATTGCTCGATAAACTCAATCGCACGGTTTGTCAGAAAATCAGTTGTAAAACTGACAGAGTCGGTCATTTTTACATCATCATTCATCCGGAACTCTGGTCCATCTGCCGTTTCAATGATTTTTTTCCAATGTCCCCGGTTATACATATACCGATTGTCTTCAAATCCGAAATTTCGTTGCGGAGTCCATTCCGGACGCCCCGTTCCGTTTACATGTAATTTCCCCATATAAGCGGTTACATATCCTTGTTCTTGTAATGTCTCTGCGAAGGTTTTTGCTTCTTCATGCAATACCATATTGTTGGTGTAAATGCCGGCATTCTGCGGGTATAATCCTGTCAGGAAAGAAGCCCGGCAGGGCGAACTGACAGGAGTTGTCGCATAACAATTCCGGAATAATATCCCCTGTTTAGCCAAGTAATCGATATTCGGGGTTTCGACAATAGCTTCTTTTCCCCACATAAATGCCTGATCGGAAGAAAGAAGCTCACGATAACAACCTAATGTACGGAAATTATGTTCGTCCGTATGGATGATCAAGATATTCGGTCGCTCATAGATTTGTCCGGACAGGCTCGATGCCAGAGTGGAAACGAGGGATAGAGATACTAATTTTGTTTTCATTTGCTGGAATTTTATACTTGATTGTCGTTCATGAAATATGTTCTGCTTCATATATACAAGACGATAGCCGGTACAAATACCCTATCTGTAAACTATTTTTTCACAATCGAGGTCTAAACGAAATTTTAGTCAAGCACTAGTGATTTTTACCCAAGAAGGAGAAGTAAAAGCGGTAGGTAATCTTTCAGGTCCATTCGAAGTTGTTTTAAGGCTTTGCTAATATAGGCTTCTACCGTTTTTACGGAAATGTTTTGTTCAGAGGCTATTTCAGGATATGTCTTTCCTTCAAAGCGGCTCATTTCAAATACTATGCGGAGATTTTCCGGTAATTTGGAAAGGGCGGTATTTAGTAACTGTTCCAGTTCAAGGGTGGAATATACATCCTCTGTGGAATAAAATATGTTATTTACTATTGTCTTTTGCTGCCACGATAACTCAGTTTCCTGTTTTCGTAAATAATCTATGCAACAATTCCGAACACTGGTAACTAGAAAATTTCTACCGGAAGTGTTGATCACTATTTTTTTTCGGTTTCTCCATATTTTAAAGAAGGTATCTTGCACAATATCTTCGCATACTTCCCAACGTTCAACATACCGGTGAGCAAATACGCAAAGTGACGGAAAAAAGTCAAAAAACAAACTTTGGAAGGCCTTTTCGTCATCCATTAGTGCAATCTTCAGCAGTAGATGATCTATGTCGGCTGAACTCCTGTTTCTCATGATACAAGAGTACAAATAATTTTTGTATAATAGAAATTTCTCACTTGTATCCGACTGAAATTTAAGAAAAGAGCTTTCTCTTTAGTGGTTTCGCCCTAAATAAGTGGCTTAGTTTTTATCCCCCCGGTTGCCATTCCAGTGGTAAAAAATCATTTTTCCCATAGGGGGTCTACCGACTCATACGTCTAATCTATAAAAACACAAGAAAGTGGACATAAATACGGAACATATTATCGCCTATTTAGAGAATAAGTTGTCTTCTGAAGAGAAAGCAGTTTTTGAAGAATTACTGGAAAAGTCGGCTGAGCTACAGCAGGAATTAAAAGAGACACGTTTCCTGTGGCTAACTTCTGCCGAATTGAAGTTCCATAAACAATTCGATATGGAGAAAAACTGGAACCGGATTTTCCGCCGGATTTCTTTGGATAAGTTCAGAAACAGACTCTGGTATTTTACACGTACGGCAGCAGCCATATTAGTCATACCACTTATTCTCTCTACTTTTCTCTTTTATAGAACAATACATGAATATGAAAATAAGCCTGTCGAGCAAATCGAAATTAATTCGGCGCAAGGCTTGATAACAAAAATCATACTTCCCGACAACTCGTTAGTTTGGCTCAACTCCGGATCAACCCTTTCTTACCCTCAGCGTTTCACCGACGGTAAACGTCAGGTTCTATTATCAGGCGAAGCTTATTTCAGCGTGCAATCAGATAAAAGCAGCCGTTTCGAAGTACAAACAAATGAAGGGCTGACAGTAAGTGCCTATGGTACCGAATTTAATGTTTGCGCATATAATGAAGACTCAGCCATTGAAGCCACGCTGGCATCTGGTCATATTGAGGTATCGATGAAAGGGATGGCGGATATACTGTCAATAAATCCCAGACAACAAGCCGTATTCAGTAAGGAGAATGGAGTACTGAGCATTAAAGAGGCTAACCTGTCTGTAGAAACAGGATGGAAGGATGGCAAAATGGTATTTAAGAGAGCACGTATGACGGAAATCGCAAACCGTCTTTCCCGTAATTTCAATGTGGATATACGCTTGGAAGGAGAGGAATTATACGAGTATGAATATTCGGCCACTTTTACTACGGAAACACTAAACGAAATATTACATCTATTGGAAAAATCCGCTCCAATAAAGTGTAAAATAATAGAACCCGTTCAGTCTGAGGATTATAGCTATTCCAAGCGGGCTGTTATTATAAGTATGCACAAAAAAAGATGAAATACATGAATTGTTAATTAAAAAAACAAATAGCCTATGGGGAACAACAAGTCATGAAAGACAAAACGGGAAAATGCTGATAACATCTTCCCGCCTGTATCAAAAAAATTACCAATCCGAGAATCTCACCTGACGAATGGTAATAAATCAATTAAGTTATTTATAAACCTAATTAATAGACAGTGTAAAGTTATGAAGAATTCACTAAAAGCAAAAGGTTTTAAGTCATATTTTAACTTATTACCTAAAATTCCAATTTTTATGAGAGTAGTAATACTATTGTTATTTGTATTTGTGCTTCAGGCCGGTGCTACGTCTCTATATTCGCAATCGGTCAGAGTAAGTTTGGATATGCGAAATGCCACCATTGAAGAGGTGTTGAACACTATCGAGGATGAATCGGAATTCTATTTTCTATACAACAGCAAACTTATTGATGTGGATCGTAAAGTGGATGTGAACGTGAAGTCGCAGTCTGTCGAATCCATTTTAAACAAGTTGTTTGCTTCAACCGATGTCATCTACAAAATTGAGGATCGGCAAATCATCCTGAGCCGGAAAGAGATTCCCAACCTGCAGACCCCACAACAGCAGCAAGGTAAACGAATTACCGGCATTGTTACCGATGAAAATAATATACCTATCATTGGTGCTAATATCATTGAGAAAGGAACAACAAATGGAGTAATAACAGATATAGATGGAAATTTCTCACTGTCTGTTTCTGAAAACCCAATACTGGAAATATCTTACATCGGATATCTTAAACAAACGGTACCCGTAGGAACCCGGACGAACCTTGTGCTGGTTTTGAAAGAAGATTTACAGGCCTTAGATGAAGTGGTGGTAGTTGGGTATGGCACGCAGAAAAAAACAAACTTAACCGGTGCAGTAGAAGTTATTGGGGGAGAAAAATTAGAAAACAGGCCGGTTACAAACATGTCTCAGGCATTACAAGGACAAGTAAGCGGAGCCAATTTTACCACCGGTTCATTCGGCTTTGAACCGGGAAGCGATTTGGCATTCCAAATCAGAGGACAGGGGAATGCGTATGTGTTAGTAGATGGGGTCCCAAGCGACTTAGGAAAGATAAATCCCAATGACATTGAGTCTATTTCTGTGTTGAAAGACGCTGCCGCATCTGCAATTTATGGCGCACTTGCTTCGTATGGAGTGGTTTTAGTAACGACCAAATCCGGCAAGAAAAATCAAAAACCAGTGGTAGGCTTTACGAGTAATTTATCTTTCACTAAACTTCACCGTCAACCCCAAATGGTCGATTCTTATACATATGCCAAAATGCTTAATGAAGCAGGGGATAATGGAGGTGGTCGTGCTTTCGACAATGAAACAATAAATCGGATTATAGCCTATCAAAAAGATCCGACTCTTCCGGAAACAATACCAAATCCGGTAAATCCGGGTAAATGGGCTGAGGAACAATCGAATGCAAACTACGATTGGTTTGATGAATATTATGGACATGGACTAAATAATCAGGAAAACATATCTATACGGGGAGGAAGCAATATCGTAAATTACTATGTGTCGGCAGGTCATGTATACGATAGTGGCATTCTTAATTATGGAACGGATACATATCGTAGAATCAATACGACTGCAAAAATAGATATAGCATTAACTGACTGGTGGGATTTTTCCGTGAACAACCGTTTTCAACAATCAGACAGGGAACGACCTAATTTTGATGATCAAGGCGATTATGATTTGTTGTTCCATCAAATAGCACGAACAGCCCCCAATCAGGCGAAAAAGACTCCCAACGGGTATTATACCCGGTTATCCAAAATACCATGGACAGAGGATGCTGGAACGGATAAAACGATCAAATATGAGACCACACAACGGTTTGCAACAGAGATCAGACCATTGAAAGGTTGGAGTATAAATGCCGACTATACATTCATACAAGCTAACAGCAAGTTTACATCAAATAATTTTACGGTATATGAAGATCTGGTTGACGGGACATTGGTGCCAATCGGTTCGACAGTCCCTTCTTATGTGCAAAAGGAACAAAGTAGCAGTTTCTATTCGTCATTGAACGCATATACCACTTACCAGTTCAGTATAAAAGAAGCACACAATTTCAGCCTGATGGCTGGTTTCCAACTTGAAGAGCAACGAAATGATCTGTTGAACGGACGGAAAAATGACATCGTCACCAATGAAGTCCCTTCGATCTCAACGACTACAGGTGACATCCAGTCACTGATGGATGCCATATCACATGGGTCAAGGATGGGAGCTTTTGTACGTCTTAATTATAATTATAAAGACAGGTATCTTTTAGAGTTTAATGCTCGTCGTGATGGTACATCTGTATTTGCAGCAGGTAACCGTTGGGGAACTTTTCCCTCATTTTCAGGGGGATGGAACATCGCGCGCGAAAGTTTCTTTGAAAACCTGTTAGACAAAGTTAATCTTTTAAAATTCAGAGTGTCATGGGGTAGCTTAGGGAACCAAAATGTTGCTGCATACCAAGACCTTGCTTTATTGGGGATCAATTCTAATTTGAACTGGATCATAAACGGTGGAAGACCGGTTTATGTAACTTCTCCCAATTTGACAAATAGTAATTTGACGTGGGAAACATCTGAAACATTAGATTTCGGTCTGGATGTTGGGCTGTTTAATAATCGTTTAAATATATCAGGGGATTGGTATCAGCGCTCAACACGTAATCTTTTGGGACCGGCAGAAGCCTTACCGGCAGTGATAGGAGCCGCTATCCCTCAAAAAAACAATTCCGAATTAAGAACAAATGGGTGGGAATTAGGCCTTTCTTGGAGAGATCAGATTAATAAAGACTTTTCATACTCTGCTTCTGTCATGCTATGGGATTATTACAGCGAAGTAACGGAATATAATAACCCTACAAATATTCTGTCAACTTCTTATATCGGGCAACGGATCGGTGAAATTTGGGGCTATACAACAGAAGGGCTTATCCAAACGCAAGAAGAGGCGAATCAGATAATGAAAAGCGGCTATCAAAAGCAATTTAATAATGTGTGGAAGACCGGTGATGTAAAATACGCAGATTTGAACGGTGATGGCGTTGTTAATAATGGGAGTAACACTAAAGAGGATCATGGAGATTTGAGTATCATCGGGAATACGACGCCACGTTATCAGTTTTCTGTGACATTAGGTGCAAAGTATAAAGGTTTTGACCTGAATCTGATGTTTTTAGGCGTAGGAAAGAGAGATCTGTGGATCGATAGTAATATGTTTTGGGGATTTCAGACATGGAACCAAAGTTCGTTATTTGCTGATGACCACTTGGATTATTATCGTGATGTGGAAGGAGATACCTATGCCGGCTTAGGAATCAATACAGACTCCTATTTCCCGCGTCCTTACCTGACAAATCCACTGAATAAAAAGAACAGAAACGTACAGACTCGTTATTTGCAGAATGGTGCCTATGTAAGATTAAAGAATGCACAGCTTGGCTACTCGCTCCCTCAAAAACTGACATCTAAAATAGCTTTATCAAGAGTGCGGTTTTATTTTTCAGGCGATAACTTATTTACGCTTACCGGTCGATTTCCCAAAGGCATGGATCCGGAAACAGCGATCATAGGAGATAGAGGGCATGGCAAATCCATGAATATCCAAACCATGTATTCTTTTGGGCTTGAAGTAGAATTTTAAATTTTATAATCATATGAAAAAGAACATCATATATATGTTATCGGGGTTATTGCTTATCCATCTTTGTTCATGCGAAGATATATTAGATACCCCCCCATTGGACAAGATTAGTAATGATGCTTACTGGAAAACGGCGAAAGATCTGGAAAATTACACAGTCAGTTTTTATACCATTTTCCCAACATTCGGAACACCCGGCGCCACAGGCATATTCACGGCCGATGCTTCTTACGGCAGTGATGATGCAATCCTTGCTGCTGCAAATACTACCCTGAACGGTTCAAGGCCTGTTGTTAATGACGCGGTAGGTTCAGGCTGGGACTGGGCGAATATACGTTCAATCAACTTCTTTTTTGATAATTATTCCGGTTGTAAAGACGATCCCAGTCTTTGGCAGCATTTTTTAGGAGAGGCTCATTTTTTCAGAGCGTATCTCTATTTTGAAAAAGTAAAACAATATGGCGATGTGCCTTGGTATAACACAGTGTTGACAATGGATTCCGAAGAATTATACAAACCTCGTGATCCCCGGACTCTTGTAGTGGATAGCATATTGAGGGATCTTGACAATGCCATAAAATACTTAGATCCGATAGTGAGTGTATCGGGAGGCACGAATCGCTTATCCAAAGAGGTGGCACTGTTATTCAAATCACGCGTGGCGTTGTTTGAGGGGACATGGCAAAAATATCATGCAGGAACACCTTTTGCCACATCAAACGCTGATCCGGCAAAATATTTCCGTATAGCGGTCGAAGCAGCAGAAGAGTTAATGACAGGCGATTACAGTGTTGGGTTGTATGGGAATAACAGTGAGGATTATGGCCTCTTGTTCGGATTTGATGACATGTCTGCCACAAAAGAAGTTTTATTGTGGAAGGCGTATAGCATCGCATTGGGTATTTCGCACGATCTGCAGGTTTATAACACCGTGAGAACAGGATCAAGGAGCGTGACAATGGCGTTTGTCGAATCATTCTTGTCTAAAGAAGGCGAACCTATCGATTATTATGAATTGGGAAAAACAAAAAAAGGCAGTGAATTCTTACGATACCTAAGCGAGCATGTAGATCCGAGATTAAGTAAAACAATATGGACACCCGGTCAGGTCATGTGGGACAATAGTAACGGATATAAAGAATTCGATCTTCCGTATGTAGCACAAACCGGAGTATTTCTTAATACTACTGGTTTTCAATTGCGAAAGGGCGTAAATACAGCATCGCCCGCTGCAGGAGGGGCTTTTGGAGGTAATAGTGAAACCGGTTCCATTGTTTTTCGGTATGCCGAAGTCTTGCTTAATTATGCTGAAGCAAAATATGAATTAGACAAACAGGTTGACTATAATAAGTCAATAAACCTTCTCAGAAAAAGGGTCGGAATGCCTGATTTCAAAGTACAAAAAGATCCGAATGCTAAGCGTTTCTCAGATTATGGCTACGAAATCAGTGATGAATTATTTGAAATTCGTAGGGAAAGACGTGTTGAACTTGGAGCTGAGGGATACAGAAATGTTGACTATAGAAGATGGAAAGCACATAAATTATTCCAGGGAAAGCGCCCTAAAGGATATCCTATCCTTAAAGAAGAGTTTAACGGAGAATCTACCATTCCTGTGAAAGACGAAAACGGGTTATTAGATCCTTTCAAAGCCGAACTACCTAATGGTTATCAGTTTAATGAGAACAGGGATTATCTGGAATGCATCCCGACAAACGAAATTACGTTAAATCCTGCTTTATCTCAAAATCCAGGATGGAAATGAATACAATTGCAAGGAGTGTATTTGTGGTAATTATACTCCTTGCTTTTTTAATTTATTCAATGAATCATGAATAATTCAATATGTATTTTAACCGCCGCTTTGACCGCTTTGCCAATAATAGCACAAGCGGAAAATAAGGCTAAACAGCAGCCGAATATCGTCCTTATTTATTGTGACGATCTCGGTTATGGCGACTTAGGTATAACAGGCCATCCGATTATCCAGACGCCAAATCTGGATAAAATGGCGATGAATGGTGTTCGTTTTACAAATTATTATAGTGCCTCTCCAGCTTCAACAGCAAGCAGGTATGCTTTATTGACAGGTAAATATCCTCCACGTTCCGGTTTCGGATGGGTGCTTAACCCTAATTCTGAACGGGGGATACATCCCAATGAGATTACTCAGGCCGAGGCAATGAAAGCGCAAGGCTATAAAACGGCCATCTATGGCAAGTGGCATTTAGGAAGCACTAAAAAAGAATACCTTCCTCTTCAAAATGGTTTTGATGAGTATGTTGGCCTTCCATACAGTAACGATATGATTCCACCTAAATGGCAGGATATAGCTTTGCTATGCGGAAACGATACGTTGGAGCTAAACCCTGACCAGTCTAAACTCACCGGATTATATACGGAAAAGGCTGTTTCATTTATAAAGAAACATAAGGAAGATAAATTTTTCATCTATATCCCATATGCAATGCCACATGTGCCGCTCCATCCGGGAAAAATGTTTGCCGGTAAATCAAAACGAGGTGTATACGGTGATGTTGTGGAAGAGATAGACTGGGCAGTAGGTGAAATACTCTCTGCTTTAAGACAGGAAGGGCTAGAAGAAAACACCATTGTGTGGTTTCTCAGCGATAATGGCCCTTGGATCATAAAGGATGAAGAAGGAGGATCCTCCGGATTATTCAGGGATGGAAAAGGAAGTACTTGGGAAGGAGGAGTGCGAGTGCCCTGCATTGCCTATTTTCCCGGACAGATAGAACCCTCAATAAACGGGTCTGTTATAACAGCTATGGATGTGTATGCTACAAATGTTTGGTTATCGGGTTTTAAGATTCCCGAAGATTATGTCATGGATGGTTTTGTTGCCGCTTCATACTTAGGATATAAGCATGTTGAAGAGAAAAAGCAAGAGCCCTTTTTTTATTTTGGCTCCGGGCAACAGTTATTCGCTGTACGTTCCGGAAAATGGAAGCTTCACACTAAAACCTTTAGCCAGACAGGTGTCGATTACTTCAATGGTGAATTACCATTACTGTTTAATTTGGAAACCGACCCTTCTGAAAAGTACAATCTTGCATCCGAATATCCGGCAGTGGTTAGCTCCTTAAAAGATCTAATGGACAATCAACTTAAATTAATAGAGAATACAGGTAGTTATTTTGATAAATAGAAACAACATGAAACATATTATAAATAAGGTTATTACTTTCGGCCTTCTGACATCTTCTTTTGCGAATATCCAAGCTTCCGACGAAGGTAAAAAGATGAATGTTATTTTAATTATGGCTGATGATTTTGGGTATGAATGTCTTGGCGTAAATGGCAGCGACTCATATAAAACGCCTAATATAGACAGACTTGCTCAAAGAGGGATAAAATTCAATTATTGCCATTCCAATCCGTTAAGTACTCCTACACGGGTTCAGTTAATGACCGGCAAATACAATGCGCGTAATTATACGGCTTTTGGTAAGTTAGAACGGAAAGAGGTCACATTTGGGAATATATTGAAAGAGGCCGGCTACGCAACATGCATTGCCGGTAAATGGCAGTTAGGAAAAGAATTAGACTCGCCTCAGCATTTTGGGTTTGAACAATCCTGCCTCTGGCAGCATGCAAATGGTGCTTATGATTCCCATCATAACGACTCGCGCTATGCAAACCCTATATTGGAGTATAATAGCAAAAAAAAGGAATATATCAACAACGAATTTGGCCCGGATATCGATTGTGATTTTATCATCAATTTTATCAGAGAAAATAAAAGCCGCCCATTCTTTGCGTATTATCCTATGATATTGACACACGCTCCTTTTATTCCGACACCAGGCTCGCCGGATTGGGCCGGCAAACGGTCTGAAAGCTCTAAAGGCGATCCCCGGTATTTTCCTGGTATGGTTCAATATACAGATATGTTAGTCGGTAGAATTATTGATGAGATCGATAAACTTGGACTTACCGACAATACATTGATTATTTTTACTGGCGATAATGGTACGGATAGGCCTATCCTTTCTTCTTTGAATGGTAAACCTTATCCTGGAGGGAAAGGACAAACGATAGATTCAGGTACCCATGTGCCGTTAATTGTGTCATATCCGGGGGGAGAAAAAGGAACTGAAAATAATAATCTGATCGACTTTACGGATTTTCTCCCTACATTATGTGACGTGGCAAAAGTGGATATTCCGGTAAATATAGAGATAGACGGACAAAGCTTTTATCCACAATTAAAAGGTGAAACAAAGGGAGTAAGGGAATGGATCTATTGTTGGTATGCCCCTCGTGATGTAGATGATAAAAAGGCAAAAGTTTTTGCACGGAATCATCAGTACAAACTATATCGTTCAGGAGAATTTTATGATGTGGTAGCAGACTTCAATGAAGAAAAACCTATTCCGGCAAATATGCTGGATGAAAATCAAAAGCGGAGTCATCAGATGCTACAAGATGTTATCAATAAAAACGAAACTATTATCAGTGTTCGATAAACTGTTCGAGTTATTGGACTGGTTACGATTTAGAATAATTTTCTTTTTATAGTATTAACATAAAAATTTGCACCTTTGTTTGCAACTCAAATCAAGTCGTGATATATCTGCACAGTTCCCTATGGTTGGTAATTATGCAAAAAGGAAGTAACTGTATGGTTGAAGTGCTTGATAAAGATGCTTTGATTGTGCTGAAAGCGAGGGCTTAGCCTGATATCAACTTGTAAGCAAGGATCTCTTATAGAGGACATAAGCAAAGATATCATTGCCTATCTGATGGAGGACTATGAAATAGAAATGCAGGAGGCAATCAGCCTATTTCATAACTCCGAGACATTTGAGAAACTATCGGATGAAATGACTGGGTTGTACATCGAGAGTCCGGCCTATGTCTATGATATCTTACAGTCAGAGATAAAAAATGGGGAAGATTACGGGATAGTAAAAATGTGATCTTAGGTGTATGATCATTTTTTTGTTATGAAATTTCAATTATTAGATTTTAATAATTAGATTTGCATAAAATTGTTCCTATATGGAAAAGAAGTTGCGTAATCCTTTTGTGATCAGTGGATATGTTTCGCCGGAGTATTTCTGCGATCGGACAGTTGAAGGAACCGAGTTGTTCTTGTCAATGCTTAACGGCCGAAACATGGCCGTTATTTCTCCCAGGCGTATGGGCAAGACGGGACTGATCGAGCATTGCTTCTATATGAGCGAGATCAAGCGTGATTACTACGCTTATTTCATCGACATTTACGCAACGGGGAGCCTGAAGGAGTTTGTTTTTATCCTCGGCAAGCAGATCTTTGAGACACATAAATCCAAAGGCAGGAAATTCCTGGATAAATTCTTCAATACGATATCTTCCCTGCGCCCTGCCTTTAAGCTCGACCCTGTAACGGGAGCGCCCACGTTCGATATCGGCATCGGCGATATACGTCAGCCGGAATATTCTCTTGAACAGATATTTGCCTATCTCGAATCAGCCGACAAATCTTGTATTGTTGCTATTGATGAGTTTCAACAAATCGCTAAGTATCCCGAAAAGAATATGGAGGCGATCCTGCGCACTCATATTCAGAAATGTAAAAATACGACCTTCGTGTTTGCCGGCAGCCAGCGCCACATGATGCTGAATATATTTTTCTCCGCATCGCGACCTTTTTACCAGAGCGTTTCGTTGCTCAACCTCGAAGCTATCCCGATCGATGAATATACGGCATTCGCACAGAAGCATTTTAAGAAAGCTGGAAAAACAATCCCGAAAGAGTTGGTAATACGTATTTATGATCTCTTCGAAGGGCATACCTGGTATGTACAGAGTATCTTCAACCGGCTCTTCACAATGCTCTCTGATGGTGAAGAGGCAACACTTACACTTGCAAATCAGTGTTTGCACATGACCGTCAACTCCTATGCAACAATTTGCCAGGGCATGCTTACTCTGTTGTCTGAGCGGCAGAAAGAGATGCTGTATGCAATAGCCAAAGAGGGAAAGGCAAGCGAGATCACCTCTGCATCCTTTATCCAAAAGCACGGACTTAACTCGGCCAGTTCGGCACAGACTGCTGCAAAGCAATTACTCGAAAAAGAAATTCTTACACGGGAGGGTAATACTTATATGGTTTATGACCGTTTTATGGGCTTGTGGTTAACGGAGGTATATGGTACCGGATATAGTTTGTGAACCGATACGAGATAATTTTCATATAAATCGCGGCAAAATACGCAGATCACCAAATTAGGATACAATTCAAGTAAAAAGACTAAATAGTGAGGCTTTTATTTTGTCCGTTTTAGTCCAGAATAATCTGCCTTGTTGGGGGGGGAATTGTATAATATGGCTATTCATGTCATAATTCCCGTAATTCCAGAATATTCAACATCGAGTATTTTACTTCGGAAATAAACTCCGTATGCGAATCATGAAAATGTCCGTAATACCACTTACGAACGGGATGGTTGTCCGCGATCAGACGGCTGTGAATTTGATCCATCGTTTGTCGCTCAAGCGCTAAATCCTCCGCCAGCTTAGCATCCATTTCGATCCAGTATTCTATACCGGCTTTCGTCGTTGGATGGCAGAATGACGGGGCCGTATGAGTAACGACAGTATCTATGCTGATACCGGCTGAGCGGATTGCGGAAAAAGACCCATCGCAATAAAATGCACTTTCGTCTTCCCAATAACTTTTCTGAACAGTATGTCCTTTGAGTGTCTCCATCCGCATATTGTCCAGCCGGGGCTTTCTATCTACGGATATGGCACCTCCGATGCACAGTATATTGCGGTTTTTAAACTGAACTATGCTATAGTCAGGAATTGTCTTCATGAAGGGGAGGTCGATGGCTTCATCCCTGAAATAAGCGGGATCATCATGGTTTCCACGTATGAGCAACAACTGACAGTTTATCATCTCAAGAGCAAGTGCCAATTTGTTGTATAGTTGAATATAATGAGCCGGCCTTTCAAATCCAATCCCGCAATCTCCAGCAACAATTACTACGACATTCTCTATCTTCCGGCGCTTAAGTTCAAACAGCAGCGTTCTGAACTCGCCGTGGATATCTCCGCAAACAAGTATCGAGTCATAGCCTTCAAACCCCTTGTATATCTTCATTATGCAAAAATAACATTAATCTCAATAATATGGTCTGTTACAGAATTATCTGCTTTGGCGAATTGGGTTGCACGAAAAATGTGAGTATCTTTGCTAAGTAGCTTCTGAGTTGCGAACGCTATTAGGTCTAATACGCTCGAAGGGTTTGGGCCTACGGAGAAAATGATCCGGGTGTATCTGGATTACAAAATCGGCAAAATCAAAGATTCTCAACTTCTTGCTGCACTCAGGGTCGCATTATAAGTAACACTTACAAGTATATAAATCTCTTAAAAACCAGAATAAAATGAACAGGAAAAATTTTACAGGCATAGCATTTTTACTGATGCTTTTTTCACTGACCTCCTGTAATCTCAGGGTTCAGGAAAATCAAAACTCGGTTTCAGTTTCCGGTATCGGAACTGTGTTGGCTCAACCGGATATGGTGCTGATGAACATCAGCTTTTCCCACACCGCGACGACGACGAAAGAAGCCAAAACAGCAGCGGAGCAAACCATGCAGCAAATTTTGGCCATACTGAAAGCAGAAAATGTCGAGGATAAATTTGTGAAAACCACATCGCTGAACTATGATGTAGAATACGAATACAGAAGCGGGCGGCGGATCCGGCTCGGACAGCGGGCGCAGCAGACCATTGTCGTAACTGTAAACAATATGATAAACACTCCCGAAAAATTCTCGTCCATACTGGACAAGATTACGGCTATCGACAAGGTTGAAGTTCAGAACATCCAGTTTGACATTGAAAACAAGGCGGAACTGTTCAAACAAAGCCGCGAGTTGGCATATCAAAAGGCATTTGATAAGGCTCAACAGTATGCCGAACTTTCAGGCCGTAAAATAGGTAAGGTATTGACGATATCGGAAGTGATAAGCCGGGATGTGGGGCAAACCCGCGCATTCCAAAGCAATCTTGCTTTTAAAGAGGAGGCGTTTTCCCTCTCCGACGGTTCAGGGGTTCCCACGGGTGAACAGGGAGTAAACTCTGAGATCAATATTGTTTTTTCGTTAGAGTAGTATGAAGTCCTGAAAACGGAAGAAATTGTATAACCAAAACTCTCAAAAACAGGCCTAAGTTTCGGGACATGTGCTTTCTTGTAGTAAAGTTCATTGGCACAATACAATTTGAGCAAGATGTAAAACGCTGAATAACTGGGAATAAGAGGTTGTTCGGTAGCTTTTTTCGATAGAAAATTAAGGCTACCTATTTAGCTACCGCCTACCTACTATAAAATGCCATATTTTACCAACGATAAGATAGTAGCTACGAAGAACAAAAAATCCTAAAAGTATTTACTCTCAGGATTTTAGCAATCGAAAAGCTCGAAAATTTTTTAATTTTGGCGGTATGGACGGGGCCCAAACCTGTTTTTATAACTATCTATATATCAGCATTATACCAAGTCCTGAAAAGAGTAGGGACACCGATTTAGCTACCGGTTTGGCTTCTACATTTTTCAGCATTTCACATCTCTTTCAAGGATCGTTTTACATTACAAAAATAGATTTTATTTCTCAATATAGAAAGTGTTTTGGTCTAAAAATCTCTTAGTTGCATATGTTTCTTAAATTACAACAGTGCACAAACGGAAGCAGAGAACCTTCTGCTATCTCGATTTAGCATCAACAATAAATATCAATTCGATGGAGAGGATCCATGAAGTGCCGAGAAAAATATTTCCTATAAAACTATTGTGTTATGTCCTTTATTCATATGGGGATATTTGTTTAGCACAATATAAAAAGAAGAAATATGTTTAGGTGATATTGTTTATGTAATTTTTCTTATATTTGCACAACATGGGCTTAATCAGCTAGCATTCTAAATGTTTTATCAATTATGTCACTGAGTATCAATGTGATAAACAAGTTGAACAATTTGTTTAATGAGAAAAAATGGAAGATCACAGGTAAAAAAAATGATCTTTATTCTAGATTCTGTGAGAGGTTAAACTTCTTGGAAGAAGAAGAAGATCAGTTATTTGTCATAGATTTGGCAAAAGATTTTCTCTGCGTGGGTGAATTCCAGAGAATATATGAAGATATTCAAAATGTATTCTTTAACATTGATGAAGAGGTCTATGAATTATTTGATAAAATAGTAATTATGCCACTGAGTAAGAAAATCTATAAACCTGATAAAAAAACAAAAAGTGGAGAGGCCTATTTTTATTTTTTTAAAAGGAGTAATTTTTTCTCATGGTTTGACTACTATCCTAACAAATTTATGTTTAGTGAAGAGATGAGAGGGGATTTCATACGAGATAATAAGGCTATATTTTTTATTGACGATTATGTTGGATCAGGAGATACTTTTATTGAAATATACAATGACATAAAAGAGATATACGCTGAAATAAATCCTCGGAATATTTTTGTATTGGCTCCATTCTCACAAGAAAAAGCCGTCAAACGCATTTATGATGAAGTAGGTGCAAGGGTGATATCAGAAACTATTAGAAATAGAGGTATTTCAGATAGATATCCAGCAGAAAAGGTCCCAATTTATTTAGATAAAATGATAAAAATTGAAAACAGAATAGACAAAAAAATAGAAGAAAAGGACTGTTCTTTAGGATACAAACAGTCCGAAGCTCTTATTCAAGTTTTATATAAGACGCCCAATAATACATTTCCTGTATTTTGGTTTGAAAACAAGCAAAGTTTATCTCCTTTTCCAATAAGAACACCTTTATAAAATATTATGACAGCAGAATATGATAAACAGTTGATTTTTTTATTGCTCAGATCTATAAAATTTGGTATCGGAATAGATTACATTACCGAGCTAGGTTATTCTTATGAGACTATATCTCATGAGTTAAGTAGATGTTTTGATCTGGTATGTGTTATTGAAGTAAATGGTAAAATCGAGTTGACAGAAAAAGGGGAAAGAGAGTTGAGAAACATCTCTGTCGCGTTAAAAAAACATAAAACAGGCTGGATTGACCCTGAATATCGAAGCAAAATAGATCAGATAGATAAATTTTTCTTATTTTTGCCTAAAAGCATTGATGAGTTTAGATAGTGTATTTAATATTATGGGCAGCGAGTCGTTGCTCTATTTCGGGAATACTCTTTCAAGCTTTGCGCCTTTGAAATTTTCTCCAGAGTCGAAAATTTCAAAGACGCTGACCGAATAATGAAGAGGCGGTGCCTCTTTAAAAAAATGCGTTAATATTATGACTTTTGAAGCATATAGTGTATTATTTAGGGAAAAAGCTATTGCCCAAGATAAAACAAATGAATACATTGACGCATGTCTTAAATATGCAGAAAAGTTATTTACCAATAATCTACCTATTATTTATAATCTGGAACATTTTTCGCTTTTAGTTGGCTACAACGAAAATTATATAAAAAGAGCGGTTCGGTTTCCAAGATCTTTTTACTACTCGTACAAAGTCCCCAAAAAGAGCGGAAAAGGAGAGCGAGAAATATCTCAGCCATATCCAAGTTTGAAAGAAATTCAACATTGGATTCTTAATAATATTTTACATGAAATCCCTGTCAGTCCTTTTGCAAAAGCATACGTCAGGAAAAAAAAATTAAAAGAGAATGTCCGATTTCATAAAAATCGAAAGATTGTTATTGCTTGTGATCTGGCCGATTTTTTTCATTCCATAAAAAAAGAGACAATAGAGCATTTATTTGTTGAATTAGGCTATTCTAAACACTTGTCAAATTTATTATCGAAACTAACTACCTTTAGGGGGGCTTTGCCACAAGGGGCTCCAACAAGTCCTTGTCTCTCTAACTTAGTGATGATTAAATTCGATAAGGCAATAGCTGATTTTTGCAAGAGTCATAATTTATTCTACACGAGATATGCTGACGACTTGACTTTTTCAAGTAATTCAGACATAGATGTTGACTCTCTGTTTGACTTCATTAATGTAGAACTTAAAAAAATGAAATTGGACTTAAATAGCCAAAAGACCCGTTTTATGAATTCCAATATGCGTCAAATCGTTACAGGAGTAGTAGTAAATGAAAAAATTCAAGTACCTGTGGAATACAGGAAGGAGTTAAGAAAAGAGATGTTCTATATAAGAAAATATGGTTTTGAGTCTCATCTCGAAAAATTAAATTGTAAAAATGCGAAGTATTATATTAGAGGCTTAATGGGGCGAATTAATTTTGCCCTTCAAATAAATCCTAATGATAGAGATCTAGTCGAATATAAGAAAGAATGTTCTGACTATTTTATTAAAAACATCCCTCCTGAAGAACTTGAGCTGTAGTCTGTTGATTTGTATTTGATTAGTGTTATAAAGAGGTTCTCCATAACCTTCTTTTAGTTAACCTGCTAACTTGACTAAATCCTAACAATCCTAATAATTTCGATAAAATTTTGTTGTAAATTTCCTTTTGGCTAATATAAATAAGTGAACTATGGAGAAGCTCTAATCATCAAATTGTAGCTGATTTGTTATACTGGATATTAATAAGATGTGTCCAATGCCTTCGACAGTTTTTTCATTTCCTCATTAACTTTACTATTTGTTATCTTACCGTAAATCTGGGTTGTCTTGATATTGCTATGGCCAAGTACTTTACTAAGGGTCTCCATAGAGACACCATGATCCAGCATAACCGAGGTCGAGAAGGAATGTCTGGCCATGTGGAATGTCAGAGCCTTCGGGATACTGCATATATCTGCCAGTTCTTTGAGGTAAGAATTCATCTTCTGGTTACTCAAAACCGGCAATAACTCATCCCCTTTACGGAGTTTTTCATATTTCCTGATAATTTTATAAGGTATTTCCAGTAATGGTAACTCAACAATGTTGTTTGTCTTTTGGCGTTTAGTAAAAATCCAGTAAGTACCATCGTGCTGTAGTTGCATATTATGGATGGTAAGGTTCTTAACATCAACATACGAAAGCCCTGTAAAACAGCTAAAGAGAAATATATCCCGGACAGTATCCAGCCTTTTTATTGAGATTTCCTTTTCGATGATTTTTTTAAGTTCGCATTTTGTCAGGTAGCCAATCTCTGTTTTTTTCCATTTGGTCTTGTGCTTATGGAAAGGATCGAAACTGATAATCCCGATATCCCTCGCAAGCTTTATGATCTTTTTGAGAAACTGAAGTGTCTTTGCTGTCATATTTACTCCCAGTTCACAGTTAGTCCGGAGATATATTTCGAAGTCATTAACAAACTCAAAGGTCAGATTATCCAGATATATATCCTGCTTCAAATACTTAAGCTGCATAAAATCCTGAAGTCGTCGATACGCCAGATCATATTTTTTATATGTGGACATGGATCGTCCGTGACCAACCAGTTTCAATTCGTCATCATTATGCTTTTTGTACAAAGCGAGGAGAGTTGCAGGATAAGCATCTAATTGTGTATATGCCCGTCTTAGTTTTTCGGCAGTAACAATTTCATAGGACTCTCTCAGATTTCGATAATGAGTATAGAGGAGTATCCTAATGGAGTCTAATTCTTCATTAAGTTTTACTGCTTCATTAGAATTTCCCTTTGCCTCACCTGTTTCAACAATCCACAAATCGGAAGCGATCCCCAAATGTGTACTAAACTCAACTTTTTCACCGTTAATGGTTATCCTTCCAATGATGGGTGACTTTCCGTTCTTCCTTACAACACTCTTTTTTAGGAAAAACGAGATTTTAAACGTGTACTTCATATCTTTATTTTACAGTAAATATGGACTAAAGATAGATATGAAAGCTGTATTAGGCACTATTTTTTGCTTAATTTTATCTTGTTACTGAAGATAGGGATAGGACTATTTTGGGGATAAATATTCGAGAAATTTCATGGTTTTGCACAATGGTTATAATCGGGCGTAAAATTAGCATGTGTATTTTGTAATAATCTTTGCAAAAGCATATTACGGTATCATCGGCTATGTGTGTCCTTTTTTGAGGTATTTTAAAAACGGCACACGATTTAGACACTGAGCAGTTCCAAATTTTCCGCTTCCCTGTGTTTGCTGAAATGCTATAGTTTTGATCTTCTGCATTTTGGATAGAAGGTTCTGGGTTCTCAGGCTTCAAAAAAAATGCCTGATAACCATCTGATTATCAGGCATTTACGATCCCAGCGGTATGGACGGGGCTCGAACCCGCGACCCCCTGCGTGACAGGCAGGTATTCTAACCAACTGAACTACCACACCATTTTGTTGCTATCTCGCTCGATTGCGGTGCAAAGGTAGGTATTATTTTTAACTGTGCAAGAACTGTGCACGGAAATTTTTAAGAATCTACTGATGCAGGTGTCGTTTTATGGGGATATATATCGGATAGTTTGTTGCTTTTTGTTACTTTTGCGGCACAATTGAGAGCAAAAGTACGATGGATGTAGCAATCATCAAATATAATGCGGGAAATATCTACTCTGTTGATTACGCTTTGAAACGGCTGGGGATCACACCGGTGGTAACCGCTGATCCCGAACGGATACGCAGGGCCGACAAAGTAATCTTTCCCGGTGTAGGTGAGGCGCGCACGACGATGGATCACCTACGGGCCAACAGATTGGATAGACTGATTGTCGACCTGAAACAACCAGTACTCGGTATTTGCCTTGGCATGCAACTAATGTGTCGCTATTCGGAAGAAGGGGAGGTGGATTGCTTGGGCATATTCGATACCGAAGTGAAGCACTTTATGCCCCAACGTCATGAAGATAAAGTCCCTCATATGGGCTGGAACACGTTATTGGCGGTAAAGAGTCCGCTTTTTACTCCGGCCCTGGAAGATGCTTTCGTCTATTTTGTCCATAGTTACTATGTGCCAGTGAACGGGTGTACAGCTGCGGTGTCTGACTATATCCTGCCCTTCAGCGCATCCCTGCACAAAGACAATTTCTTTGCCACCCAGTTCCACCCCGAAAAGAGTGGGGCGGTGGGTGAAGTAATACTCAAACAATTCCTAACGCTCTGACGACTTATGATTGAACTGATTCCCGCTATCGATATTATTGAAGGTAAATGTGTACGCCTCACCCAAGGCGACTACGATACAAAGAAGGTTTATAACGAAGACCCGCTTGAAGTGGCTAAACAGTTTGAAGATGCCGGCATCCGCCGCCTTCATGTTGTAGACCTCGACGGAGCCCGCCAGGGGCGCATCATTAACTATAAGATATTGGAGAAGCTAGCCAACCGAACCAATCTCATCATTGATTTTGGTGGTGGACTGAAACAGGAAAGTGACCTGGAGACCGCTTTCGACTGTGGTGCCCGAATGATTACCGGCGGTAGTATAGCTGTCAAGAACCCGGAAGTCTTCACTTCTTGGATCGAACGTTTCGGCAGCGATCGGATCATCCTCGGGGCGGATGCCAAAAATGGAAAGATCGCCGTCAGCGGATGGGAGGAAACGACTGCGCTCGAACTGATCCCCTTCGTCACCGACTATCATGCCAAAGGTATCACCAAAGTAATCTGTACCGATATCAGCCGCGATGGTATGCTGCAAGGCCCTGCTGTAACATTATATAAAGATCTGATCGCAGAAGTTCCCGTCTATTTGATTGCCAGTGGCGGCGTCAGCTCCGTGAACGATATCGAACAACTTGCCGTAGCAGGTATACCCGCCGTTATCTTCGGCAAAGCAATTTACGAAGGCCGGATCAGCCTGAAAGACCTGCGCCATTTTATGGAATAACAAACAACAAAAAGATATGTTAGCAAAACGAATTATACCCTGTCTGGATATCAAAGACGGGAAAACAGTGAAAGGAGTGAACTTCGTTAACTTCCGTGATGCCGGTGATCCGGTCGAACTGGGGGCACGCTATAGTGCCGAAGGCGCGGACGAACTGGTTTATCTCGATATCACCGCCTCTCATGAGGGACGGAAGACGTTTACCGAACTGGTCAAGAAGGTTGCCGCTAATATCAGCATCCCCTTTACCGTAGGTGGAGGAATCAATGAATTGGCCGACGTAGATCGCCTGCTCAATGCCGGGGCCGACAAGGTCTCAATCAATTCATCCGCTATTCGTACGCCTGGTTTGATCGATGAGATCGCCCGTAATTTCGGGAATCAGGTCTGCGTTGTGGCCATCGATGCCAACTTCGAAGACGGCATCTGGCGCTGCTACCTCAACGGCGGACGTGTGCCGACCGACAAGAACCTCTTCGACTGGGCAGCTGAAGCCGAAAAGCGTGGGGCAGGAGAAATTCTCTTCACCAGCATGACGCACGATGGCGTGAAGGAAGGCTACCCCAACGAAGCCCTTGCAACCCTGGCCGATACGCTGCATATCCCTGTCATCGCCTCTGGTGGCGCCGGTAAAATAGAACATTTCCGTGATACTTTTATCGATGGGAAAGCCGATGCCGCATTGGCTGCCAGCGTTTTTCACTTTGGAGAGATACGAATCAACGAATTAAAGCAGTATCTTCGTGCCGAAGGTATCAGTGTTAGATTATAATACCCGTAAAGAATGAAATTGGATTTCGAAAAAATGGGCGGGCTGATTCCCGCCATTGTGCAGGACTGTCATACCAACAAGGTCTTAATGCTTGGTTATATGAATGCCGAAGCATTGGAAGAAACGCGTAAAACGGGCAAGGTGACCTTTTTCAGCCGTTCCAAAGGACGGCTGTGGACGAAAGGCGAAACAAGCGGTAACTTTCTGCAAGTCGTGCAGATATCCGTTGATTGTGATAACGATACATTGCTTATCAAAGCAGTGCCTCACGGTCCTGTTTGCCATACCGGCGACGATACCTGTTTTGGCGAACATAATGTGGAAGACGTAATGTTCATCAAACAACTGCAAGATTTCATCGTACGTCGCCGTCAGGAAATGCCCGAAGGCTCCTATACCACATCTCTTTTTGCCAAAGGTGTCAATCGCATGGCGCAGAAGGTCGGCGAAGAAGCGGTGGAGACTGTGATTGAAGCTACTAACGGTACTGAGGAAGGCTTTATCTATGAAGCCTCTGATATGCTCTATCACCTGATCGTGCTGCTTACCAGCAAAGGTCTCCGGATTGAAGACTTGGCACGTGAACTCAAGAAGCGTCACAAAGAATAATCATACCCATATGGAAGAAATACTACTCAAACTGGAAAATGTAGATATTTGCAGGAATGAGAATCTTATCCTGCAAGATGCTTGTCTTACCCTGCGGAATGGTGAGTTTATGTATCTGATCGGAAAAGTAGGTTCCGGTAAGAGTAGTTTGCTGAAAACCCTGTATTGTGAAATTCCTATCGGTCGGGGAGAAGAAGCCTGTATGCTCGGTTACGACCTGCTGAAGATACGGCATAAGGATATTCCTTATCTGCGCCGGAAACTAGGCATTGTATTCCAGGATTTCCAACTGCTTACCGATCGTACAGTACATGCGAATCTCGAATTTGTGCTCAAGGCCACCGGTTGGAAGAAAAAGGCGGAGATGGAAGCCCGGATTGAAAATGTCCTCTTGCAAGTTGGTATGCAGAATAAAGGCTATAAGATGCCGCATGAACTCTCCGGAGGCGAGCAGCAACGTATCGTCATCGCTCGGGCCTTGCTGAATGAACCCGCCCTGATCCTGGCTGATGAACCGACCGGCAACCTCGATCCCGAAACCAGCGGACAGATTGTCCAACTCCTTCATGATATTTGCCGGAAAGGAACCGCTGTGATCATGACAACACACAATTACACGCTTGTGCGTAACTATCCCGCACGTATCGTAAAATGCGAAAATGCGCGTATAAGTGATATAAAAGAATAATTTTTTCGTACTTTTGCGCTCTAAATCAGGCAGGCGCAGTGCTGTTTTGTCTGAATTCCGCTACGAAAAGGAACAATTTAATACAGAAAAGAAGAAAATGAAAGTTTTAAAGTTTGGCGGTACCTCCGTAGGATCGGCAGAAAGAATGAAAGAAGTGGCAAAACTGATCACAGGCGAACGCAACCTGATCGTGTTGTCAGCTATGTCCGGTACGACCAACTCACTGGTGGAAATCTCCGATTATCTTTATAAGAAGAACCCGGATGGAGCCAATGAGATCATCAATAAACTTAGCATGAAGTATTACGCTCATGTGGAAGAACTTTACAGCACCGCTGAATATAAACAGAAAGCCAAGGATGTGATCAATGGTATTTTTGATTATATCCGTACCTTTACGAAAGACTTGTTTACCTTGTTCGAAGAAAAGATAGTCCTTGCACAGGGTGAGTTGATCTCCACCAATATGATGAATCTCTATTTACAGGAATGTGGTGTGAAATCCGTTCTTCTTCCTGCCTTAGACTATATGCGTACGGATAAGAACGCAGAACCTGATCCTGTTTACATCAAGGAGAAACTTTCTAAACTGATGGATCAGCATGCGGATGCCGAACTTTTCATTACCCAGGGATATATCTGCCGTAATGCTTATGGCGAGATTGATAACCTGCAACGGGGTGGTAGCGATTATACCGCTTCTCTCGTAGGCGCCGCTCTCCATGCTGAAGAGATCCAGATATGGACAGATATCGACGGTATGCATAACAACGACCCGCGTATTGTGGACAAGACAGCGCCTGTCCGTAACCTGCATTTCGAAGAAGCAGCCGAGTTGGCTTATTTCGGCGCCAAGATCCTGCATCCGACCTGTATCCTGCCGGCTAAGTTGAACAATATCCCCGTTCGCCTGCTCAACACCATGGAACCGCAGGCCAAAGGCACCTTGATCTCCAACTACCTGGAAAAAGGACTGATCGAAGCTGTTGCCGCCAAAGAAAACATCACAGCCATTAAGATAAAGAGTGGCCGTATGTTGCTTGCCACCGGCTTCCTGCGCAAGGTTTTTGAAATTTTCGAGAACTACCAGACGCCGATCGATATGGTTACCACTTCTGAAGTCGGTGTTTCCGTGACGATCGATAACCGCAAGCATCTCGAAGAGATTGTAGACGACCTGAAAAAATTCGGAACAGTGACGGTTGATACCGACATGGTGATCATCTGTGTCGTGGGCGACCTTGAATGGGAGAATATCGGTTTCGAAGCCAAGATCGTACAGGCGTTGAAAGACATCCCTGTCCGCATGATCTCCTACGGAGGTAGTAACTACAACGTTTCCCTGCTCGTCAAAGCGTCCGACAAGAAACGCGCTCTCCAGGCTCTGAGCGATCATTTATTTAATAACTAAATAATGAAGGGCTGACAACAGCCCTTTCATTTTTCTATATACCGAACAGATGATAAAAGGAACATTCCCCACAGATAAACTCAAGGCACTGCAAACGCCCTTCTACTACTACGATATTGCTTTGTTGCAACAGACATTGGATGTAGTGAAAACAGAATCAGGCCGATATGGTTACCATGTCCATTTTGCGGTGAAGGCTAATGCCAATCCCCGTATCCTTTCCATTATAGCTAAAAATGGCTTGGGTGCAGACTGTGTCAGTGGGGGCGAGATTAAAGCAGCATTAGCTGCCGGTTTTCCGTCTAACCGGATTGTATTTGCCGGTGTAGGAAAAGCGGATTGGGAGATCAACCTCGGACTGGACAACGATATATTCTGTTTCAATGTCGAATCGGCTGCCGAACTCCAGGTGCTGGATGAATTGGCTGCTGCAAAGAATAAAGTGGCGCCTATTGCACTTCGTATCAACCCCGAAGTTGATGCCCATACCCATGCCAAGATCACCACCGGTATGAAGGAGAATAAATTCGGAATCAACTTGGGTATGCTGGAAGGTGTGCTTCAATTGGTTGTGAGCCTGAAGCATGTGAAACTGATCGGTATCCATTATCATATCGGTTCGCAAATCACCGACATGTCGGCCTTCCGCAACCTGGCTATCCGTATGGAAGAAATACATGAGAAATTGGACACGTTTGGGATAAGTGTAGAGCATCTGAATTTTGGAGGCGGTCTGGGTGTGGATTATTATCATCCGAATCATTTAGCTGTTCCGGCGTTTGATAATTACTTTGCCGTTTTTCATCAACTGCTGAAACCGCGACCGGGGCAACAAATCCATTTCGAACCGGGACGTTCCGTGGTGGCTCAATGTGGCAGCCTGATCGCAAAAGTACTTTATGTCAAAGAAGGCGAGACAAAGCAATTCGCTGTACTGGATGCGGGTTTTACCGAACTGATTCGTCCGGCTATGTACGACGCTTATCACCGGATTGAAAATATCAGCAGCGATGAACCCGTGGAAGTGTATGATGTGGTAGGCCCTATCTGTGAATCATCTGACGTATTTGGTAAGGATGTGGAGTTGAATAAAGCTCATCGCGGTGATTTACTGGCGCTTCGTTCGGCTGGTGCCTATGGAGAAGTGATGGCTTCTCAATACAATTGTCGTTCATTGCCTAATGCATATTATTCGGACAAATTATAGATTGTAGTTAGCGTATTTTAGTATTCAATGAAAGAACTGCTTGTTTTTACACCACTTGAATGGCTCTTGGGAGGAGTTGCACTGGGATTGTTCGTGATCCAGTTATTGTATTGGTTGGTTTCGTATGCACGGCCGCTGTGTAAGGCACGTAAACAGCAACAACCGGACGATTCTGTCCCCATGCCTCCCGTGTCGATTGTGGTGTATGCCAAGAATGAATCCGATAACTTGTCTGCTAACCTGCCGGCTTTGCTCGCGCAGGAATATCCGGAATACGAAGTCATTGTGGTGAACGATGGCTCGACCGACGAGAGTGATAATGTGTTGAAACGCTTTGAACAGGATTACGGACACCTTTATCATACCTACATTCCGGAAGAAGCAAAATATCTGAGCCGGAAGAAACTGGCGCTTACTGTTGGTATCAAGGCTGCCAACTATGATGTGATATTGTTTACTGAAGCCAATTGTCGCCCGATGAGTAAAACCTGGGTCGCCTCTATGGCACGCCAATATACTGAACAAACCGATATTGTGTTAGGTTATTGTGCTTATGCCGGGCATGATAGTTTTATGCACCGCTTTATTGCCTATGATAACCTGATCTCCGGATTACAGATGCTGTCGTCGGCGCTTATCCGCCGTCCCTTTACCGGTAATGGGCGAAATCTCTCGTATCGGAAATCTCTCTTTTTCCGGGATGGAGGCTTTTCTAAGACATTGAGCCTGCATGCTGGTGACGATGATCTGTTTGTTAATAAGTATGCCGACCGGCATAATACCACTGTTTCCTATGGCGGAGAGGGTATTACCGAGATGATGCCGGTTGAGCATTTTAAAGTATGGAAGGAAATGAAAGTGTCGCGTGCAGCTACCCAATCTCATTATAAGGGTGGTATGCTTTCTTTCTACCGGATAGAGAGCGTTACATTCTTTTTGTTTTTAGCGGCAGTTATCGTTGGTGGATTGGTGGGCTTGAATGGTAACTGGTTGTTGACTGTATTGGTGTTGTTGTTATATTTGTTGCGGTATATTGTGAAAACGATCGTCTTGTGTAAATCGGCCCGGTTATTACGTCAGGTGTCGCCCATTGGCGAGGTGATTCTCTTTGAAGTATTCCGTCCCTTGTTTAATCAATACATCCGCTTCTACCGTCTTTTCAGGGGTAAGAACGACTATACTTTTCATTTGGGGTGAAAAGTCAGCCATCTGTCTTTTTCAAGTGCCTTGCTTGTTCTTTTTATACAATTTGATAACTAAATTATACGATTTGTCAACTTAATTGTACGCAGCATTAAGCGTTTGCTCCCGATTCAATTGTATTTTTGTAGAATGCTTGGATGGATAGTTTGATTTCCTTTATGTGTTTTTGTCTATTGTTGTTGGAGGTCATGCCTGGCGTTATTATGTAGAATGGATTATTTATAATCCAAAAGATAGGCTATGAAGTATTTTTTGCTGTTAACAGAAACAGGCTTAGATTTTATTGCGCTTGTATTGGGCGTGCTTCTTATTATTAAGAGGCATGATAATCGAATGCGTCTTGCTTTAGGAGTTTTGGTCAGTGCGCTGGCATTGATTTTTCTCGTTGATAATGTGAGGTGGCTTTTCGTTTATCATACGGTGTCTTCAGATTTACCTGCCAGAAATGAGTTGTTATTGCTGCATCGTATGGTAAAGTGGGTGGTGTTGGCTTATGTGGCTTCATTGTTCCCCCTGTCGTCATTGCGTCCCGGCTATTTGACAAGCTTGCGGCTGACTGTATTATCCATTCCGGTTGGTATGGTGACAATCGTAGCCGTCTGTTATTGGCTGTTTAACGGAACCATAACTCCCTTGGATTCATTACACGCTATCATACAGCATATCGGCCTTCTTGACGTACGCCTGCGTTTGATTCTATTTGTATTCACAGTGATTATCCCATGTTGCTATTTCCTGATTCCACTTTTTACAGGAGGTATAATTGGGAGCCGCAAGGCTACTCCGTTTATGAACTTTTACATTTTTTCCGCCCTGTTCATCCTGGCTTATTATATCGCTTTTACCCTGTTTGGTAATGACTTTATCTTTTTCACGTATGGTATCGTTGTGATTGCGTTTAGTTTGTGCTTTTCTGTCATGTTCCTGCTGTATGAGGATCCCCTTTCTGTGCATGAGAAACAGATTAAGGCTTCACCCCCTAATGAAGAATCAATGGAAGAAATACTCTATTCCCGTATAAATGTTTATCTGAATGACTATCGTCCGTTTATACGGCCTGACTATTCTTTAGCTGAGCTGGCTAAGGATATGAGTACTAGACAGTCCCTGGTGATTGCCGCGATCAAGGATGGAGGGTTCTCCGGGTACCGTGAATTTATCAATTATGTCCGGATAGAGCATTTCAAACAATTGGCGCATGCCGGACATGATTCTTCCGTAAAGGAACTGATGTATAAATGTGGATTTCGATCCCGTACCACTTTTTACCGTCTTTTTTCCAACTATGAAAGTGTAACTCCGTCGGAGTACATTGAGCAGTTGTACCAGGCGTAATAGGTTGTGCTTTTTTAACAGGATTAAAACCTTTAAGTCAATGTTGTATTATTTAGTCATGTCATTACCCTGTATAGCGTGTCTGTTTTGGGCTATAGCTATAGGTATTCGTTCTAAGAAAAACCATCTTTCGCAGCAGATATGGGTTTTTTCACTTATTGCTATGGCAATAAGTACTTCGGTCTGGGGATTTTTCTTTTCCGGGGTGAATAACTATTCGTTGTTTTATAAGCTCGAAGTGCTTGAAGCTTTTTCGACTCTTTTATTGCCAGCACTTCTTTATTTCTGCTTCCGTTCGCTCACAAATGAAAAGCCATTTAGTTGGAAGATGTATATATGGTTGGCGCCAGCCTTTATTATCGGGGGAGCTATAGCTACTCTCTACCTGTCAATTGGGGAGGACCAGGCGGTGGCTCATGTGCGGGATCTGGTCCAAAGCCGAGGCGCTCCGACAGACTTGTCGGGAACAGAACAGATAATGGCTATCATCAGTGGCCCGGTATACTCCATCTTGGTGTTGGCACAAATGATCTTTGTGCTGATCTATGCTGCCGTCCGGTTGATACATTATCGGGAACGGTTGAGCGATTTTTACTCAAACCTGGAAGGAAAATCATTGGAGAATTACCGTGCCTTGCTGATGGGAGGCTGTCTTATACTTGTACTTTCCTTATCTACTTACAGAGGGCGGTTTTATTATAATGAGCAGTCCCTGTTCCTGGTTTTTCACATGATTAGTTGGGTTGTTTTGATTTCTTTTATGGGTTATAATGCCTATAAGATGGGCTATACGGTTCAAACCCTGGCTGAAGAATTGGAGAAAGCAGATCTGGAAGCAGATGCGTTGCACTTTGATTCCCCCGATTTAATACCGGCCGAAAAGTTAAGTGGAGAAATGAGTGGTAAAAAATATACGGAATTACTGGCGGTATTTGAGAAACTCATGAACGAAGAACAGATCTTTCTGCAATACAACTTGCGTATGGATGATGTGGCGCGTATGATGCATACTAACCGTACTTACATATCACGTATGATCAATGAGGAATTTGATTGTTCGTTTTCTGATTGTATCAATTATCGAAGGATTGAATATGCACAAGACTTAATGCGTTCTAATCCTCAATTTACTCAGGTACAAATTGCTGAAAAGGCAGGATTCTCCAGTGCCTCAGCCTTTAGTCGCATGTTCAGGCAGCAAACAGGAGTCACATTTGTTGAGTGGCGGAGAGATAATATCTAACTTCAAATTCAGCTGATTTTTAACTATGGATATACGATTTGTTAAGCGAATGTGAAAAATGGTACAATAGGCGGCTTTGGGAGAATGGTGTCCGGTTTTGTAAAAAAGAGTACCATTTTACAAAAACAGGATTTCTTGAGATGAATACCATGCATGATGACGTGAAAATAAGCTGCACCTTTGTGATGTGGTTACATGAAGCATGTGTATGATTATAAAGTAATTACACAATTGCGAAAAATATTTTTGCTAAATGTAATTTTAATTAGGCAACGATAGAACAATTCAATAAAGGGTATGGCCCTTCGGAACCAATACTATTAAATGTATGTTTTTCAAAAAAGAAAGGGCGTCCTGTAGTGGATGCCCTTTCTTTTTTATCAGATTTGTGACCAGGGTTGCGGTGCAAGCAGGATACTCTGGTTATTGGTCGCTGTATAAGCATATTCGGGCAGCTTGCTGATCCGTTGCCAGTCGGGATGTCCGCCGAAGGCTTTCCATGCATCGGCGCGGGTGGTCTCATCTTTGTACCAGGTAAGATAGGCGAGAGCGGGCATGTGCCTTCCTGCCAGGATCTCACCATAGCATACGGAATTGATGCCAACCTTGTCGAACACGTCGATCTCATCCCTGTTGAACATACGTATTTTGCGTTGGTTAGCCTCTTCATTGGGGCTGTGGTAGATACGTAGTTCAAGCAAGCTACGGTCTTTGTCGGGATGACGATGAATAGGTATCTTGTCGAAAGCCTCGCACAAGTATCCTTCGAAGCTGGTATACACTGGGGACGGAGCAGTCGTGTCGAAGAACGGTTGAGCGTCTTTCAAGAAGGTCTTATCTTTCCACAATTTGTTTTTGACGGCATGGAATGTAGTGATATCCGGATAAATCAATAGCAAATAACGCTTATCGGGATTTTCCTCCTTGAATGGTTTGAAGGCGCCGACCTTTATTTTTTTTCGATTGTAGGCAGGGATCAGTGCGTCTTTGAAGAAAGTATCCAGTGAAGAACCATCGCCTGTCAGGCTGTAAATCCGCCATTCATATATTTCCTTTGTCGGAGATAAAGCGCTTGTCTGTAAGCTTTCAGCGCGACTGACGGTTGGAGTGATGGCTAACGCTCCGGCCAGTTTCATGAAATTTCGTCGTTGCATAGGACTGGGAATTAGATTTTTTTGATTAGGCTATCAGATTCAAAGGTAGCGATATTATAGAAATATAGTACCTTTGATGGTGAAATAATCTAAGAAGATCAGATGAGACGAATTTTTGTTTGCCTACTCAGTTGCGTTTGTTCCTTCGCTGTCTTCGGACAGACGATTCCTGAGTTATATCGAAAAGCAGATAAAGACCGGATGAACCGCTGGGTAGATTCGGTATATGCGAAGATGAGTGTTGATGAACGTATCGGCCAATTGTTTATGGTGATTGCCAATCCGACGTCGGATACACGTAATATGCAACGATTGCAACGGTATGTAAACGAGGTGAAGATTGGAGGTATCCTTTTCCATAAAGGGAATCCAACTACACAGGCCGATGTGACCAACCGGTTGCAAAAAGCTTCGACAGTGCCGATGCTGGTATCGCTCGACGGTGAATGGGGGCTTTCGATGCGATTGAGTGGTACTACACGCTTCCCGAAGAACATGATGCTGGGGGCTATTGAAGATACAAAACTGATTGAAGCTTATGGGAAAGAGGTAGCCCGGCAATGCCGTGAGATGGGAATTCATATTAATTTTGCCCCGGACATGGATGTCAACAGCAATGTAGATAACCCTGTGATCGGCCTTCGCTCGTTTGGTGAAGATCCGGATGCTGTTTCTGAAAAAGGGATTGCTTATGCACGTGGATTGGAAAGCCTGGGAGTGATGTCGGTGGCGAAGCACTTTCCCGGTCATGGCGATTCGGCGGATGATTCGCATTATACCTTGCCAGCTATCCGGCACGACCGCAAACGGCTGGACAGTGTCGAGTTGCTTCCTTTCAAACGTTATATATATGAAGGTTTTGCCGGTATGATGACCGGACACCTGTATGTGCCGGCGTTGGATAAGACACCGGGCAAGGCTGCATCCTTCTCTCGTCCGATTGTGACCGGCCTTTTGCAGCAGGAACTTGGTTTTACCGGATTATGCTTTACCGATGCGCTGGCCATGAAGGGCGCCTCGCCTAAAAGTGCGGATAATCCTTGTGTGAAAGCATTGGCGGCAGGAAACGATATCCTGCTGGCGTCAGCGGCTCCCATCAATGATTTTGCCGCCGTGAAAGCGGCGATAGAGTCAGGGGATCTGGACAAAAAAGATATTGAGGCTAAGTGTCGGAAGATACTTCAATACAAGTATATCGTAGGGCTGAATACGTATAAACCCATTGAGTTGAAAGGCTTGTCGGAGCGATTGAATACCCCTCATGCCGCTTGGTTGGCCGCTAAACTGAATGCGGATGCGATTACCCTATTGAAGAACCAAGATGGATATTTGCCTGTAAAACAGTTGGATAAGAAACGTATAGCCGTATTATCGATTGGGGAGAGTGATGGAAACGAGTTTCAGCAATATGCCAATAAGTATGATACGATTGCATGCTTCAGCATTGCCCGCACGGCTACGGCTGCACAGATACAGAAGGTGTATAGTCAATTGGATGCTTTTGACGTGATCATCTGTGGCGTCCATACGGTACGGATACCTGAAAGTGCCCAATTGCAGCAATTGGCTGCAAAGAAAGAACTGGTGTATGCCTTTTTTACCTTGCCCTACTTTATGCGGGATTATCACAAAAGTATCCAGCAGGCAAAAGCAGTGATCATGGCCTATGAAACAACTCCGTTGGCACAGGAGTTTGCCGCCCAGGCGGTATTTGGCGGTATTGCCGCGAAAGGGAAACTGCCAGTGTCAATACCGGATATGTATTTTGCCGGAACGGGTATCTTTACCGAAAAGATACGATTAGGTTATCATGAACCGCAGGAAGTGGGATTGAATCCTGAACGATTGGATGTGATCAATAAGATTGTACAGGAAGGGTTGGATGAGAAGGCCTTTCCGGGCGCCCAGTTATTGGTGGCAAAGGATGGAATGGTGGTATATCAACGGTCGTTCGGCCACTTTGATTATACAAAGAAACAACCTGTGACGAATGAGTCGGTCTACGACCTGGCTTCTGTCTCGAAAGCAACCGGAACACTCCCCGCTGTGATGAAAGCGTATGACGAGAAGAAGTTTACGCTGAACAGTAAAATATCGGATTATGTGCCCGAACTAAAGGGTTCGAACAAGCAGGATCTGACCATTCGGGAGTTATTGTATCATCAGTCGGGTGTAGTACCTACGATCTCCTTCTATCTCGATGCCATCGACAAACAGAGTTATACCGGTAGTTTGTACAGTAAAGTGCAGAATGCCACGCATCCGGTTCGGTTCGATGCATCTACCTGGGTGAGGAACGATTTTACCTGGCTGCCGTCGATTGTGTCGGAAACATCCAAACCGGGTTTCACCACCCAGGTGGCACGTGATTTTTATGTGCATGATTCATTTCGTGATACCATCATGAGAGATATCTGCGACTCAAAGCTGACGACCCGTGGCCGGTATGTGTATAGTTGTGTCAATTTTATCATGCTGAAGATGATGGTGGAAAATCAGATGGGTATGCCCATGGATCAGTTGCTTCGTACAGCATTTTATGACCGGCTGGGTGCCCGGAAGATAACGTATAATCCGTTGCAGCGGATGGACTCTACCCGGATCGTGCCAACTGAGCAGGATGATTTCGTTCGCCACCAGTTGTTGCGGGGATATGTGCACGACGAAGCGGCTGCTTTCCAGGGGGGCGTGTCGGGTAATGCCGGTTTGTTCTCTACTGCCAATGACCTGGCGAAATTATTGCAGATGTACCTGAACCAGGGAGTCTATGGAGGCGACCGCTACCTGTCGGAAGAAACCAGCCGTCTGTTCACACAGAGTAAGAGTCCGAACAGCCGACGCGGGCTGGGGTTTGATAAGCCGCAGATCGGCAATACCAATGCTTCGCCTTGTGGTGCTTTGGCTCCGGCTTCCGTATATGGGCATACCGGTTATACGGGCACCTGCTTCTGGATTGATCCGGATAGCCGTTTGATTTATATTTTCCTGACGAATCGGGTAAACCCGACACGAGCTAACAATAAGCTGGGTTCCTTAGATATTCGCCCGCGTATTCAGGATGCAATCTATAAGGCAATTGAGCCTTAGAATCAAAAAGATTTGTATTTTTGCTGTTCTTAAATGGAATTATTCATCAGATAACCTTATTGATTATGTTGTTGGGACACGGTGACGACTTTTATAATACAACGGAAGAAGTAAAGAGTAACTTTAGTTCTAATGTCTGGCATGGTGCTAATCTGGATAAACTGATTGAGCATTTAACCGGTCAGTTTGATAAACTTACACGATATCCCGATCCGGATGCCGGCTCGCTGAAAAGATTGCTGGCACGCCGTTTTGAAGTAAAAGAAGATAATGTGGTGGTAACCAATGGATCGGTGACCGCTTTCTACCTGTTGGCACAGGCTTGGCGGGGAGCCAAATCTATGATTGAGGTGCCGACATTCTCTGAATATGAAGATGCCTGCCGCCTGCATGAGCATGAGATCAGTTACTATTCAACGAATGACGACCTGACGGATATATCACTCGAAGGCCAGGATTTGTTCTGGATATGCAACCCTAATAATCCGAATGGGAAAATGACACACCGGACGGAACTGCTGAAGCTGATCGCCGCTAACCGTAAGACGCTTTTTATTGTTGATCAAGCCTATGCCGCCTTCACCACCGATGAGGTATTGAAACCGTCGGATGTAAAAACGAATAAGAACCTGGTGTTAGTGCAATCGATCTCCAAGGCATACAATATTCCGGGTTTGCGGATTGGATATGTGGTTGCAGCGCCTGCTGTTACAGCGGAGTTGAATAAATTCCTGATCCCATGGTCGGTCAATGCAATGGCAATCGAAGCAAGCAAATATATCCTGATACACCCGGCGCAGTTTACCCTGCCGATCCGTAAATGGCAACGGGAAACAGCCGAGTTGATCTATCAGTTGAGCAAGCTCGACGGTCTCGAAGTGGTGCCTACGGCTACCACGTTTTTCCTTGTCAGATTGAAAATAGGTACGGCTGCCAGTCTGAAAAAATACCTACTTGCAACGTATGGAATCCTGATTCGTGATGCCGCTAATTTTAAGGGATTGGATGAAGCGTATTTCCGTGTGTCTACACAAACAGACGCGGAGAATCAACTGCTGATCGAAGGTATCCGAACATGGCTGGAGATGCAGGAATAGTCGCTTGCATATAAGCGGCGACGTCATAAAAAAGCCCGGTACCATACAGATACCGGGCTTTTTTATGTTGTTCATTTGAGTGACTTTCTTATTCAGCCTTCCGGTTGATAACAATGTGGCCCAGATAGCCAACGATCATAGTTGCCATCCCTACCATAAGCAAGGTATTTGTCAAACCTCCTTTAAAAAAAGGAACAGCCAGGATAGCAGCCCCAATCAGAAGAACGAACACTCCGATGTTTTTAACGAATCCATTCATGGTTATAGATATTTTATAATTATTTTTTTTCTACCGCAAATAAAGCAATAATAACCCAATGCAAAAAATATTTTGGACTAAAAATATCGAAAGCATGAAATTTAGCGATTATATTTGTGAATCAATGCGTCTATGTCTATGCTACGTATCGTTTACTTGATCTATTTGTGGATGTTGGTAGTCCCTATTTTCCTTGTTCTCACTTTGCTTACGGCTTTGGTGACGATTGTCGGTTGCCTACTTGGGGGAGAGAAGATTTTCGCCTATTATCCTGGTATGATCTGGTCGCGGTTGACCTGTTACCTTGCGCTTTGTCCTGTGCGGGTGAAGGGACGGGCACATTTTGATCGGAAACAGTCGTATGTCTTTGTGGCCAACCATCAGGGAGCATTTGATATTTTCCTGATTTATGGCTTTCTGGGTGTGCCAGTCAAGTGGGTGATGAAAGCAGGTATAGCCAAAATTCCTTTTGTCGGTGCTGCTTGCCAGGCTGCCGGATTTATTTTTGTGGATAATTCCAGCGTGAAGGCTGCCGCCCGCAGTGTGCGTGATGCCGAGAAGTCGTTGAAGAATGGCGCTTCGGTTGTCGTTTTTCCCGAAGGATCACGTACGTATGATGGAAAGATGATCCGTTTCAAACGAGGTGCTTACCAAATGGCGGTCGATCAACATCTACCTGTTGTGCCTATCACGATCAATGGCCCGTATCATGTGTTACCGATCGATTCGCTTAATATCCATCGTCATCGTATGGAGATGATCATCCATCCGCCTATTCTCACTGATGGAATTGATGCCTCACACAAAGGTTTGCAGGAAATAGCCGACCGTACCCAGGGTATTATCGCCTCGGCTTTGTGGGGGGAGTTTCTGTAGAGGCACATTGCGTGTGTCTGGGGTGTGATTACCATCTTTTTAATAGTCCTCGTTTGCAGATCTTCAGGCTGAAGCCTATTCCTTTGTTGCCGAATACATCACCTGTATCCCCGGCTACAGAACCGGTGAATTGCCAATCATCCAGCTGGGGATGTGTGTAGTGTATATCCACGAGCCAGGCGGTACCGCTCATCTTTTGAAGGAGAGGGGCGAGTGGAGTTCCCCAACCTTTCATGACGGAGAGCAGGAAGCGATAGGACACCTGCGGAGATACATCTCCCTCCATGCCCCAATGCCAGTCGCTGACGCGGCTGTTCTGGAATCCCAATCCCCGGTTTTTATTGTATTCGGGCGAGGTCAGCAACGGGCTGCCGATGGAGCGGTTGAAATAAGAGTTCCCGGTAGTATATTCTTCATTATTGTAGTAATCATCACCACCACCGCCACGTCCCGGATGCAGGTCATGATCGAACCAGATGAAATGGAACGAGCCGCTTTGGTTGCGTGTCTCCAGATATTCAACTACGACTTTGCGGATGAAAGGAAAGTGATTGATATCTGCCTGTAATCCCCACAGTCCATCGGTCCCATTGTAAAATAATAAGCCCGACTTATCTGAGGAAAGATGTTGGTAGTAGGCATGCAGTGCCCAGTCCTTTTTCGTAAAGCCCAATTGGAAATCGTAGGAGATCTGGTGACTGCCCAGTACATTGACACGGTCGGCATCTGTAGCGTTCTCTCCTCCGCTTTGAGCAAAGAATATCCTTAGCAGATCTTTCAGCGAATGAGGCTGAACGCCTATGTCAGGGTTGTTGGATGTTCCTCCCCATTGGGCGATATGCTGTAATCCAAGTGCGAGGGAGAAGGGATAGTCGTTCCGGGTATCCTTAACCCGCAGGAAAAAAGCTTTATGGTGCCACAATACATCCTGTATGTATTCCTGGGGGAGACGAGTGAAGTCTTTCAGATAATCGGTGTCAAAAGAGCGCCCGACAGCTATATCGCCTTTAATCTGTAGCCATCCTTTTAGGCTTGGGATCACCGTAAATTCAGGCATACTGAGATTGATCTCAGGTATGGGGCGTGCGTTGGGAGAGATCATCAGATCACCCGAACTGAGATTTTTGTCCCATAAGGAATAATATGTTTCTTTGCTTCCGATAGTGAGCAACAGGCTTTTGTAACGGAGATCGGCGTAAGCCTGCTGTACATAGACATTTCGGTAGCGGGGATAAGCGACCACTAGATCCAGTCCTGCCCCCCAGGAAAAACCTTTTCCGAACGACTGGTGATTGGTGATACTTCCCCTTGCATACCCGTTTCCAGCTTCCAACGGAACAACGCCATATCGATTGCTTACCATCCAAAAGGGAGTGTAATCTCCGGAAGCTGTAGATCCGAATGCTTCGGCTTTATAGGTAAGTGCTTCTGATTGTACCTCTTCCTGGGCAGTCATTCCTGTAGCCAGACAGATAAGGAATAATCCGGCAAGGGTTCCTTTTCTCAACTTCATTTGTGTTCGCTCTTTGTTGAAACACAAAGGTAGAGAAATATATTGGTCTTAAAGTGCCTCCAGCCAACTAAAGATTACCAGGTAAGCATTATCCCGTGCTGGTCGGGAGGAGAGGATAAGGTCGTGGATGCCGTCTGGAATCCGTTGGCGGGTGACGGAAGTCCCCAATCCTGCACCATATCGTTGGATATCTTCCACATCAAGTACGATGTCGGTGCTCAGGTATTCATCCTGCCAGTCTTTGGTTTCGGTAAAAGATTTGTCGGACGACAGAACCAGTACAGGACAGGAGAGTGGCAACCCTTTTTGTACCTTCCGGTGTCCTTCGTGGATAGCTCTGAGCCAGCTTGCTTTCTTGGACGGAGCATTTACGAATTTCCAGTCTGTGTTGAATTTCCATTCACCATGATATTGTTTGAGCAGGCTCTCGGCATAGGAAGCAATCCCTTGTCCCTGTACGGTTAGTCCGGGAAAGAATTTACCGATAAAAGAAACGACTGGAATCACGATGTGCTCCATCCACCAACTCATGTTCATATCGAGGAAAGGACTGTTGAGAACAAGGGCATCGATTGGTTGTTTCTCTTTCCGGTTGTCAATATATAAGGAACTGATCAGTCCGCCTGTGGAATGTCCCATCAGGACAATCCGGTGGTTGCCTTCTGCACGGATCGTAGTCAGAACGGTATCTATATCAGCATAATATTCGCTGAGATTTTTACAGAAAAAGGGAGTCTGATGCGGACGGATGGAACGGCCGTATTTGCGCAGGTCTACGGCATAAAAGTTATAACCATGGCGGTTGATGCTGTCTCCCAATGCGCTCTGGAAGAAATAATCATTGTACCCGTGTATATATAATACAGCCTGCTTTACCTCAGGCAAAGCAGGCTTTTTAATGATGGTACAGACGACATCACCGTCATAATCGGCAGGCATTTGAAGTGTGCGTGACATATAGTCGTTCCCCAGCGTATCCGGCGTGTATTGGGCATGGATACCAAGGATCAGTGATCCCCAGAACGCATATGTCAGCAGATACTTCCTCATGCTGCATTACTTGTTCTTTTCTTTCAGCAAATCCCGTATTTCGGTCAGCAACTGGATGTCGGCAGGAGGAGGGGCAGGGGTTGCCGGTACTTCTTCTTTCTTTTTATTCAGCGAATTGAGCCCCTTGATCATCATAAAGATGGCAAAGGCGATAATGATAAAGTCGAATGTTACCTGTAGGAATTCCCCGTAGTTGATTGTAACAGCCGGAGCAACTGTCTGGCCACCTTCTATGACTGCTTGTTTGAGTGTGATCTTCAGGTCGGTGAAATTAACGCCACCGACCAACAAACCGATGCCCGGCATAATAATATCACTTACCATCGATGATACAATCTTACCAAATGCACCACCGATAATGATACCGACTGCCATGTCGATCACGTTGCCACGCATGGCAAACTGCTTGAATTCATTTAAAATCTTCGTCATTGATCTACTTTTTCTATTTTTGATTAAAAACTATTTTATGGTATAACCGTCTTTACCTACCAATTGTTAGCCGACAGGTGTTTACTTGCTTGCCTTCAATCCTCGGATGACGGAAGAAGTGAAGCCCGACATTTCCATTTCATTCAGTCCCTTGATGGTGATACCGCCCGGGGTCGTTACTTTGTCAATCTCTGCTTCCGGATTGCTTTTATTTTCGAGCAACAGGTCAACGGCGCCCTTCACGGTGTGGACCACAATATCTTGTGCCTCTTTGGGATAAAAGCCCAATTCAACCCCTCCTTCGATAGCCGCGCGGATATAACGCAGGGCGAATGCTACGCCACTGGAAGCCAATGCCGTACCGGCAGCCATCAGGCGCTCTTCCACCAACATGGAGTGTCCCAGTTCGTCGAATATCTTCAGTATGAGGTTGATCTGTTCTTTGGAAGCATTACGGGCGGAAACAAACGTCATACTACTCTGCACTTCGGTTGCCGTATTGGGCATGATACGGAAGATAGTCGGAGTAGCCAGAATGTCGTATTCGAGATTCTTGGTGAGATATCCGTTGAGTTGCTCGAAGGTGATGCCGGCAGCAACGGAAATAAATAGTTGGCGGTCGAGATCGAGCGCTGGTTTGATTTCGTCAATAATGCTTTCTACCCGCCAGGGTTTGACAGCAATGATCACAATATCAGCTCCCCGGACAGCATTCACATTATCTTGTGTCAGTACAAAGTCGGGATGTCTCTGCCTGATCTTTTCCAACGAAGTTTCCGATTGGGTGGTACATGTGATATCTGAAGCCTTAAAAATAGTCCCTTTGGCAAGTCCGTGGGCGATAGCCCCCCCGATACTTCCTGCTCCAATGATCGTTATCTTCATTAATTTATAGTTTGTTGAGTGAATGATTGACCACACAAAAGTATGGAAAATAATCAAAATATAGGAAGCCTTTACGTATATTTGCGGCCAGTTAATACACTTAAATAAAAATATATGAAAAAGATGTTTGTTGCCATCCTCGTGATGGTTTGTTCGTTTTCTACCGTTCAGGCACAGGAAGACGGCAGTTATGTCTTCACGCCCGTGAAGGAATTGAAAATCACTCCGGTGAAGAACCAGAACCGGACAGGTACTTGTTGGTGCTTTTCTACCCTGGGTTTCATCGAATCGGAACTGATTCGTATGGGAAAAGGGGAACATGATCTGTCGGAAATGTTCATTGTGAACCATACCTATCGCGATAAGGCAGAGAAATATGTACGTATGCATGGTTCGCTCGAGTTTAGTGAAGGGGGTGCATTTGACGATGTGATCTATGCTATCAAGCACTACGGGCTGGTTCCCGAATCAGTGATGCCGGGCTTGAGCTATGGTGAAGACTCTCATGTACACGGTGAAATGGAAGCCGCCATGCGTGGTTATGTGGATGGCATTATCAAGAATCGCAACAGCAAACTCTCTACTGCCTGGCAGAAAGGTTTCGACGGTATTGCCGATGCTTACCTGGGCGACCTGCCTGAGAAATTTACTTATCAGGGAAAGGAATATACGCCAATGAGCTTTGTCAAAGAACTCGGCCTGAATGCGGACGACTATATTTCGTTGACCTCTTATTCCCACCATCCGTATTATGCAGCCTTCCCGCTGGAAATCCCTGACAACTGGCGTTGGTCTTCTTCCTACAACTTGCCGATAGACGAGTTTATCCAGGTGTTCGACAATGCAATCAATACCGGCTATACCATTGCTTGGGCTTCCGACGTGAGTGAGATGGGCTTTACCCGTAACGGTATCGGTGTGGTTCCTGATGTGAAAGCAATCGAATCTTCGGGCTCGGATCAGGACCGTTGGGTAGGTCTCAGCGCCTCCGAACGTAATGCCGAACTGCGCAAACTGGCTGAAAAGCCCTGCCAGGAGTTGGCCATCACTCCTGAAATGCGTCAGGCTGCTTACGACAACTACCAGACAACCGACGACCACGGTATGCAGATCTATGGTATCGCTAAAGATCAGACCGGCAAGAAGTTCTATATGGTGAAGAATTCCTGGGGAACCGACAGTAAATATAAAGGTTCCTGGTATGTGTCCGAAGCATTTGTCCGTTACAAGACGATGGATATCGTGGTACACAAGAATGCCATTCCTGCCGCTCTCCGCACCAAACTGGGTATTAAGTAATCAGTACTGTATTATATAGTATATAGAAAAGGCCAACGGTTTCATAACCGTTGGCCTTTTCTATATAATAAGCTGTTGTTACAGGATCGGTGCCAATGTATAATTCAGGGATGAATTATGGGGCTTCATCTGATCGTCCAACTTCGTTAGCCCCTCTTCGTTCGCCAGAAAATAAATGGGAGACTCGCCGGTTGCCGGTATCAGCTTATAGATGATGGCATTGGCGTCGAAAGGAGCGCCGCTGATCACTTCCCGTTTCCCGTAGCTGTACGTCGACGTATTGTCTTTTTCATCCATCTCCTGAGTCGTTGTAGCCAATCCGTATACACCACCGTCACCGCCTTGCTGGTAATACAGCGTTAGCAAATAGGAGATGCTTGCGGTATGATCACTAGGTATAATCCCGCTGTATTGTTCTTCAATGACCTCGCCCATTTCAGGCACGATGATCAGTAATTCCCGTATATCGGACGGTATTTCGGTGACTACAATGTCGTCTTCCTCCACTACCACCGGCGTGTCACTTTCGGCTTTTTTTCCGCCACAGCTTGCCAATAGGGCGAGCACAGTAATAACTAACAGATACTTTTTCATTTTATTATTATTCGTTATTGTATGTCAATATCTGTATATATAACAAACAATGGGCGATAAATTGTTTTAAAAGTATCTGTTAATCTTTATCGGCCTCCTGCGGGAAGATTTTTTAACCAATAGTCGGCCATGCTTTTACGCAAGTGAAGCGTCGTCCCTTCACCTTCGTAGATACCATGGCTGCGCATTGGATAGCTCAATTGGGAGAATAGCTTGCCGTGACGGATAAGTTCGTTTACCTGCAACTCACAGTTCTGGTAATGTACATTGTCGTCGCCCGTGCCGTGGATCAGTAACAGGTTTCCTTTCAGGCCTGCGGTGTAGGTGATGGGCGAACCTTTGCGGTATCCCTCGGGATTCTCCTGTGGCGTATTCATGTAGCGTTCCTGATAGATGGTATCGTACAGGCGTTGGTCGGCTACAAAAGCAATGGCAATACCTGTGTGGAAGATATCCGGATAACGGAACATACAGTTCAACGTCTGGCTGCCGCCGCCGCTCCAACCGGTGATGCCGATGCGGGAAGCGTCGATATAGCTGTATTGACGCGCCAGGTCGGTAATACCCCGGCTCTGATCTTCGGCTGAGAAGGTGCCCACTTCGCCGTAGATGCATTTCCTCCATTCGCGGCCACGGGGTGCGTTCGCTCCGCGGTTCTCGATGCTGACTACGATATATCCCTGGTTAGCCATATATTGATCCCAGAGGTCGCCGCCTCCCCAACTATCCTGTACGGTTGAACCAGCCGGCTCTCCATATACGTCGATAATCACCGGATACTTCTTCGATGCATCGAAGTTCACCGGTTTAATCATCCAGGCATCCAGTGTAAGGTTACCCGACTGTACTTTGACGAATTCTTTCGCACGCAGATTCAACGCCGCATACTGTGCCCTTGCCTGGGCATTGTCTTCCATCATGCGGACGGACTGGTGTTTGGGGAACGATACCATATCGATCACCGGCGGTGTGGCCGCGTTACTGAATGCATGAACGGCCCATTTGCCTGTCGGCGACATCGAGTAGCGGTGTTGGCCTGCCTGATCGACAGGAGTAAGGCGTTCTACATTGTTCTTTTTGCCGAATAGGGTGGCTTTGTACAGGTAACGTTGGGTGAAGTTATCCGGCGAGGCGATGAAGTACACGATGTCTTTCTCCATGTCTGTCCCCACAAGCGAAATATAATCGTACTGAGCCGGCGTGATGTAAGACATAAATTTACCATCACGGCTCATACGGCAGAGTTGGCGCCATCCGTTACGCTCGGTTTCCCAGGTGAACCAGGTCGCATTTTTGTTCCATATGATATTGTCGTTGGTGTTCAGCCAGGCAGCATCGGTCTCGGTTAAGATGTTCCGTGGTGTATTGTCTTCTATTCTAACGAGCCACACTTTATTTGTGTTTTGCTGACGGTTCATTTGTTGAATGAAGAGTTCGTTATGCCCCGGGATGAAGTCCATGCGCGGGATGTAGTTGTTTCGCGGATCGCCCGGCAGGTCGATCCAGGTTGTGGTTCCTCCGACGGCAGGCAGGAAACCTACTTTCACTGCCGAATTTGTAGTGCCGGCTTTAGGGTAGGGGAAGCGAAGGATGGTAGGATAAAGTGATTCCACATTATTGATAATGTCGAACACCCCGGTTCCTTCCGTATTGCTCTGCCAGTAAGCAATATACTGTCCGTCGGGGCTCCAACGGAAACCGTCGCGGCAGTCGAACTCTTCTTCGTACACCCAGTCGAACGTTCCATTCACAATCGTTTCACTACCGTCGCTGGTGAGCTGGGTGATCTTCGATGTGGCAAGGTCTTCCACGTAGAGATTGTTTTTCGATACATAGGCCACCCGGCTGGCATCGGGCGAGAACTTGGCAAACATCATCGACGATTCGGGCAGTCCTTGTCCAAGTTGCTGCAGCCGTCCGTCAGCAAGTGTCAGCGCCCAGTAATCGCCGCGGGTATCGTAGCGCCATACCCGTTGGGTATTGGTGTAGATTAATACCTTCCCGTTGTCTTCGCTCCAGTCGATGCTGCGGATAGCAATCGGCTTACCTGTCTCTTTGTTGATAAAGCGGCTGGCAGGGATGATCACCTCACGGGCATTGTCTTTGGCACGGTAGGCTACGACATCCATGCCACCGGCCTCCGCATTCCGCTCGAGGCGACTATAGCGTTCGCCGTCTTTCATCCAGGTCATGGCACTTACGCCGCGCGATTGGATCAGTTGGCCGTTAATTACATCTTCCAGCACCAGTGGTTGTTGTGCCAGACAAATACATCCGTAAAGCAGCCCGATCACTACGGATACGAGTCGATTCATACGTTTCATGTGTATGGTAGATTTAAGTTGTTTCCGAATAGCAAAGAACGGAAAGATGCCCGAGATATCAAACAGAATATCGACTTTTATTCTTTTTCGTTTTGGCAATCCTCTTGTCTATGTTACCTCCGGTTATAATGCCGGTAGGGTTTGCCAGGAACTGAAAATAGGAAAAATCGTCCGGAAAGAGAGAACCTGCGAAGCTGGTAAAGGCTCCGTCCTCGGTATCGGCGATCGCCCCTCCTACAGGACGAACGCTCCGGTACCCTCACCCTCGCATCCGCTTCCCCATCCGGTTGGCAGATACATGGACAGATGCCCATTACTTTCAATATCAACGAAATTTGAATCTTTTTTGAGGTATCAGAAGGTATCTCGGCTCCCCGCCTTCAAAGCTACTCTTTATACACATCTTTTGATGCGTGTATGGGGATAACTTGAGGTCGTGACAGTGAAAATGCCCCGTCAGGGGTATCGTGTTCGTAGCCAGGGGTGTAAGCCCCTGGAATA
>JAVBUR010000093.1:0-20216 GCA_031555145.1 Tannerellaceae bacterium | reverse complement strand
ATCACCGTTATGATTTTTTCAAACGTCATCGTGTTTGTGAACGAACGCGATGAGGATCGTTCAGTAACGTCATTCTCTTTTGTGTGGCGATTCGTCGATTGGGAGATATCGGAAGCAGACCTCGTCAAATCCAGGCCTGCGTCTCACCTTCGCGAGGCCTGCATGTCAGCCGGCTGGCTTGTGCATCCCACCCCATTGAGGCCTGCGCCTCAATTCACCGCTTTCAAACAATACGGACAGAACTGAATATTTCGGATCAATGCTATACAGATCCAAAAGCAAGGCCAGGCTTCGGCCAGACACAAAACAAAACAGGCCGCATGCGCTATCATGCGACCTGTCTTGTTTCGTATTACTGAATCCGGCTACAAACGAGTTACTTCAGATTCTTGATGACACCCGTAAAGAAGATGCTTCCGGTACTCTTCTCTTTGAGAAAAAGAAGGAAGGGCCGGTCGACGTGGAAGTCGATGCGGGTGGGGGGAGTTTCAGGAATAGCTGTAGTCGCCATACCTACCATCGTTGCTGCAGCGGCTTCCATCCCCAGTTCATTAATTTCCGCAAAGGCTTTTTGCTTTACTTCCGTGACGAACAAGCCTGCATCGGGATTAATCAGGGAGAAGTCAGCTTTGTCGTCATACATGGACACCATTCCCAACGCTTTCAGTTCGTCGTTCAACCCGCGCTCATATTCCACCTTGAAACGGGGCAACCGAAGATAAATCTCCGTATTAGGCTTAGGCACGGAAGTCAGATATTCGCTCCACCATCCGGCATTTAGCTGCCCCATGATCATGGGGAGAGAAACACCTTTATCAGGCAACAGGACTACCAGGCTAAAGGCCTCGTTTCCAAACGGCAGCTCCAGCAACTCACAATTATCCCGTTTGAGATAGCGACTACCTGAAGTGAGCATTTGCATCGTAGGCATAGCCTGCGAAGTGCCATCAAGATTACTAAACGGCAAGTTTTTCGTCTCGTCTTCACTAAACGGCATGCTCCAGTAGCCTTTAAAGTACAAGGCATTGATCAGGAACAACTTCATTTCCGGTGAAATTTCGCTCAACAGGTCTTCAATTTTACCGCCTGTCTTTTCCTTTACCCAATTATTGATGACTCCAACAGTGGCCGGATTACTAAAATCTTCATTCCGCACTTCGGCATCATAATACTGGCGGTTGACCGTTTTAAAGCCATCCAATACCGGAAACCCTTTTTCAATCCAGATCGAATTAGCGCTTTCAAACACGCCTCTCGTATCCAGTTCGGTCATGGCTTTAATCATCTTCTGCGCGTAGGCGTTTAATTCCTCCCGCGAGATGCCACCATAGCCCAAGGCATCCTGTATTTCCTTCTGTGTATTGCCTGCCGCTCCGTTGTTCAGCATCGACAAGGCAAGGCTGGCACTCAGGGGAGAAAGGAAGATATTCCCCTGAGCCTCTTCATTCTTATAGACAGCTTGCAGCAATTTGAATGCAAACGCGTTGTTATGCCCGACAACTTGCTTTTCAGCGTCCGTCAAGTTGATGTCCGCCCGCGTGATCAGCGGAGGAAGTTCGTTCTTCGGCTCCTCTGTAGGAGTCTCTATCGGATCGGGCTCCGGAGTAACCTCCGGCTGCTCATTGCTTTGGCAAGCAACTAATCCGATCAACAGTCCAATTAAAAATAAACCGTGCTTTTTCATATTTCTTCATGATTAGTGTTCACAAATTTATTTTATCCATGCGAGAACAAGGAAGAATTAATTTATGACACAAATATACGGATAATCCATATGTGCATTATTATTATTATTATGCAATCTTGCATGTTATCCAGCACATTTCAGTCTGTATACTTCAAAAAGGAGCACTATTATCACTGGCTATTCATATAACTTGCTTTTTTTGCTTATGCAATTAATAATAGAAATTAGTTCCCGAGGTGAAGTGGGGCTTTTTACCCTGGTCGGTACGGATCGTGATTTTGTTTTCGCGGGCAAGCCAGCCGATGGCTGTCCACAAGTCGGCGTCTGATAAGTCTGTCTTTTCTTTGAGGGAATCGAAGCTGATGGCGTTCTGATCATCTGCGATAATATTCCAAATAGCTCCTGCATTTAATCCGATTGTTCCTTTCGTCATGATATTATACATTGTCTGTTTGAATTTCAAGGTGATATAGTAACAGAACAAACAAAGATGCAAAAAGATTGATCGAATAGTAAAAAAGAATGTTAGGCTGCGGGTAAAAAATGTTATACGTCCCACCCGGCATTAAGGGAACGCTACGGGTGGGACGGTACCGGCTTTGGCTGAAGGATAGATGTAGTCAAGGGGTAATGGGACGTATTATATGTTGTTAGTTAGTGCGCTTGGTGAGTACGGTGCCGCTGGTCACCTTGCCTTTTTTGTCGTAGTTGAGTTGTTTGACAAAGCCCAGTTCGGGTACGATCCAACTGTCGGTCGATGTCTGGGCGGTAGTCTTGATACCCATAATAGCAGCAACGGCAGTCGCTTCTTCGTGGAGGACAAAGGCATCGAAGGTTCCGGCAGGTACAGTGATGCTTTCATGACGGAGCACCTTACGGGAAGTAACCTTCGTTGTAGTGGTTGTCTTGACCGCCACCGGCCCCCCAGTTCCACCGGTGAGGTCGATCGTCATCGCTATTTCATAGGGCGGCAGTTCCTGTCCGATCGAAAGGTTGTTGGGAAGGATGGGAATATCGCCCGTGAACGTGATCTTGGCCTGACTGCTGAGTTGATCAAGTACGGCGGTGCTGAACAGGAAGTTCTTATCGGGCTTAACACCCTCGCCGGTAAAGATCAGGCGGTAGTTCACAACCAGCGGTTCCTTTTCCGACGGAAAGGTAGTCTTGATGTTGAATGCGTCACCTTCGGCAGTGCTTTCGATGGAAACAAGTTCCATGCGGGAGGCTTGCGTAACCTTTTCCTTCTTGTCCAGGTAGCTGTATTCGACGACGGTTCCTACAGGATCGTCTATCTTAAACGCCTGCCCGTAGGAGGTGAAAAGACTACTGCACAGGAAAAGAGAAGTGAGACTAAAGAAATGTTTGGGAGTCATATTTTGAATTCGTTTTAGGGTTAACAACAGATAGAGTTCACAGCATATATAGGGCTGTCAGACTATATTTTGACAAACTCGACACGGCGGTTTTTAGCGCGCCCCTCGTCGGTAGAATTGTCGGATATTGGGTTGTTCTGGCCTTTGCCCGCGGATTGGAGACGGTCGGCAGAGATACCGATTTCTACCAGCTTATCCATCACAGCTTTAGAACGGGAGTCGGATAGCGTTTGGTTCGAGGCTGAGTTGCCGGTGGAGTCAGTGTGCCCCTCGACACTGAATTTCAGTGCAGGGTTATCCTTCATTAATTGGGCGATGCGGTTGATCTCGGTCATTGATTCGGGCTTAAGAGTCGATTTACCCACATCGAACGTGATGCCGTAAGTGACGATCTTACCGGCACTTTCCAGACGGTCGTACAGCGGCATCGCACCCTTGGCCATACGGAAATCCTTTATAGCGAAAGGATTCTTCTGCGCGTTATCCGAAGTGGTATGAAGTTCTAACTCAAAACGTTTGGGTACGACCATCGAAGGGATATTGATTACTCTCGTCCCGTTGATATATAGTTTGAACGCACGCTGGTTAAACGAAATAGCGATGTGATTCCAACTGTGTTGTTTCACCACATTGTCCACACTCATCCCTCCCTCGCGACGGTCTCCTCCACCTGGAGGATAGTAATACCAATTCAGGCCGTGGCTGCCATATAGAGACAGTTGAATATCATTTGCATACCCCTTTTCGGGAAAGAACTTAAAATAATAAGCGCCCCACTGTACCCCCCTCTCAGCGACCATCACATCGAACTCGATGGTGAATACCTCAGGCAGGTAACTATTCATATCTTTCATCAGCGGAGCGATAACTGTATTCGTCTCGAAAGAGATCGAATTGCTTCCCTGGAAAGCGGCTATCTCTGCACGACCCGACAGCAAGTCCCACTGGCTGGGGAATTCACCCGGTTTTTCGCGGGAAAGTTCATCGGCGAAGAAGATCTCATCACCGGGCACGAAATCGCTCTTAGCATAGGCGGCTTCGATGGATTTAGGGGTAGCGACGGATGTTTCACCGCCTGAAGCAACAACCGGTTCGTTGGATGGCGTATCCTGCACGACGGCAGCCTCCTCCTCCCCCTTATAAGTACCGGGATCGATCACTTTGTCGATAGTCTTGTTGACAGCCTCTTCGGTTTTCTGTTCGGCCTTCCGGACAGTGGCATTCTCGGCGGCATTCTTCACGGCGCTGCCCAGTTTCTTCATGATCTGTGCTTCGGCAGGCAGACAGAAATACGCAATTAACAGTGTGTATATTCCAAGCTTTTTCATAATTCCTCCTGTAGATGTTTGTTGCCCAAAAATACGACAGTATACATCTCTATTTTACCCCTTTTTGGGGGTTTCTGACAGCGACATGGCACATAAACCCCCAAAAAGGGGTAAGAATACCGGCAGATATACCTTTCCTTTGTTTAAGGAGTAAAAGAAACACCGTAACATCGCTATATTTAGAGAAGAAAACTACATATAATTCAGCCGGTTTACTATATTTGTATGCCACCTGACAAACAATGAAACCATATCACCATGAGACTGACTCTACTAGCTATACTGTCTCTCTTTTATCTATTCCCCCTCTATGCGCAGGAAGCGTATAGAATAGAGGAATTGGAGGCCATGGAGACCCGGGCAAAGAACATCGCTATGCCGGATGAAGAAAAGCTGAGACTATATGATTCCATCGCCTTTGGCTACCAGGGGTTGAGTTTTGAGAAGGAACGAGACTATGCCCTGCGCGGCATTCAATTGGCCGAACAACTGAACAACAACATCACCAGGTCGTATCTCTACATCGCCCTGGGAACGGCCTACCTGCTGAACAGTATGGACGATTCGGCCAGGGTGAATTTTCAAAAAGCACTGGATATTGCCCAGGATTCCAAAGACCCCGAACTGCTCTTTATGGTTCATAATGCCTTCGGCAATTTATACAGCGAAACGGCCCAATTCGACAAAGCGATGGAACATTACCTGATCAACCTGCGCCTGGCGAAGGAGATCCGGGAAGATATCAAGGTCTGTTACTCCCTGGTCAATATGGCAGTCCTATATATGCAGTTGGAAAACTATGACAAAGCGAAGGATTACTTACTGGAGGCACAGCCCATCGCCGAAAAGCAAGACGACAAAAACGGCCTGGCTACTATTTTCATCAACTTGGATGAGATTTATACCAAAGAAGGGTCTCCTGAAAAAGCGATTGACTATTCGAAGCAGGCAGCCGAGCTATACCATGAAATCCATTATTACCCGGAAGAGATACAAGCTTTGCTTGGCGTAGCCCGTCACTACTACATGAACTACAAAGACTATCCGAATGCCCTCGACTATACCTCCCGTGCCATGAAACAAGCCGAACGGATCGGGTTTAAGTTTGATATCGGCCTCTGCCACCGGATGCTTTGTTTTATCTACTATGATATGCAATCGCCGAAACTGGCACACGAGCATGCGCTTAAAGCATTGGAAAACCTCGATTCCATCGACTATCACGGCATTGATGTGCAGGCCCATCTGGTCAAGATCAATATAGATCTGGGAAATACAGCGCTGGCAAAAGCCCGTTTCGACACCTACCGCCAATTGATTCAGTTGTATAACAACAAAGCCATGCAGCAGGCCCTTTCCGAAAAAGAAGTCAAGTACGAAACGGAAAAGAAGGATGTACAGATACTGACGCTCAGCAAAGAAAAAGAACTGTATTTTATCCTGACACTGGTCGGGGTATCGGCCGTAGTGCTGTTGCTGGCGGCTTTGTTCTTTTTCCACCGCTACCAACGACAAAAGCGTTTACGCATGAAAGAAAAAATGCATCAACTCGTACAGGAGAAGGAACTGGTAGCTGCCAAGTCACTGTTGGATGGCGAAAATGCCGAGCGAGGCCGCCTGTCGCACGAGCTGCACGACGGTCTAGGCGGCTTACTGACCATGATCAAACTGGACCTGGAACGAATGAAGCAAACCGTATCGGAAAACGAACAACGACTCAATACCGTCATCAATCTAACCGACAAGTCCATCCACGAAATGCGCCGGTTGGCACATAATCTGATGCCCGAATCACTCGCACGCTTCGGCCTGCGTCCGGTACTGGAAGAGTTCTGCGGCGGCAACCCGCAGGTGAGTTTTTATTTCTATGGCGAAGAGCGGCGGTTTGACGCCGACATCGAGATCAACCTCTACCGCATCGCCTGCGAACTCATCAACAATGCCCTGAAGCATGCCGAAGCCAGTATCATTAATGTACAGTTGATTATCGGCGAAGACAATATATCACTCACTGTGCAAGACAACGGCAAAGGCTTCTACCAGGAAGCGACCAGCCAGGGACTGATCACTGTCCGTTCGCGTGCCGAATTTATCGGCGCCACACTACAAATCTACTCCGAGCCGGGAAAAGGATCGGAAATCACCGTCGAATTACGAATTCCTAACATAACGAGCCATGATCCATGTAATGATTGTTGACGACCATCCGATCGTAGCCGATGGCATCAGGCAACTGATCGAACACACACCGGGCATGTCGGTCACCACCACCGCCATGAGCGGCGCCGACTGCAAAGAGGCTTTACGACGCCATACGCCTGACATCATCCTGCTGGATATCAACCTGCCGGATGTAAACGGCATGGACCTCTGCTTGTACATCCACGAACACTATCCTTTTATCCGGGTCATCGCGCTGACCGGATTCAAAGAATACTTCTACATGCAACGCATGCTACAGAACGGCGCCAGCGGTTACCTGCTAAAAAACGCCCTGCCCGAAGAGATTATCGAAGGTATCCAAAACGTCTATCGTGGCGAGCAGTATTTCAGCGAAGAGGCCAGCGCTGTTATTCATGCACGGAAAGACAAGGGGAAGCTCTTCCTCACCATCCGGGAGACGGAACTCCTCAGCCTCGTTGTCGAAGGATACACCAACAAGGAGATAGCCGACAAGCTTTTCCTGGGGACCGAAACGGTGAACAGCTACCGCAAAAACCTGCTGATCAAACTGGGTGTGAAGAACACGGCCGCCATGGTCAAACTGGCTATTACCGAACGCCTCGTGTAACTTTCTTTACTTTTTCATTCCGCATAACCGGATTATTCATACATTTGCTACATTTATAAAGCAAACGTGTAGCATATGAAGATAACGATAGAAACAGGCAACGACGTGGTCATCCACCTGTCGGGCCAGTTAGACACATTGACCTCCGTCGATTTCGAGAAGGAGATCCAGCATATATTGGGCGGCGACGCCACCCATGTGGTACTCGATGGCACGGAGTTGACCTATGTCAGCAGCGCCGGCCTTCGCCTGCTGCTCACCTTGCAGAAAGGCATGATGGCTAAGGGCGGACAGTTCCGTCTCCGCAATATCCGGAAGGAGATTATGGATATCTTCACAATCACGGGCTTTACGTCCATCCTGACCATCGAATAGCATCTAATCCCCATTTATTATGCCGGATTTCAACATCAAAGAGATCGAAAGCCTGAAATTCAAGATCCAGGTGATCGACCGCACCTCCACCTTCGGGTTGGTGGCTGGTATCGTCTGCCTGTACATGGGATGGAATTGGGTGATCAGCCTCCTGTTTGTCGCCCTGATTATCATCCAGATCGTTAAGTCGCGCTACAAAAAGCAACTCAAACAGAAGGAATACCTGGCCAAGATTGTGGAAGAACGAACCATCGAACTCCGCGTACAACGCGACCAGGTGCTGAAAGAATCGGAAGAACTCTCACAGGCCCTCAACGCCTTGGGAGATGCCCAGGACGAGTTGGTACGCAACGAGCGCCTGGCTACTGTGGGGCAACTCACCAAGGGATTGCTCGACCGCATCCTCAACCCGCTCAACTACATCAACAACTTCGCGACCCTTTCTGTCGAGTTGGTCGCCGACCTGAAGAAGAATATCTCCGGCGAAGGCGCTGTCATGACACCCGAACTCTATGCCGACTCTGTCGAGATACTGGAGATGATCACCAGCAACCTGCAGAAGATCACCGACCACGGTGCCAACACCGTGCGTATCGTTAAGGCCATGGAAGAACTGTTGAAAGACCGCAGCGGCAAAATGACTTCCGCCGATATCAATAACCTCTGTAAAGTAAACATGGGCGTCGCCGCCCGTATGTTCGAGAAAGAGATTGCAGCCAAAGGCATCAAGCTCCGCTTCGATGGACTCAGTCTGCCGTTGATGATAGACGTCAATATCGAGCAGATGAACAAGATGCTTCTCCACCTCTACCAGAACAGTATCTACGCCCTGCTCCGCAAAGCGGAAAAACAGGCGTATGAACCTGAAATGTCGGTCGCGCTGCATAAGAAAGCCGATACGGTGCAGATCATCATCCACGACAACGGTATCGGTATCGAAGACAGCATCAAGAAACGCATCTTTGAGCCTTTCTTTACCACCAAGCCCACGTCCGAAGGTTCGGGCATCGGGCTCTACCTTAGCCACGAGATCATTCTGAACCACAAGGGGACGATCAACGTCACCAGTGAAAAAGACATATTCACGGAATTCACCATCACCGTGCCTATTCATCAACCTGTCGAAGTGAAATACCATGGAGAAAGAGACGAACGATAAACTGGAACAACTACAAAAACAAATCAGCAAGCAAGAGCGCATGGCATCGCTGGGCTTGTTGAGTGCAGGCATCGCCCACGAGATACAGAATCCGCTTAACTTTGTGATCAACTTCAGTAAGTTGTCGGCCAAATTATTGCAGGAACTCGAAGAAGTGCTCGAAGAAGCCGGCGACTGTATATCCGAAGACATACAGATAGACCTGCAGGAACTGCTCAACGACCTCAAAGGGAATATGAGCAAGATCGAAGAAAACGGTAACCGGGCCTCCAGCATCGTCAAAGGCATCCTGCTCTATTCGCGCGGAAAAGAGGATGAGTTCATCCCCACCGACCTGCAGAAACTGGTGCATGAGTATATCTGGTTGTCGTACCACGCCATGCGTGCCAACAACAAGAACTTCAACGTATTGATCGAAGAACTGTACGAAGATGATATTCCACTTATACCGGTCGTGTCGCAAGACATCAGCCGCGTGGTGCTGAACATGATGAACAACGCCTGTTATTCGGTATATACCCAATCGAAAACAGTGCTCAATACCCCCTACCAGCCTACCGTCAAGGTCCGGCTGTGGACAGAAGACAAGTGGATCCGTATATCTATCGAAGATAATGGGACCGGTATTTCCGACGAAGTAAAGGAAAACCTTTTCAAACCCTTCTTCACCACCAAACCCGTGGGAGAAGGGACCGGACTCGGATTATCCATCTCCAAGCCGATCATTGAAGATAAGCACAACGGGACCATCGAACTGGAAACCGAGGTGAACGTATTCACCCGTTTCACTATTTCTTTACCGTTTCAAAAATAACACGCTATGCCGATCAAGATATTAAGCGTCGACGACGAACAGGACCTGGAGATACTCCTCACCCAGTATTTCCGCCGGAAGATCAAAAAGGGTGAGTACGAATTCACCTTCGTACACAACGGTCTCGAAGCCTTGAAAGCGATTCTCGCTAACCCTGACTACGACATTATCCTGAGTGATATCAACATGCCGGAAATGGACGGTCTCACGCTGCTCACTAAGATCAACGAGATGCGTAATCCGGCCATGAAGTGTATTATGGTGTCGGCCTACGGCGATATGGAAAATATCCGTACGGCGATGAACAGCGGCGCCTTCGACTTCACCACCAAGCCCATCAACCTCGACGACCTGGAACGTACCATCGAGAAGGCCGCCGAACAGATTGCCTTCGTCAAGAATGCACAGAGCGAGCATACGCAACTCAAGTCGATCCAGTCCGACCTGAAGGTGGCACGTGAGATCCAGCAGACAATCTTACCAAAGAACTTCCGCATCTTCCCCGACCAGGATACGTTCGATATCTACGCCTCGATGAATGCGGCTAAGTATGTAGGTGGCGATTTCTACGACTTTTTTAAGATCGACGACGACCGCCTCGGCTTTGTGATCGCCGACGTTTCCGGCAAAGGTGTACCGGCAGCTATCTTTATGGCGATCAGCCGGACAGTAATCCGTGCCATCGCGCTGACCGAGAACTCAGCTGCCACCTGCATGGAGCGTACCAACCATATACTCTGCCAGGAAAGCGTGAATGATATGTTTGTGACTGTCTTCTACGGTATCCTTCATATCCATACCGGACGGGTGACCTACTGCAATGCCGGCCACAACCCGCCTATCCATATGCAGAAAGACCAGACGCTCACCTTCGTGCCGCTTACTAACGACCGCATCCTCGGCGCACTCGACGATTCCGTCTATCATGAGCAGGAGATGTTCCTCTCTCCGGGCGACAGCCTTTTCCTTTATACCGACGGCATCACCGAAGCCCGCAACAAGCAGAACGAACTCTTCGGCGAACAGCGTCTGCTCGACTATTGCCTCTCCCTCACCGGGAAGCCATCGAAGGATATCGTCGACTCCATCACCGAAAGCATCGGCGAGTTTGTGGTTGGCGCCATCCAGTCGGATGATATCACGCTGCTGACGATTTCGTATAAAGGCTAAGCATTAACACTGTATAACACTATATAGCATCCCGAAAGCATAGTATTTCCTTCATTTCCTATACATTTGCATCCAATAATAGCCTAGAAAATGAAGATTCTACTCCTGTTTCTATTGCTTGTACTTACCTCCCCGTCATGGGCACAGGAAACGCATGTATTGAAAGGCCTCGTGACCGAGGCAAACGGTTCGCCCGTGGAAGCCGTCACCTGCATCCTCAGCAACCAGACAGACTCATCGTATATCAATGCTGCCATCACTGGACTGGACGGACGCTTCGTCCTAAACAGCCTTCCGGCAGGTAACTACCTGCTGACGCTACAACACCTGCTGTTCGAATCCGTCACGCTGCAGGTTACAGGAGGTCGTGACCAGGAACTCGACGCCATTGTGATGCACGAGAAAAACCATGAACTGTCAGGCGTCACCGTCACCGCCCAGCGCCCCATCGTGAAGGCGCAGGAAGGCAAGCTGGTCTATGACGTTCCCCAACTGATACAAAACAAGATTGCGACTAACGCCTTCGAGGCATTGAAGACCATCCCCAACGTCGCCGGAGGGGGTGATGATATCCAACTCGTAGGCACCGACAGCTACGCTATCCTTATCAACGGCCAACCCACCAGCCTTTCGGTTACCCAATTAATACAGGTATTAAAGAGCACGCCCGCCTCGAAAGTGAAAAATATCGAAGTAATGTACAGCGCTCCCCCTCAATATAATGTACGTGGGGCGGCTATCAATGTCATCCTCGGTGAAGACGGGATAGACATTCCCACCTTTCAGGGCGAAGGTAACCTTTCCTACGAACAGGCCACCTATGCCGGCTATGGCGCACGGGCAAATGTGGTATACAATCAACCCAATCTTACTACCGACCTGACCGTCGGGGGTGGACATGGGAAAGTGCTGGCGGATAACACCATGCATGCCATCCATCATCTCGACGACCAGGTATACGACATCCAGCAGAACAACCGCTGGTCGCCCCTCTATACGAACATCAATACCCGCCTGGCATTGGATTACACATTGCCGAACAAAGACAAGCTGAACTTCACCTATACCGGCGAATATGGAGACAGGTCGTATGAACCCAACTCCACCGCCACCTATAAGGTAGACGGCGTTCCGTATGCCGACATCAGCTCGCGGGCAGACAATGACGGCGACAACTGGCTACATAACCTCAAGTTGACGTATGATGCCCATACCGGATTCAAAGCCGGCGCCGACTATACCCTCTACAACGACAACGGTAACCAACGGTATAGCGACTATGAGAATGATCAGCTGCTACACTCCTATAAAACGAAGACCGCCCAGCAGGTAGGTAAACTGATGGCCTATACCAACTACACGGCCACAACAGCCGCCGGATGGCAATGGAACTACGGCGGCAACTTTGGCTACTCACGCAATAAGATCAACTACAACTGGTTTGCGGCTATTGCCGGTCAACGTCCCGACTCCGTCAGCCTCACCCATCAGACCGAATATAGCGGTTCTCTCTTTGCCGGGTTCACGAAATCCATTACAGAGAAGTTCTCGTTGCAGGCTTCCCTTTCGGGCAATTACTACCATGCAGAGGTCGACAACTCGGTAGAGGGCCAAAAGACCCTGTGGAATGAGTTCACTCCCTTTGTCAATGCCAACCTGACCTATGTGTTCTCGCCCCAGCATATCCTGCAAGGGGCATTCACCTCCGATGTGCAGTATCCGCCATACTGGGCATTGAGTCCGGACGAGACACAGATGAATGCCTATTCGGTGGTGCGGGGTAATCCGCAGTTGAAGTTTGCCAAATCCTACGAAGGACAGTTGGTCTATATCTTCAAAAGCCGGTATATGCTGGTAGGCAGCTACAAGCATTATGCCGATCAGATTATCCAACTTCCCTATCAGTCGTCCTCCGAACTCAGGAATATCTTCCAGGCGGTTAACCTTGACTACCGTCAGCAGGCCACCCTATCAGCCATAGTGCCGGTAAAATGGGGCAAACTGGTGGATGCACGCGGAACCTTTACTTACATTTATCTGAAGGATAAGGATACTGATTTCTATGCAGAGCCGTATGCCAACTCCATCAACACCTTTATGGCCAATATTACGAATACCACCACGCTGTCTACCCGCCCCAATATCAAACTGGAACTGTCCGGTTATTATATGAACGGGGCTATTCAGGGCGTGTACCGCGTCGGCCACATGTCCAGCATCGATGCCGGACTGAAATGGACATTCCTGAACAACCGCGCCGAACTCACGGCCAAAGCGACCGACATATTCAGCGGTACGGATGCCTTTACGACCATCGACTTCGCCGACCAGTGGAGCAAGATGGCGGTTTATTCGGATACGCCTTCTGTCAAAGTCACCTTCACCTACCGCTTTGGTAATTATAAGAAGAAGCAGGTAGACGGGGTAGATAAATCGCGCTTCGGACGCGGTGGTTGAACGGGGATTGATTACTTTTGCCTCAATAACGTTATCGCTATGCACTTCCGGTTTAGACTTCTTGCTCTTGTTGTCCTGCTGTCGCTTGTCATTGTAGCGGGCTATCAGGCATACTGGCTCGTCAACTTTCATCGTGAACAATACGAGAAGTTGAAGGTGTCGGTCTATAATGCCATGAACTTTGCCGACCTGAACGAACTCGGTATGCGGGTGACGGAAATACAGACCACCGCCAAGAAGCCCGAGGTCAATGTCCGTATCGTCAATGACGGCGAGAGGAGCCATATGTGGAACGACTTCTCTGTCATGCACTATTTTCTCCAGCAAGGCTTCCACCGGGAGTTTGACCCGGTACAGCCTATCAACTTCGCCCGCTACGACAGTCTGCTGCGTGCCGAACTGATCCGGCAGGACGTCCACTCGGACTACATCATCCAGCATATCGACTGCATTCATGAACACATACTTGAGTCGTTACCCGCAGATGCGATCGTCACCGATACGACACGGTATGAGGTATTCCCCCTTTCAATCAGCGAGACCGACGATTTCGAATACCGCCTCTACCTTCCCCAGCCCAGCCTCTATGTGTTGAAAGAAATGAGCGGGCTGGTAACGGTCTCTTTCGGGATGATCGTGTTGCTCATTATCTCCTACCTCTACCTGCTTAGGATCATCCTCCGGCAAAAGACACTGGATGAACTCAAGAGCGACTTCACCAACAATATGACGCACGAGTTGAAGACGCCCGTCTCCGTTGCCTACGCCGCCACCGACGCCATGCTGCACTTCGGAGTGGGCGACGATCCAGTGCGTCGTAACGAATACCTCGCCATTACCAAAGAGCAACTCGACAACCTCAGCAGCCTGGTGGAGCAGATCCTCACCATGTCGATGGAAGAACGGCGTAACCTCAAGCTGCTGCCCGTAGAGATTCCCATAGCCCCCCTCTTTGCCTCTATCGTACATAAGTTTGAATTGCATGCACCCAAGCCTGTCACTTTCCACACCGTAGTTGACCCGGAAACATTGGTGGTCGAGGCCGACAAGATACACTTCCGCAATATCCTGGACAACCTTGTCGAGAATGCGATCAAATATTCCGGCGACAGTGTCCGCATCACCCTCTCGGCTACCTGCCGCGACGGGCAGACTGTGATTTCGGTCGGCGACGACGGTATCGGTATCCCCGCTGCTGCCCTCCCCCGCCTCTTCGACAAGTTCTACCGTGTACCGACAGGCAATATACAGAATGTACGCGGTTACGGGCTCGGCCTCCACTACGTGAAGACGATTATCGACAAGCATAGCTGGCAGATCACCGTCAACAGCACCCCGGGCAAAGGTTCCACATTTAATATTATAATGGGATGAGTACAATCAACGTTTTACTGGCCGAAGACGAACCCACCCTCGCCTTCATCATCAAAGACACACTGGAGCGACGCGACTTCCAGGTCACTATCGCACCCAACGGCGAAGAAGCCCTCCGTATATTCTTCGAGCTGAAGCCCGATATTCTCGTGGCCGACATCATGATGCCCCGCATGGATGGGTACACCCTGACCAAGCACATCCGCCAGAGCGACCGCAAGACGCCCATCCTCTTCCTCAGCGCCCGCTCGAAGACCGAAGACGTGGTAGCCGGCTTCGAAACCGGCGGCAGTGACTACCTCAAGAAACCCTTCGGCATGGAAGAACTGATCGTCCGCATCAAGTCCCTGCTGAACCGTATGCAGGAGACACCCGAACAGGCGCCCCATATCTATACGGTGAGCGAATACCGTTTCAACCCGGTAAACCAGAAGCTCATCCACCCGTCGCGTACCGTCACCCTCTCGCACCGCGAGTCGGCCATCCTCGAACGTCTCTGCGCCAACCACAACAATATCGTCCAGAACAAAGCCGTGCTGATCGAACTCTGGGGTGATGACAATTTTTTCAATACCCGCAGCCTGCATGTCTTTATCGTCAAGTTACGTAAGCACCTTGCGCTGGATCCGCGCATCCGCATTGTGAATGTGCGAGGGGTTGGGTATAAGTTGCTTTATTGAAGGGGAAGGGTTGTGCAAAAAAACGTATCTTTGCAGGCATGGACCTGTCCCCCTCACTCCAACAATTCATCCGCGAACATGCTGACGACGATCCCGCACGCCTGCTGCTTGCCGCATCACGCTATCCTGGGATTGACATTTCCTTTGCCGTCGAACAGATCGCTGCACGTCGCCAGATACGCGACAAACTGCCCGGCTGGCATGCCGAGCCAACACTTATCTTCCCGGCGAAGATAGCGGCAGAGCAATGTTCTTCCGAAAGTACAGCGGCCTACAAGCAACAGTTGATTGATGCCACCGACCATGTCTGCGACCTTACCGGGGGGCTGGGTATCGACACTTTTTATCTTTCCCGCCAAGCCAGCCATATCACCTATATCGAACGCTTCCCCCGCTATTGTGAGGCCGCCCGGCATAACTTCGCCCAACTTGGCGCCACCAATATCACCGTCTGTGAAGGCGACAGTGCGGAGTGGGTTGACCGGTTCACCGATATCACCGTCTTCTATATCGATCCGGCACGACGGGGAGAAGGGAACAAACGGGTATTTGCCCTCTCCGACTGCGAACCCGACCTACCGGCCCTCCTGCCCCAACTGTGGCAGAAAGCACCACGGGTGATTGCCAAGATATCCCCCATGGCCGACATCCGCCAGACGTTAGCCCTGCTGCCGGGAACGACAGCTATCCACGTCGTCTCCGTCCGCAACGAATGCAAAGAGCTGCTTTTTGTGCTCGAACGGGATGCTGTTGAGAACAAACAGGAAACGTCGGCCACCGAGCCGCTCATCTATTGTGTCAACCTGGCTCCTGACAAACCCGCCCCCACTCCTTTCACCTTTACACTCGCCGACGAACAACAAGCCGAAGTACACCTCGCCTCCCAGGTAAAAGCCTACCTCTACGAGCCAAACGCCTCCATCCTGAAAGCCGGTGCCTTCAAACAATTGGCAATCAGCTACAACCTGGACAAGCTGGCGTCCAGCAGCCACCTCTATACCGCCGACGAATACCGGGAAGACTTCCCCGGCCGTACCTTCCGCATAGCCGAAGTATTGCCTTTTACCAACCGTCTATGCAAAGAGCTGGCTAAAGCCTGTCCGCAGGCCAACATCACCGTCCGCAACTTCCCCCTCAGCGTTGATGAACTCCGCCGACGCACCCACATCACCGATGGCGGCGACACCTACCTCTTTGCCTCCACACTTGCCAACGGCGACAAAGTCATCCTCCGTTGCACCCGGTTGCCCTAAAAAAGCGACCAGTTTCAACTTGAAATTAATTGCGGTTTCTAAATTTGTTTCTACATTTGCTTTTAAGAAGTAGATATAGAATACTTGCATTTCCGCTATATTCATATCTGTCCGAATCTGAAGCTATTTGCCACGACACAGCTACCAGCAATAGTTTCATTAGGATGAAACTGTTTGTTTCACCTATTGAAACTGTTTGTTTCACCGTTTGGAACTCGGAGTTTCACCCTATGAAACTATTTGTTCCATGCTGATGAAACTCCTACGGTGTCATAGCCTTGACTTCAGATGTCAGTAACACAGCCTTGACAATTCATTCAGATGCCGCGTGTGACAGATGTGACAGCAAATAGTCCTGAAAACGGATCTGTCACGGGTATCTGTCACACACTCAATTCACTCGCAGTCAAAACAATAACACCCCTCGCGTGACAGCGTGACGGATAAATTTGAAAAAAAACTTCGTGTAGAGAGAACGCAGTCGATTCACAAAGGGCTACGTGCCGGACATTCAAGTCTTACAGCATTTGAATATGTTTCCGGCGTGCAAATCATTCTTCAAGGAGCGCAGCGACGATTCCCCTCTTGAGAGCTACTCTTTATACACATCTTTTCTTCTTTGTATTCAGTCTGTATTGGATGAAAAATAATACCTTTACAAACTGATTATCAGCTGGTTATATTTGTTTTTGTGCGTATTATTCATTATCTTTAATGCATGATACACAACGAGTTAAGTCATTATTTTGATGACGCATTTGCAGATAAGCGGATAGATAAACGAGCTAATAAGACGCTGGGTAATATAATAAGAAACGGTAGTATAGTAGTGAATAGGTGCTGCGATACACTGTCAGAAAAGATAGGAGCATATAGGATGTTAAATAATGAGAAGTTAGAAATAGACTTAATAAAGCAATGCCTTTACCAGAATTGCACCGAGCATATAAAAGGAAAGCATCTCTTATGTATTGAAGATACAACAGAGATTAACTGTAACAGTCATATAGGTCGGATAGAACCGGACGATCCGGATATTGGTCCTGTAACGAAAAATTCCAATATGGGGTTTTATTGCCATCCGATGCTGGCAGTCGATGCTGAAAGTCATATTCCATTGGGCTTTTCTGCTGTAAAGTTATGGAATCGGCGTAAAGATAAAGAGGATAGGTTAACGCGTAAATATCGTCTTCAACCCATAGAAGAAAAAGAATCTTACCGTTGGATAGAGGCCGCTCGTGAGAGTCTGGATAATTTGCCGCAAGATGTACAACAAACCATTATAGCGGACAGGGAATCTGATATTTATGAAGCGTTCCATTTGCTCCCCAATGACCGATGTAATCTATTGTTCCGTTCATCAGCTAACAGGATACTGGTTGGCGAAGAAAGTCTATTGTCGGAATATATGTGTTCATTACCCTCACAGCACACTTACGATCTGGAAATAAAAGGTAACCATAGCCGCCAATCCAGAACAGCCTGGATGAACCTCCGCTTTGGAGAAGTGGATATAAAGAAACCTAAGGATCTGAAAGGAGATTACCCGGCTTCTATCCGGCTCACCTGTATTCACGTTGTGGAACACAACCAAACTGTTCCTAATGGGGAAACCCCTGTAGAATGGCGTTTGTTGACCACCCATCCTATAGAGAATATTGCAGATGCCATGCAGTGTGTCGAATGGTATAAGTTAAGGTGGTATATCGAAGAGATTTTCCGTCTGCTTAAAAGTGAAGGCATGAATATAGAGCATGCGCAGCTTGAGTCCGGTGCTACATTAAAGAAGTTGACATTGATGGGGTTAATCGGGGCGTGGCACATCATGACTCTTAAGCTAGCTCATGACCGCAAAGAAGAGGGTGTTTCTGCCAGGATACTGTTTACCCATATGCAGATAGAGTTATTAGACATTTTATTGAGAAAAGTGGAGGGGAACACTCAAAAGCAAAAGAACCCTTATGTGCAATATTCTTTAGCATGGGCTGCATGGATTATAGCACGACTGGCAGGATGGTCCGGATATGGAAGCCATGGGAAGGCTGGGTATATCACTTTTAAAAGAGGATACCAAAAATACATCGATCAATATCAGGCCTTTGAACTGTTCAAAGATGTGTATAAAGAGTAGCTTGAGAGGGGGGAGGCCACTGAAAAAGTCCCCCTTTTCGTTTTGTGATCCGGGTAAGTATTCGTATCTTTAATCATCAATCAAAAAGAGCGCCTATGCTTCCCCAACAAGGTCGTTTATCCTTCAGTAATCACTTTGCCTTGTATGATATCCTTATCGGCAAGGATCATCCTTTACGGCAGATCAAAGAATTGGTGGACTTTTCCTTTGTCCGCGAAGAGCTTTCCGACAAGTATTGTCTGGACAATGGCCGGACAGCCGTTGAACCGGTACGTCTGTTTAAATACTTGCTATTGAAAGCGATGTATCCGCTGTCAGATGTGGATTTGGTGGCACGTTCTTTTGTGGATATGTCCTACAAATTCTTTCTGGATATGGCTCCCGAGGATGATGTAATCGACCCCAGCAGCCTGACTAAATTCCGTCGTCTTCGCTTGAAAGATGTGGATTTGTTAGATCTGTTGATCAACAAGACCGTAACCCTGGCCAAAGAAAAAGGGATTATCAACTCCAAAACGATTATAGTGGATGCCACCCACACGGCCTCTCGCTCTAATCCGTATTCACCTGTACAAATGCTGAAACTGCGTTCGAAGCAACTCCGTAAAAGTTTGTATCAGATAGACGGTTCCATCAAAGATACTCTTCCTTCAAAAAATGAAGATAATGACCTGGAACACGAGATAAGTTATACCCTGACATTGGTGGAATATCTGGAGAATAACATCTCACAGATCTACTACCCCGGGATCATGGAGAAACTGAACCTGCTGCGGGAAACACTGGATGATATCGCTGATCATTACACCACCTCCACAGATACGGATGCCCGTACAGGTCATAAATCAAAAGAGACATCCTTCTTTGGTTTCAAGACCCATCTGGCGATGACCCAGGAACGGATTATTACAGCCGCAGTTGTCACATCGGGTGAAAAAGCAGACGGGCCCCAACTACCGGCATTAGTTGAGATCAGCAAGGCCAATGGTATCCAAGTGGATACGGTCATAGCCGATTCCGCCTACTCGGGGGCGGATAACCTGAAATTAGCCGGGGAAGAGAAACTCTCTCTTGTCTCTAAATTAAACCCCTCCATCAGCCAGGGATATCGCAAGGAAGAAGACACGTTTGATTTTAATAAAGATGCCGGGATGTATGTTTGTCCGGCAGGACATCTGGCTATCCGTAAGAGCCTCCACTCACGGGAAAAAGAAAAGAAAACCACTAAATGGGTTTATTATTTTGACGTCAATAAATGCAAAGTATGTTCCCGGAAGGAAGGTTGTTATAAATCAGGAGCTAAAAGTAAAACCTATAATGTTGTAGTTAAGACAGATACCCAATTAGCACAAATGGAGTTCCAGCAAACCGAAGAGTTTAAGGAGAAATATAAGGAACGATATAAAATCGAAGCCAAAAACGCAGAACTCAAACAGGTTTACAGATACGACAGGGCAATCTCTTATGGTTTGGATGCCATGAGTATGCAAGGTGCTATGGCTATATTTGCGGCAAACATAAAAAGAATCCTCAAACTGGCTTAAAAAGGGGAGGAATCCCTTTTTCTTCTTTATTTATCCTCTTTTAATCGAATTTACTTCGCTATCCTATACCCTGAAGCAGG
>JAVBUR010000002.1:0-13319 GCA_031555145.1 Tannerellaceae bacterium | reverse complement strand
CCCCGATGACCTTGGAGGAAAAAGAAGCAATGACCTTCCTCTATGCCTACATGCCCGTAGGCGACATCACGGACTACAGTGGCGAGTTCTATCTCGACAACGTGCGTGCTGCTTTCAAAACACGCGAAGAAATGCCGTGGGGCAGCCAAATTCCTGAAGGTATCTTCCGCCACTTCGTACTCCCTGTACGGGTGAACAATGAGAATATGGACGAAAGCCGGATGGTATTCTACGAAGAGCTGAAGGAACGGGTAAAAGAGCTGTCGCTCTACGACGCCGTGCTGGAAGTGAACCACTGGTGCCACGAGAAGGTGATCTACACCCCGTCGGATGCCCGTACCAGTTCGCCGCTGGCCTCCGTCCGTACGGCTTATGGCCGATGCGGGGAAGAGTCCACCTTTACCACTGCCGCCCTGCGGGCCGTAGGTATTCCTGCCCGCCAGGTCTATACGCCGCGTTGGGCGCATACCGACGACAACCACGCCTGGGTGGAAGCCTGGGTAGACGGCAAATGGTATTTCCTCGGTGCCTGCGAACCTGAACCCGTGTTGAACCTCGGCTGGTTCAACGCCCCGGCTTCTCGCGGTATGCTGATGCACACCAAAGCCTTCGGTAAATACGACGGCCCGGAAGAGGTGATGGAAGTAACCGCTGCCTATACCGAGATCAATGTGATCGACAACTACGCACCCTCGGCCAAAGTATTCGTTACCGTTGCCGATACAGAAGGCAAACCGGTAGAAGGCGCCAGCGTGGAATTCAAGATATACAACTATGCCGAGTTCTATTCCGTTGCCACCAAAGCGACCAATGCTACAGGCGAGACTTTCCTCTCTGCCGGTAAAGGCGATATGCTGGTGTGGGCTACGAAAGACGGTACGTTTGGTTACACTAAAGTCTCCTTCGGCAAAGACGACCGCGTGACGATCGTCCTCGATAAGAAACCCGGAGACCAAGGTTCCGTCGAACTGGATATCGTACCGCCGGCAGAAGGCTCCATCCCCGTAGATGTCACCCCCGAACAGAAAGAAGAGAATGCCCGCCGCATGCTGGCCGAAGATGATATCCGTAATGCCTATGTAGCGACCTTCTATACCGAAGAAAAAGCCAAAAAGTTTGCCGCTGCACTGGGAACCGATCCGGACGCCACCGTGAAAGTCATGATCGGCAGCCGGGGCAACTGGCGTGAGATAGAAAAGTTCCTGAGCGAGATAGTCGCTGAAAAACGTGCCACCGCTATGGCATTGCTTCAGGCCATCTCCGCCAAAGACCTGCGCGACACACCGGCGTCGGTGCTGTTCGACCACCTGGCGTTTACGCCCGAATCGTCCGACCCGTTGTATATTAACTACGTCCTGAACCCGCGTATCGCCAACGAACTGCTGACTCCCTACAAGGGTTTCTTCCAAAAAAACCTGGATGCGACCCTTGCCAAAGAAGCCAAAGAGAATCCACAGGCATTGGTCGTTTGGGTGAAGAACAACATTACGGTCAATAACGCCCTCAACCCGCAACAAATCCCCGTTATGCCGGTCGGCGTATGGAAAGCCCGCACCGCCGATGCCGCCTCGCGCAATACGTTTTTTATCGCCGTGGCACGCAGCCTCGGTATCCCTGCCCGCATCGAACCGGTAGCCCGTAAGATACAATATAATAAGGATGGCAAGTGGATGGATGTGGACTTTGAAACCGCGACTGAATCGACCGCCGCACAAGGCAAGGTAGTCGCTACCTACACCCCGATCAAGGCGCTCGACGATCCGAAATACTATAGTCACTTCACCATCTCCAAAGTACTCGACAACGGGAAGCTGCAAACGCAAAACCTGTATCGCCGCGGTAATGCCGATATGGGTGCCGGTGATACCTGGAGTGCGTTGCTGAAGACGCCGTTCGACCTGGACGAAGGCCATTACGCCCTGGTCACCGGTTCGCGCATGGCAAACGGCAGCGTGATGGCTACCCTGTCATTCTTCGATGTGGAAGCTGGCAAGACGACTCCCGTCAAACTGGTCATGCGTGAAAGCTCGGATCAGATCAGCGTCATCGGTAACTTCAACTCCGAAAACAAGTTCAAACGTGCCGACAACGGAACAGAAACCAGCGTACTGTTGACTACCGGCCGTGGCTATTTCGTCGTCGCCATCCTCGGCGCCCGCCAGGAACCGACCAACCACGCCATGCGCGACATCGCCGCCGTCAAGGCCGACCTCGAAACATGGGGACGCAGCCTCGTGCTCCTCTTCCCCGACGAACAGGGATACAAGAGCTTCGACCCGAAAGAATTCGGCGAACTGCCTTCGACCATCACCTACGGTATCGACGAAGGAAACGCCATTCAGCAAGAGATCGTAGAGAATATGAAGCTGACCGATCCCAATTCGCTCCCGATCTTTATCGTGGCCGATACCTTCAACCGCGTGGTCTTTGTATCACAAGGCTACACGATCGGTTTGGGTGAACAGTTGATGAAAGTTATACACAAACTCTGATGGAACACACGATCACCGCCGTCTGCGTGTTCTGTGCCTCCAGCACAAAGATAGATCCCACTTACTTTGCAGCCGCCTCCTCGTTGGGGCGGTTGCTTGGCGAGCGTGGCCTGCGGGTGATTAACGGTGCCGGCTCGATCGGGCTGATGCGTGTCGTATCCGATGCCACGCTGGAAGCCGGTGGGACAGTAACAGGCGTCATTCCCCAGTTTATGGTTGAACAGAACTGGCATCATCCCTACCTGACAGAAACCATCGTCGTCGACAGCATGCACGAACGTAAGCAGCGGATGGCCGACCTCTCGGACGCCGTCATTGCCCTCCCCGGTGGCTGCGGAACGATGGAAGAACTACTGGAAATCATCACCTGGAAGCAATTGGGCCTCTACGTCAACCCCGTCGTCATCCTCAACACCAACCACTTCTACGATCCCCTCCTCGCCATGCTGGAGCAAGCCGTCGAACAACAATTCATGCGTCCGCAACACCAGGCCCTCTGGGCCGTCGCCCACACCCCCGAAGAAGCCGTCCATCTCATCCACACCCTCCCCCAATGGGACCGCAACCTGCGGAAATTCGCTGCGATATAACCCCCTCCACGCAGTATTCCAAACAAATTTGAAAGCGCCTCGCTTTCAATATCAACCAGACTTGAAAGTAATTGGGTGTTCGTCGCGACGATGAATGCCCGGTCACGGGCATCGTATTCGTAGCCGTGGGTGCTGGCGAAGCCGAGCCCACGGTCAATTGGAAAAACAACAATTATCATGCGCCGCGTCAGCGGTGCCGGCCTACAAATACGGCACCGCTGACACGGCGCATAAAACACAATCCAATTACATGTCCGTGGGCTTGCACCCACGGCTACCAACACGATACCGCTGACACGGTATTCACTGTCTTCAGATTCGGCCAAAACTGAATATCTGTTATCTGCCGATACGACTATTACAACAGTCCTTCCAATGTCTGCCGGGAACGTTCTTCGACGGTTTGACGGAGGTGATCTTGCAGGAGAGAGAAAGTGGCACGGTCGTAGCTGCGGGCGATCAGGCCTTCGTGGAGGTGGTGGATATACTGGCAGCAGTTGGTCAGGGTTTCGAAGATGTGCGAGGTGATGAGGATGGTCTTTCCCCGGGCATGCAGCCGGGAAAGGATTAGGGCGAGCAGGTGCGTGCCTTCGAGGTCGAGGCCGTTGAAGGGTTCGTCGAGGATGAGGATGGGCTTGTCTTGTTTGATGATGGCCAGCAGGGCGAGGCGTTTTTTCATCCCGGTGGAATAGCTTTCGGTGATCTCGTCGAGCGGCAGAGAGAAGAGTTGCTGCCATTCGTCCATCGGGAAGGCAGTCGCTCCGGTGGGGAAAAGGTTAAGATATTCCCTTCCGGTCATATAGGTGTAGAAGAAGTTGTCGGCTTCCAGATAGGCAATGTCTTTGCGTTGCAGGGAATGGTCGTTCCACAGCAGTTCACCTTCCTGCGGACAGAGGAAGGCATAGAGCGTATTTAGCAGCGTGGTCTTTCCTGAGCCGTTCAGTCCGACCAGGCCATGTGTCATCCCGGCTTCGAGCGTAAGGTTGATGCCACAGAGGACTTCCGACCTCTTGTCATATCGCAGATGCAAATTACGGATAGTAAGCATATAACCACGTTGTTAAGTTACGGCGGGCAGCCAGATAGTTTTTGATACAGAAGAACAGGGTAAGCGGAGCCAGAAAGGGGGCAACCATACCGGCCAAAGACAGCGACAGGGACATCTGTCCGGCTACGATCTTAGCCTGTGGACGGTAGTAGGCGTATTTCGTCACAATCATCAGGCAGATATTCAGCGTACCCGTCAACAGGAAGAGCCCGGCATACCAGGCCTGTCCGGGTTGCAAGACAGCATAAAGCGCACAGACCGGCAGCAGCGTAAGGAAATAGGCCGCCCCGTTCACCCACAACTTCCGGTGCAGGAAAGTCCCCGTCGGAAGTTCCCGGGCACACAGGATAGATACCGGTTCAGACAGCCCATAAAACCCTCCATAACAGCAGGTATAAAAGAAGAGGAAAGCCAACGGAAGATAGGGTACCAACAACCCGGCATAAGCGACCACATACAGCACTATCATCACGATACCGGACTGACGAAAACCGCTCCGGATCTCAAACAACTCCACAGGAATCCACCGGGGAACAGGCACCCCCTTACCGGTAGTCTGCACCGGTTGACCGATCAAAGCGATCCCCCCACACCCCACCACCAGCGCAATTGCCGCCAGCCACTGCCCCTGTACGCATTCGATCACGGATACAGGTAAGGCCAGCAACAGATACTCGACCGCAAAGACACGCCCCGGCCTCTCTTCGATATGAAACAGGAAACGATAATCCCTCCGCCGTGTATGCAGCAACAGGAGCAGTAACAGAAGGCCAACCGTGATCCCCCACCCTCCCGGTGCTTTAGCCGCCAGCGTATACAGCCCGGCGCCCAACGCAGCCAGCATCACAGCCAGTATGAGCAGGTAGAGCGGTGGTATCTCGCGCACGATCTTCCACAACTGGCGGAAACGGTATGTCAGGATTGCGGTGTTCACGTTGTTTTAATCGCCATTCTCTTAATGGCCATTACAAAGAACAGAAAAAAGTCACAAAGAACGGCACGGTAAAGTCCACAATTATACCGTGGAAGATGGAAACAAAGACGAGGTCACGTCCGGCGTAGCGGGTGATGACCGGCAGTGTCGTGTCCATCGTCGTCGCTCCGCCGGCACAGATCACCGACAGCCGACCGAAGTATTTCAGGAAGAGGGGGGCGCCCAACAGGGCGAATATCTCGCGCAGGATGTTGGCCATCAAGGCAATGGTGCCGAGTTCGGCCGCCATCTGGACACCCAACGAAGCGGATTTAAGTTCGGTGATAAGGATAGACGAAAGGGAGTAGTAGGCAAAGCCACTGCCGATAGCCAGACAGTCGAACACGCCCAACCCGGAGATCGCAAGGCTAACCAGTGCCGAGAATGTCAGCGTCCCCACAATCGTAGCCAACGGCACCAACAACAGGTGAGGACGAATACTGCTCAGGATATCTTTCAGTTTCTTGTCACTACCGATGCTGATCCCCACCAGGAACATCAGGAGGTAGAGCACATAGATCGTGATGTCTGTGTCTGGTTTCCTATCCAGCCAGTCCATCGTCCACCCCGTCAGGCAACCGAAAGCAAAGAAGCCGACAAAAAGAAGACTCCCTTTCATAGCTTCCCCTTCGCTTTAAAGAAGAAATGGTACACCACCCATCCGGCGAGTACACTACCCATCGTTCCGGCAACGGCAATCAGCAGTGCCTGGAGACCGAGCGTACCGAGGTTGTTGACAATCTCCCTGTTCGCCCCGACGGAGACCCCAAGCAGGAACAATAGCAAAACAATAGAGACCGTGATCAATTTACCGGTATGGCGCAACCCTTCGATACGCCGGAAGACATATCCCGTGGCGATACCGGCAAACATAATAGCAATGACTGTAAACATAAAACTTCCCTGTTTCCCGCAAAGGTACGGCAAACAGGGAAGATTCACCTCCTGAAAGGATTGTTTTTTACTTTTTGGCGACCCGCTTGAAGGCGATCGGATTCACATCGCCATCGACTTCGGAAGTCCCTTCCATCCCGTCGCCTTTCTGCCGCAGAACGACGCTGACAGGGTAACCATCTACATAAACGGTACATTTATAGGCTTCACCATCCTTACGAATCTCGTTGATTTTCACTGTCTGTCCGTTCATCACCACTTCAGCGGTCAGTTTACCATTATCTGATTTGATATTCATCACACCCGTATCATAACCATACGGAGCGCCTTCAGCGGTGTAGTTCCATTCGCCGACAATACCTGATTTGTCTTGCGCATATACAGCCATGGTAAAAAGTGTACACAAGAGGGTGCAGAGGATCTTGTTCAGTGTTGTTTTCATACATTGTTCGATTTTTCGTTTTTGATACTATATAAGACTACCAGATGATACATCCGGTTACAAATATAGTACTTTATCCAAAAATCACTCTATAGGCCAATCATTATCCGTTAATTTGGTCGCATGTTCCGGGAATCTTAATGTGCCAATCCATTTACCTTGATAAGAAGTACGCTCGCCAGTCTGATCATTCTCGACAACCAACTCGACTGTGGCTTGTAAGACCTCTTCTTTTGATGTCCGGTTGATCGTGATCTCTTTGTGCGGAGGAACTGTAAAGCTTAAAGTCTCGGTAAAAGTTACCATAGCAGAGGACCAATAAGGCTTCATGTGCTTTCCTTCGGCAAGTGTCCATCCACGTTCGACAGTATCGATCTCCTTTCCCCGCACCCACTCCGGTGTACGAACAGTAACCGTATCCACTTCTAAATATTCCGGAAGAGCCGGTGAAAAACTGAACCAGGAAGTCATCACTAAGTCTCTCGGCGTTTCTGTCCACGTGACCGACATAGAATCAGTACCGCCATTTATAAATCCAACCGGGTCAAAGACATGCGCCTGGAAGGCTACGCTATCGCTTGCTTCTTCGAGGGTGTATTTCACCTCTACCACTGAATAAGTAGGTTCAGGTTCCGGGATCACTTCATCATCACTGCTACATGCGCTGTATACAAAGAGACATATTGCAGCCATAAAGCCTCTCAAAAATACAGATCGTTTCATAAATTAAAATTTTAATCGTGTCAACAACTCAATTATCAATGACAAATATAACCGAAATGGGCATTAACTACTTACAAAAACAGTTAAATAAAGCTATCACGGCCGCTTGCATAACCTTCTGCTTTGTTATAAAAAATACCTGTCCGCTGGTAGGGGCAGCTGATATTAGGATTATATTTGCGTTATTCTTCAACCTTTTAATACAGACGGATATGGAAACATGTGATTTACTATGTGAAGCCTTCTGTGGCATCAACTGGATGTGGTATACAATTGCCGTGGTCGTTGCCTTCGGGGCAGGCGCCATCTGGCATACGTTCCTCTTTGCGAAAACCTGGGCGCGTGTATTCAAGGTGGATATGACTGAAAAACCGGATACGGCCAATATCGTTATTACGATGTTGATGCAGGTCCTGGCAACGGCCTTGTTCGGCTTGGTGTTCTTTGTGCTGACGATACTCTCGCCCTGGCTCGCCGTACTGGTGCTTGTCGGGTTCTGCGGATGGCAGAAAGGTACGCTGAAATTCCGGTATGCGGATTGGAAAACATTTGTGGAGGCGGCTTGTGTAGAAGCCGGCTATACATTTGTAACAGGTATTATCTTTATCCTGTTTGCATGGATCTAAAACAGCCTTATAGATTATATACACAGATTTATATACAATTAAAATGTTACAACTATGGCAAAAGTAAATTGTTATTTAGCGTTCGAAGGTACATGCGAAGCGGCTTTTACGCTTTACAAGTCAGTGTTCGGTGGTGAGTTCAACTATATCGGACGATATAAGGATATGCCGGAGTCGGAAATGCCGCTGCCTGATTCGGCAAAGGATCTGATCATGCATGTAGGGCTGCCTGTCAGTAAGGAAACAATCTTGATGGGCTGCGATGTCTGCCCAGCCATGTCGGGTACTCCGCATGTGGTAGGGAATAATGTCGCGATCTGTATCTCCGCCCAGAACGAAGAAGAAGCACACCGGATATTCAACGGCCTGTCGGAAGGCGGTACGGTAACGATGCCGCTGGAAAAAACCTTCTGGTCACCCTTGTTCGGTATGTTGACGGATAAGTTCGGCATCAACTGGTTCTTGGATGTGGAAATGAAGCAGGCATAAATATCTTACATACCATGAAACACACAAATAAATATTGCCAAAGCTGCGGGATGCCAATGAAAAAGGATCCCGCAGGCGGCGGCACAAATGCCGACGGCAGCAAGAACGAGACATATTGCAGTTACTGTTATGTAAACGGTTCCTTTACATTTGAAGGAACTGTCGGTGAATTCCAGGAGTTCTGCAAAGAACAAATGATCATAGGCGGGCATTCACGCTTCACTGCCTGGCTTTTCACCCGTGGCATGAAGCGATTAGAACGTTGGAAAAACACCTAAACCAGATGTGGAAATTAGCGATACTTGTATTTATCGGCGGAGGTTTGGGTAGCGTTGCCCGTTTTGGTGTAGCGCGCCTGCTGGCCGCTTGGTGGCCGGTTGCGTTACCGTTGGGGACATTCAGTGTAAACGTAGTGGGGGCATTCCTGATCGGCTTGTGTTGGGGATCACCCATTGCCGACAAACAATCGTATATTCATTTACTGTCAATTGGTTTCTGTGGAGGATTCACCACCTTCTCGGCTTTCTCTTGGGAGAACTTCAACCTGCTGAAGCATGGGGATGTGTTCCTTTTCTTCCTCTATGCCTTGCTGAGTGTGGCGGTGTGCTTGTTGGCAACCTGGGTCGGATATAGCGTCGGCGCCTGGTGCAACCGGCAGTGAAGTGAAATCCGTGACACAATGAAAAAGGAAGCGATTAACACCTCTTCTACATGATAAAAAACTATCTTTGTCCTTTAAACTAAATGATCAGATACAGTGAATAAGACATTCTTTCCGATTGGTATTTCAGTGGCATTGTTGCTATTGACACCAGGTTGCAAGCAAACATCTTCCGACGGCTTATTACAAAATGACATACAGTATGTGGATCCGTTTATCGGAACCGGTTTCCACGGGCACACCTTCCCCGGTCCCACACGGCCGTTCGCGATGGTACAACTCAGCCCCGATACGCATATCCTGGGCTGGGATGCCAGTAGCGGATATCATTATGACGACAACCGGATCTACGCGTTCAGCCATACCCACCTGTCAGGTACGGGGATAGGTGACCTGGGAGATGTTGCCATCCTGCCGTATTCGGGAGAAGACTCCATCAAGCCGGTAGCCACTTTCCGCAAGGAAACCGAAAAGGCTACACCAGGCTATTATGCCGTCCGTCTTGATAACTTCGGCATTAATGTAGAATTGACTTCTACCGACCGTGTTGGTTTACATAAGTATACATACGACAATCCGAAGGAACGACGCGTCATGCTTGACCTCGGCCATATTCTACAGCCCAACTGGGGACACCGGCTGATAGGGAATGAGTTTATGTTTGTCAACGACTCCATCGTCGAAGGCACCTTCAAAACACAGGGCTGGGCGCATTTCCACAAGATGTCGTACCGGATCACCTTCTCCGAACCGATCGAGACCGTTTATCAGTACATCGGTGGAGAGTTGCGCAGTGATTCGCTCTTTATGCGGCTGAATACGGCAGAGGATTTGAAGTTTCATTATAAATTCTTCGAAAGCGCGAAGCCGTTGTATGTAAAGGTAGCGCTATCGCCCGTAGATGTGGACGGAGCAGAACGCAATATGGAAGCAGAGCTACCCGGTTGGGACTTCGAGCAAATACGCGAACAGTCGGCCGAGATATGGAACCGTGAGCTAAACCGGATCGAAATCCAAAGCAGTGACCCGGCCGTTATGAAGAATTTCTACACCGCTCTGTATCATACGATGATCGCCCCCTTTGCCTATCAGGATGTGGACGGACGTTACATCGGTATGGACAAGAAGGTACATCAAGCCACACCGGGATATGTGAATTATACCGCCTTTTCCCTCTGGGATACCTTCCGGGCGTTGCATCCGTTAATGACGATTATCAATCCCAACCTGGCCGCCCATTGGGGTGACGCACTGGTGAAGGGATACGAAGAAGGAACCATTCTGCCGAAATGGCCGTTGGCTTCGAACTATACCGGAACGATGGTAGGCTATCCCGCCGTATCCGTACTGGCCGATCTGGTGACAAAAGGCCTCGCCAAAGGCGACCTGAATCTGTGGACGGAAGCGGCTGCACGCTCGTCTGTCTATCGTGCCGACCTCGCTGAGAAATTCAAAGGGACACGCGAACTCGATCTGATCACCCGTCATACGTATTATAAAGACACCTTCGGTTTCGTTCCTGCCGACTCCATTGCCGAGTCTGTCTCCTGGGGCTTGGAAATGGCTTATGAAGACTGGTGTATCTCACAGATTGCCGCCAAAGCCGGCAACACGGAAGTAGCGCAGGCCTATGCTGAAAAAGGCAGTTACTACAAACGCTACCTAGATCCCGAAACAAAGATGATGCGCCCGGTAATGGCCGACGGTTCGTTCCGTACCCCATTCAACCCACGTTACTCTGCCCATATGCGGAGCGACTACACCGAAGGGAATGCCTTCCAGTGGAGTTTCTTTGCTCCGCATGATATGGACAACTTTATCGCTGCCATCGGTGGCAAGCAGGAACTGGAAACACGCCTCGATACCCTCTTCACCACCTCTTCGCAGATCGACGGAGCCTCGGCTTCGGGCGATATCACCGGTCTGATCGGACAATATGCCCACGGCAACGAGCCGAGCCACCATATGGCCTATCTCTATAACTGGACCGACGCTCCGTGGAAAGCCCAGGAACGCCTCGACCAGATCATGCGCGACTTCTACCTGCCGCAGCCCGACGGTATCATCGGCAACGAAGACTGCGGACAAATGTCGGCCTGGTATGTGCTGAGCGCCATGGGTCTGTATCAGGTATCTCCCGGTATTCCCGAATACACACTCGGCCGCCCGATGGTGGACAAGGCACGTATCCCGGTCAAAGGTGGCGTGTTTGAGATCATCGTCAAGGATAACAGCCCGGCGAATAAATACGTCCGGTCGGTCAGCCTGAACGGTCAGCAACTTGACCGGATGTTTATCACCCACGAGGACATTGTCAAAGGAGGAAGATTAGTCTTCGAAATGAGCAACGAACACTAAATCCCGCTATATTTGTTTCAACTCTAAAAAGCAGACCATATGTTACTGACAACAACCAACACCCTCGAAGGGAAAGAAATTATACAATATTACGGCATCGTATCCGGCGAAACGATTATCGGTGCCAATGTATTCAAAGACTTTTTTGCCGGCATACGGGATATCGTAGGCGGACGGGCAGGATCCTATGAAGGGGTCCTGCGTGACGCCAAGGATATCGCCCTGAAGGAAATGAGTGAGCAGGCCGCCCGGCTGGGAGCCAACGCCGTGATCGGTATCGACCTCGACTACGAAACCGTTGGAGCCAGCGGCAGCATGCTCATGGTTACCGCCGCAGGCACAGCTATTCGTTATCGTTAATCATCATAATAATTGAGGGGAAACTATTATGAAACACATCATTGATCCGGATACATTCGAGCGGAAAGAGCAGATCGCCTTTTTCAAGCAGTTTATCAATCCTTCCATGTCCTATACTTCCGAAGTGGAATGTACAGGCGCAAAAGAACGGGCAAAGGCACACGGCGTCTCTTTCTTTCTGTATTATGCACATGCGATGCTGAAAGCCGTCAACGAGATTAAAGAGTTTACATACCGGATAAGTGAGTCAGGAGAATTATGTTGGTATGATACCATTGCTGTACTGGCAATCATCCGTACAGGAGAGAATGGCGCCTACAACACCCTCCGGTTCGAATATGATCCGGACCTGATTTCATTTGCCCGTAAAGCGCAACACCAGATCGACACCCATACCAGTTCAACCAATCCCTACGGTGAAGAACAGGAGAGCCAAAAGAATAACGAACTGGACGTGATGATGATCAGCGCCATGCCCACCCTCAGTTTCACTTCTTTCTGCTTTGCCCAACGATCCAATATGGAAAGTTTCCCGAATACCTTAGTCGGCAAAGTGATCTCCCGTGAAGGCAACGAATACATCCCCATCGCCCTCAATGTAAGCCATGCCCTAATGGATGCTTACCACGTGGGGAAGTTCTACAACCGGGTAACGGAGCTGCTGAAGGAATAATACGCACCGCTACAGCCTGCTTGACCTGCAATCCCACAAAGGACCTTACCTGATCGTATTCTCCCAAAAGAATCCTCCGGTAATTATCAATGGCAGCACAGCAGAAGAGGTTGAACAGCTATATGGTCAATTACTGCCTCAAACAATAGAATAACCCTAATCATGCATTATAAGTTATGGAAGATACCAAGAAAGTATTCAGGTCGCGTATAAGTGTATTAATTTTGGTACTTGTTCTCGTACCACTCACTATAAGCACCATAACGGCTTTCATACACCATGCTTACCCCACGGTATTCATCGTTGGCGGAACTTTGTTGTTTGTTGTTGTGATTTTTACAGGCATGCGTTATGAGATATCAGAAAGTAAATTGTATTTGAGAATGTGGTTTATCCCTACTGGGAGCAAGAATATTACTGATATTATTTCTGTGGCACGTACCTACAATCCGCTTTCGTCGCCCGCAGCCTCTCTGAAGAGATTGGAGATTCGTTTTAGAACAGGTGGCATGCATTGGTTGATTTCACCCGTCAGGGAAAAAGAATTTATTGAATCGTTGAAGGCCATTCATCCAACTATCCAGGTCAATATCCCTGAAAAAAAGGGAATATGCCGTTTTTGGGATTGGGATATTTAAAGAACCAACTCATTCTGAAGGAGTTGGATAAAAACAAAGAAGCCGGTCTCCCTTTCGGAAAACCGGCTCTTTCTTAAAACGGCAGCTATCTACTCTCCCACTTACGCAGTACCATCGACGTGGCCGGGCTTAACTTCTCTGTTCGGAATGGGAAGAGGTGGATCCCCGGCACTATAACCACCTAAATCTCTTTTTGATCTTTGTTATCTTGTATTTAGATAGACATTTTGTCACATCAGTTTCGAAAAAACTATTACAAAAGTTCATCTCCCTGGCTTCTGAAAGTCTCGGGCAATTAGTACTACTCGGCTGAACGCATTACTGCGCGTACACCTGTAGCCTATCAACGTCG